>JAYTSJ010000268.1:0-21412 GCA_043745725.1 Gammaproteobacteria bacterium | reverse complement strand
TTCTTCTGTGCTGAGTGATCTGGCGTCATATTTCATCCATGCATTTTACAGGATATTTTTATGTAATGGTATTCTTATATTGCGCCTCGTTAGTAACTTTCTATCGCCATGAGAGTAGCCGATCAATTTCATGTAATCTTTTATTTCGTTAAACCAATGTTTCAACTCTGTGTTTTTAATAATAATTTGATCAATAAAACCTAGCATCGCATCATCATCAACCACTCCTGTTGAAGGTAATTCGCTATGGCGCAAAACGGTAATTAACACCTCATAGTTTCGATAGAAGAAGGCGTGATTATTCATTTGAATAAACGGAATTATGTCGCGCCAGCCACGCCCTTCCGGTTTGAAACGATTATAGTATACGGATATAACACTGTCTGATAATGCGATGATCTGGCCGGCAATGGATAGTTCGCTTTCCACTTTTCCGAAAGGGTAGCCTGTGCCATCACAGCGCTCATGATGTTCGAGTACCGCTAGTGATACTGCAGGCGGCACATTGGGTATGGCAGCAAGAATAGTTTTGCCAATAACAACATGTGCTTGTATTTGCCGCCACTCTTCTGCATTAAGTGGCTCTTTTTTCTCCAGGGTTTCCGAGTTTATGTGAAGCATTCCAATATCATGAGCTAAAGCTGCCAGAAAAATGTTGGTAATATCGGTCGGGGGGAGATGCATTTCTTTAGCAATTAGCAGTGAAAACCAAGTGCAAGAGAGTGTACGGTCGAACGTTTCCCTCATTCGGTCAGACATGACTGTGATTTTTTGTTTTAGCATTGGCAAGGCATCATAATGGTAGCACTGCAGCTCCAATAAAGGTTCAAGCTGGTAACTGGTATGAATGGATTGCAGAATGTGGTCTTGCGCTATGAATGTTGAAAAATTATGTAACAAATCTTTTGCAGACATCTCATTTTGAATGGTAACGCTGTCTTGTAATGGTTTGGTTAATTTAAATTGTACGATGGCGCGCGAAGCTGCTGGTGTAATCGCGCTGCCACTTTTAACCAATAACACCCCGCGATCATTAAAAATGTCCTCTTTTGCAATTACCTGTCGAGTTTCATTCACTTCTGCCAAATGCGCAGAATAGATACTACTTTCAATATGGTCATCGATATGATTTTTGGCCGCAGACATCTTCTCTTGCATTATAAGACTCATTTATCATTAGCTAATCCGCTAATTGCCAAATAAAATTGTTTGTTTACAGGCTAGCTCTAAATGCCATCTTGTCAATAATGCCCGCTACACAGCATTGTTAAACGGTACCATACGAGGGCAAAGAAAGTGTTTGCTATTTGCTTGGTGTCTTTGTTGTGCGAGGGGTTGCATGAGGGGTTGCGCGCGGGTCAATTGCCTGACGGTTGATGAGATTTATTGCGCCACCTTTCTTGCCAATTAATGAAACAGGTAATGGCTTTGCACAAGGCGAGTGGAAACGATAGTTGAGCCTTGCTATTCCTAAATAACATCCGCATTATCCTCATAAGTAGTACTCGGTGACATATTTAAAGAGAAGAGAATACATTATGGCTACGGATAATTTTAAAGGTGCCGCAGGTTATTTACAGCGGGAACAAGGCTATAGAGATAAAGCGCTAAAACTGTATCCGTGGGTTTGTGGACGTTGCGCGCGAGAATTTGCCTACTCTGGTATACGGGAGTTAACCGTGCATCATAAAGATCACAATCATGATAATAATCCTTCAGACGGGAGTAATTGGGAATTACTCTGTTTGTATTGTCACGATCAAGAACACGCTAAGTTTAACGAGTTTACTTTGTATGGCTCGACTAAAGAGAAAATACTTGCACCAGCAACATCAAATCCTTTTGCCAACCTTAAAGATTTGATGAGTAAGAAGTAGTATTAATAAATTAACTGCGTTTTTAAGTTAGTGATTTTAGAGATATGAATTTATGTCGCATAACAAAACTGAAACCTTGTTACCACTATCTATAGCGGTTTTAACTGTCTCGGATACTCGCAGCCTTGCGACTGATACTTCCGGTCAATTATTAATAGATCGATTGCAAAGCAGCGGTCATCAACTCGGCGACCGTCAGTTAGTGAAAGACGATATTTATCATATTCGGGCTATCTGCTCGCAATGGATAGCCGATAAAAAAATTCAAGTCATTGTTATTACGGGCGGCACCGGTTTTTCCGGCCGTGATTCTACCCCTGAAGCAATGATGCCGTTGTTTGATAAGTGTGTAGAAGGTTTTGGTGAATTGTTTCGCCAGATTTCATTTCGCGATATAGGTACCTCCACGATTCAATCGCGGGCAATTGCAGGGCTTGCTAATCGCACCTTAATTTTTTGCTTACCGGGTTCTACTAACGCGTGCAAAACCGCATGGGATGAAATTATAAAATTTCAATTAGACTCACGGCAGAGACCTTGTAATTTTGTGCCCCATTTGAAGCCGGCGGAACAAGGTACTTGTGCGCCGCGAGATTAATGCCATGCAAAATCTTGCCCCCGATGACCACGCCCCCATACCTTTTATAGACAGATACAATGTACTAAAACTTTTTTCCCTGATATTTAAGGATCAGGCACTAGAGCAACATTACAGCGCTGATTATGCCGGTAAGGTTTCTGGTCAAGCGCGGCTGGCGTTGTTACTAGCTTTTGTTCTCTACGTGAATTTTGCTTATTTAGATTATCTGCTCGTGCCCGAATCCATGTTCAAGCTATGGGCAATTCGGGCGGTAACCTGTAGCATTTTTGTTATTGCATTTGCAGTAACCTATAGCAAAATATTTACGCTACACCATCAATTATTTTTAATGCTGAGTAGTTTTTCAACGGCTTCCGGTATTTTTGCGATGCTGTTAATTACTCGCAATGAGGTTAATCACTATTACTACGAAGGTATTAATTTGTGCATTACCTGGACGTTATTTATTGTAGGGTTGCGATTTTTTAATGCGCTATGGGCGGTTTTAATCATTATTGTTGTGTATAACATCATTGCGTTTTATAAACACCTGCTGTTGCCAGAAGTTCTCAGCAATAACTTTTTCTTAATGTCTAATGCCATCATAGGAATTTTTGCGGGTTATACGATAGAGCAGCATTCGCGTTGGCAGTTTTACCAATCACTGGTTATTAAAAATAATAGCAGAAAATTACATCAAGCGATGTTATCAGCCTCGGTTGAAAGTGTTATCACCGTTGATGACACGGGCAGTGTTATCGAATTTAATCAGTCCGCAGAAACAATATTTGGTTACTCACGGCAAGAGGTCATCGGCCAGGCCATAGGCAAACTCATTGTGCCTGAGCATTTGCGCGCAGGGCATGATGCGGGGTTTAAACGTTTTGTGGCTAGTGGTGAAAAAAGAATTTTGGGGTTACGGTTAGAGTTGGATGCTATGCGTAGAGATGGCAGTATCTTTCCCGTAGAAATCACCTTACGTGAAATTAATTTAATTGGTCGCCGTTTGGTGACTGCTTACATTCGCGATCTCACTGCGCAGCGCAATGCGGAAAAAGAGCTTATTCGTCAGCGAGAAATTCTGCAGAGCAATGAAAAGCTCAGCGCTTTAGGTGCGTTGCTTGCGGGAGTTGCTCATGAACTTAATAATCCGCTATCGGTAGTCTTGGGGCAGGCACAACTATTAAAAGAAACCGAGCAAGACCACCGGGTACTGAATCGCGCGGAAAAAATTTGTCGCGCAGCAGACCGTTGTGCAAAAGTGGTTTCTACTTTTCTTTCAATGGCACGTCACAAACCTCCCCAGCGCACTAACGTAAATCTTAACGAGGTTATTAAGGATGCTGTAGATTTGCTCGATTATGGTTTGCGCAGCCGTGGTGTAAAGGTTGTATTGCAGCTACACGAAGCTTTACCGCTACTACATGCCGATAGCGATCAACTGCATCAAGTGATTACTAATTTGGTGCTGAATGCTCAGCATGCGATGCAGGATTGTGCGATAAGGTGTTTAACCTTGCGAACATCGTTGAGTGAAGCACGCAACATGATTCACCTTGAAATAATGGATACTGGGCCAGGGGTGCCAATTGATTTACGGCGTAGAGTTTTTGAACCATTTTTTACCACAAAACCGATGGGTATCGGCACAGGTTTAGGTTTATCTGTGTGTAATGGGATTGTTGAAGCTCATGGTGGCAGCATCGAAATTTTAGAAAACGCGGAGGCCGGTGCTTGTTTTGCGATTAGTTTGCCAATCAGTGAATACCAGGAAGCGCAACAAAGCGAAAATTTTTCCATATCACAAAATATCATTCAGCAATGTATTTTAGTGGTTGATGATGAGCCAGAAATACTTGAAATGATCAGTGAAATTTTGCGTAACGCGGGCCACGAGGTGATTTGCGCAAATAATGGCAACGAAGTATTAACACTATTAGAAACTAGTTTGCCACATGTTATTTTAAGTGACTTCCGTATGCCAGCTATGAATGGTGCTGAATTGTTTTCAGCGGTTGTTGAACGATGGCCGTATTTTCGCGACCATTTTATTTTTATGACTGGCGATGTATTAACGGTTGATAACACCATTTTTTTACGCACAGTTAATTGCCCTATTTTAGAAAAACCTTTTTCTCCGCCGCAATTACTTGGTTTAGTGGCGTCGCTCGTGACCCGTGGAGAGCTTATCGCATGATGCCCGCACAGAAAATGATTGTGGTTGATGATGAAATTGATATTTGCGAAACCCTCAGTGAATATTTTTTCCTGCAAGGGTTTGAGGTAAAAGTAGCGCATCATGGGCAACAACTTAAAGAATTGCTGAATAGTTTCACACCGCATATTGTCCTGCTGGATTTAAATATGCCGGGTGACGATGGCTTGTCGTTAACACGATACTTGCGCCAGCACACTACTGCTGCCGTAATTATTGTGACTGCTGCAACCAGCCAGGTAGATATGATTGTTGGGCTTGAAATGGGTGCGGATGATTACGTTAGTAAACCCTTTGATTTGCGTGCGCTTTTAGCGCGAGTCAAAAGTGTGTTGCGGCGAACTCATGGAGAACCTTCTTATATAAAGCCTTTGCAACCAAATTCCGCGCTAGTTGCGCAGCAACAATTGCTGCCTGCACATACGAGAGTTGGTAAATGTTTATTTGATACAGAGCAGCATAGGCTTTGGGATGCCGGCGAAGAAGTCGCGCTCACCAGTATGGAATACGATTTATTAATGGCCTTAATCGCAAGCCCGAATCGTCCCTTAACTCGCGATCGATTATTAGCTCTTGCACATAAGCATGATGTCGATGCGTTTGATCGTTCTATTGATAGCCGCATTACGCGTTTGCGAAAAAAAATAGAGTCTGATCCTGAAAAGCCTACGGCAATAAAAACCGTGCGCGGCGTGGGTTACGTGTTTGCGTCAGGTTAATTCCTGATGGCGCTTAAATTTATGTTGAGTGCTTAAATCTACGCTTGTCGTTTAAATTCATGTGAATGCATTTGCGTATCCGTTAACCGCTTTATATTTTCCGCTGACACAATTGACACAAAAATTCTGCAAACGACACACTTCTGACAAGTTCATTCTTTAAGCTCTTCCTTTCTACAGGGATGTTAAATTAACTGCAGCGGCACTGGTTGCATTTGAAATGTATGGACACTTCTGTATTTGGTTTTTTAATCCCAAAACTTAAAGGAATAATTATTATGTTTTACACCTCTGAATATTTGCAATTTGGCAGTAATAAAGATCGAGTTCCTGGCTATGAAGACGACCTGGAACTGAATAACAAACCCTTCGCTCCGATTCCCAAAAAACTAGCCAATCCAAACAACTCTGATTTGTGGGATCTTATTTTCAGCTATGAATCTGGTGGTTTTTACCCGGCAACTGCAAAAGTACCTGGCGTTGATGGTGCCACCATTCAATCCTGGTATAACAAAGAAGGTATTGGCCCAGGCGGTGACGATGCGCTGGTATTAACGCCGTTTATTCTCGATGATGTAGGCGGCGGTGGCGGATTTGCACAGGCTTCTCACTTTGTGGATTTCTCGCAACCTACGCCAACTGATAATGCAATTGATACTGACACCATTGCGACTGCTTCTGTAACCGCTACTGTGCACCAGGAATTACCGGAGTATGCCAAGCTCAGCATCACTTCACATGCTAATAGCCACTCCATTGTCATTACTACGACTACCACGCATGCGGTTTTCGATAAAATTTTTGTCTACGCGGGCAACAATATTCCGACAGGCAATACCTTAACCGTCAACAAAGGCCAAACTTGTTTAGCGCTGGCTGTTTTTAAATTAACAAGTAGTAGTAGCTCCAAAGAAATTAGCACTCGTCAATATCCAAAAATTCCGAAATCCGAGTGGCCGATGATTATTTCCGAGCTGGTGAATGAAATTATCATCAATGAAAAAGGCCAGGTTTACGAACACCTTAGCCCGAGATCCATCGCTGGGTTAGATCAAGAAACATTAAAGTCAGCGATTAGCTCAATCAGTCATCGCATTGAAAATCTCGGAAAAATACAAACTGTTATGGCAGGGATCGGCGAGAAGTTGGGTAAGTAATCAATAAGAGGAATGTATTTTATAAAATAACACTGCCGGCAATACATGCCGGCTTTTACTTAAAAAGGAAATATTTATGAAAAAGTTTTCACAATGGTTCGTTATAGCCGCCGCAATTATTCTGCAAGCTACTATTTTCTCCAACATGGCTGCTGCGCAAGATGTCAGCTTAAGGCTGCAAACTGAAAAATTATTGACTGAATCTGATTTGGTTTTTTTTGGAAAAGTAATTGATGTTCAATTTAAAGATTCTGTAGATGCAATCCCTTTTACGTTTGTAACCTATCAAATCAGTGACGTGATAGCAGGGCGTCCTGATGGTGATTTAGTCACACTGCGTTTTATGGGTGGGCGGCAACAAAAAGGTGAGGTGGTGCGTTATTTAACAGTTTCTGAATCACCAGAATTTCATACAGGCGATACTGATGTGTTGTTTGTGCGTAAAAATGGCCTGGCTATTTGCCCATTGGTTGATTGCACTGGGGGTAGATTTCGCACGCGCGATGGCATTTTAGTGAATGAGGATAGCTTTGCGATACTGCAGGCGAATAATGCAAAAGCTTTGTCGCTGTCGACGCGAATGATCAATGTAATTACGGGCGCAACCCAATTGCTGGGTAAAGCTATCTCTGAATCGATTCCCGATACTGCGGAGCCTTCCAGCCCAGTAGAGACAGCTACCCCGATTAAGTTAACGCAATTTGTGAATGACGTAAAAGTGCAAGCGAAAAGAGTTGCACGTTTTTATGATGGTTCAGCCGTATTTTTATCCGCATCCATGAAAGATGATTTTCGTGCTCCGGTGTTTACTGAAGAGGCACCACCTTTAGAGTCAGAGCCAATTTTGGCGCGGACAAGTGTGGTGGTTGCCAGTGATTTTGATCGTTGGGAAGAGGCTGCAGTCCGTAACAATAACGGCAACCCCGTTATTAAATAATCGCGCACACTAATCGCCAATTAAGAAGGAAATTTAAATGAAAATTAACACGATAGTTGTTTTGATGTTGAGTGCAGTAACAACAGCTGTAATGAGCGTGGCATCATTAAATGCTAATGCAGCAGGTTGGAATACCTGTAACGGTAATAATATTACATGGGATAACACAGTTGAAAATTTAAGTGCGGGTAAAAAAAGTTTTCCGCCGGGTTCGGCAATGGCGGCTGCATTACAAACTGCAGTTGATCGGCTGAACGCTAACCCGAGCAAGTTTTATTTCACACTCAGTTTGAGTGATACCACTATCAATCTCAATAACGGTGAAAATGAAGTATGGTTTAGTAAAGATCCTGCTGTGCTGAGTGGTGCGCCTGCTATCACACTGACTTGGTCACATTGTTATGAATTTGCCGGCTTGCATTATGGCATTGATGAAACGGATGTAATTTTTGATGTTAATCAAAACTACACAACGTCCATGAATAAAGCCAACCTCAATTCATTTGGCGGGTCTTCACGCCCGTTTCAAACGACTGCAATTCACGAGCTTGGCCATGCAATGGGATTGAATCATGAAAATCGCTGGTACAACATTATGGGTGATGACTGGAATCATATTCATGTGAATGGCAGCACTGCACGTTCGTATTTAGGTGAAGATGCGTCAGAAGGCTCCATTATTCTTTATGGGGCAACGAGCGCAAATATTGAAGATTTATCACTGAGTAATTTTAAATATTTGGGCACTAGCGGCCAGTACAGCACACATCAACCAACACAACTGTTTGATTCAGCCAATTCAGTATTAAGTTCCTATAACGATTCGGGTGAGAGACGTTACTACGTCAATAAAGGTCAAGCGGTGAAATTGGAATTAACGGGTGAGAACAATGGCAAAGCAACACACACAGTGAAGATTGCTTACTATGTTTCTACCAACAGTACCATTTCTACCAGTGATAAGTTGATTGGCACCGGAACGGTAACACTGAAACGCAATCAGCCAGCCACATTTAAAACCAGTTTAGTGATACCGAGTGATTTAATTGCCGGCACCAATTATTGGTTAGGTGCGATTGTGGATTACGATGATGCGTTGGTTGAAACCGTATCAAGCAACAATGCTACTTACTTACCCATTCGCATAAATTAAATCCTGGTGATGGTAACTTTTAGCAAGAATCCTGCGCTTAAGCGGGGTTCTTGCTTGATAAAATAATTAAGTCGATGTTTGTTTTTTATCTGAAATAAATAATTCACAGTAACTGAATATTGTTTAAGCTAATATTTTTTGGCGCGCCAAGATAGATTATTCCATGGCTCGTGCTGAGTGTTTTTTAAGCGTTAGATGCGTGATATGTTTTTTACATAATTTTTTAATAAAAATGATATAAAAAATTTAGCAAAATTGATTCAAGCATCTACACTTCAAATTGTAAGAAGATATTTAGATTGTCGTTATTTTAACAACAGGAGGGTTCCAGGATGATTCAGCTGGCAAGTCGGTACAGCAAAAAGTGCGTAACTAAGCAAAAGATGCGTAATTAGGCAAACTGTTAAAATTAATCTTTTTGGAGTGAATAATAATGAAAACACAACAAAATAGTAAATATCTAAACGAATCGTATATTTTAAGTCTGCACTATGAAGTTGATTGTGCACGCAAAGCTCAAGAGGATGCCATAGAGGCTTTTATCACCGGGGCTTTACCAGAAGATAAGGCGATAGAAGCGGTAAACTATTTAGAGAAGTTGGAGCTTTGCTTTGTAAAAGCTGGTGGTAGCTATAAGGATTTATACCATTGATGCCAATTAGAACTTAAGCTGGTATCCCACAAGCACGGGGGATTAAATAATTCTCCTGTGTTTTTCTGTCGGTGTTCTGCGCTGATCTCTTCAACTCTCAAGCAGTCCAAATCTTATAGCAGCCCAGGTTTCACAACATCCAAGTCTTGTAACAATTTCAAGTCTCGTCATAATTTCAAGTCTCGCAGTAATTCAGGTTTCACAACATCCACGCTTCACTACATCCAAGCTTCACAACAATCCTAAGATCACCTACATCATCTCGGGGCGTTATCTTGGGTTACCTCCTTGATGCTTGAGGCATCTGCTTTCTCCTAATAAAAATTTAATTTTTAGGTCGTGAGAGACCTCCACTCCTGTGTGTTAACCGGTGCTTCCCGTTTTTGTTATCTAGTTGTGGGTATAAATGGCAAGGCTGCAGTAAGTGGTGCGAATACTATTCATACCTCCCACATTTGCATCTCTCCCATGTTTGTCGTTGGTATTTAAGTGGGGTAAGAAAATCATTTTGCTGTGCAATGATAAATGTGTGCGCAAAGTAGAGCGCATTTTGTACACCTGTTGTAACTAACAATAACGATAAGTTGGGGCCGAAAACTTCATCAGGCACTAACGTTAATTCATTAATAATCCTTCACACAAGTTCCTCGCATTGAACTTCATAAAGCTGTAGTTGCACCTTAACTAAAGTTGGGTGCAGTAATTAATAATAATGATTGTTTGATGGCATGGGGCGTTAGGAGTTAAATCATGTTTAAACTATTTCGGACGCGTTTTTTTCATCTGCTGTGCGCAATATTGTTGTTTGCCAGCGGTAATCTCTATGCGCAGGTGGATCTTGCGTTAAACAAAGTCGCCAGTGCCAGCACGGCTTTACAGCCTGCCGTCAATGCAGTCGACGGCAATGCGGGTACGCGTTGGGAATCCGCCATTGCTACTGATCCATCCTGGTTGAGTGTCGATCTCGGTGCTCAATATGGCTTGACTAGCGTAGTGATTGATTGGGAAGCAGCTAATGCTGCGAACTATCAAGTTCAGGGTTCTACCAATGGAACTACCTGGGTGACGCTATCCACCAAAACCGGTGGTGCTTTCGGTACACGTACGGATACCAATGTCGTTACTGGCAACTATCGCTATGTGCGTATGTATGGCACGGCGCGCAGTACCGGTAACCAATGGGGCTATTCCATTTGGTCGATGAAAGTCTATGGCGGTGCTGTAGTAGCCAGCAGTATACCCGCATCTAGTACTCCTGTATCCAGCATCGCCGCCAACACAAATTTGGCTCTGGGCGGAATCACTGCAGCGAGTACTGCAGTACAAGCTGCTGCCAATGCTGTGGATGGTAATGGTGGAACCCGTTGGGAATCGGCAATAGCTATTGACCCCAGCTGGATTAGCGTTGACCTTGGCATTGCTAAAACCTTGTCGAGTGTGGTGATTGATTGGGAAGCCGCTAATGCTGCAAATTATCAAGTGCAGGGCTCTAACGACAATGCTACTTGGGCGACTCTGGCATCCGTTACTGGAGGTACCTTTGGTAATCGTACGGACACCAACACCGTCAGTGGCAGCTATCGCTATGTGCGTATTTATGGCACTGCACGCAGTGTGGGCAACCAGTGGGGTTACTCCATTTTTGAATTGAAAGTGTTTGGTGCCTCTGGAGCTACCAGTAGCACCGCTGCTAGCAGTACGCCAAAAAGTAGTACTCCTGCATCTAGCACGCCGGCCAGTAGCCTCGCTAACTCTTCTGTAGCTGTTGTATCAAGTAGCTCTGTAGCGCTTGGCAATATAGTCCCGCTCTACAGCAACACAACAGCACTTGAGCCAGAATCAGTGGTTGATTTTGCCGATAGAGTTGAAACCACTTTTTCAGATCGTAGCCGCGATCGTCATGCGCGTGAAGTCAGGGTTGAGGCAACTCCGGCCTTTACTGATGAAACTGGCTTTCTGAGAAATATGGAAGTGGGCAGTGGTTACGACCATTACCTGCCGCACTATTGGTTAGACCGCACCGTTACCGTTGTGATTAAAGATTATGTTGCTAAAGGCGGCACCTATATCGATGTGGAAATGTATAGCCAAATTCCTATGGAAAGCACCGGTACTCGCTTTTTCTACTACGGTGTTGGCACTGTAGCGGAATACATGGATAACACCGGTGTTACCTTGGTGCCGGGTGAGGTTAATCACTTCAAGTTGTCGCTTACGCAGAATAATCCTGTGTTGCGAGATTACTGGAAACGTACCAACAACTTACCGCAACGCCCCCTGCAAATTGGCGATCGTATCGAAATGGAAATCGCGCAATTCCTCTCAGCGCCAGACATACATCCGGCGGGCAGTCGTAATAATTATTACGGCACCGTACTACTGTATTTGGTGGGTGGTGGTAAAGGCGTTCAGGCAAACGGTATAGTTCCCTGGGTTGGCAAACCAACGTTGGACACAGATGGCAACGGCAACACTTTAACCTGTAACCCCGTATCCAATACCGAACCAAACTGCCCGACGGTGATGGACTCATTTCCGCTGCCGCAAGCTGCCTGGTCAGGTGGGCGTACTACATTGCCTTACAACTATTCCAGAGAGCCCTGGCAAGCCTTCAAGCAAGAGGCAAGCAATATGGGTGCTGGCAATATGCTTAAAACCGGCGGTAATGCAGAGTTGTTTATGTTGGGGCGCAGGTTAGTTCATACCGATATGCAAACCGGCATCCATAGCGAGTTACCGCAAAACCCTAATAACCTTACTGATGTGCAAACCAACGAACCCTTTGTTGCCATGCAAAACAAAGTCGGCCCAAGGTTTTATACAACAAGCTGCGTAGGTTGCCACTTCAATAATGGTCGCTCTATTCCTCGCGGTGTAGGTGTCACCATTAATAACCAGGCTGTGAAAATTGGTAGTGATGCTGCCGGTGCAGCGCACGCTTTGTTTGGTGGTTCTTTGCAACCGTTCAGCACGACAGGTGGTTCAGGTATTGGTGAAGCACAAACGCAAATTTCTGGATTTGTGCAAGCGCCTAACTATGCCGATGGCTCGGTAAATACCTTAACGAAACCTAAGTACACATTTGTGAATGGTACTGCGCCTACCTTCTTCTCGGTACGGAATAGCCCACCCTTTGTTGGCCTTGGTTTGTTAGACGCTGTACCTGAGGCGGACATAATAGCGATTGCAGCAGCCAACAACGGTGCAGGTATCGCCGGTAAGGTGTCGCATGTGATTGATCCGGTGACGGGTCAAACTCGCATGGGGCGTTTTGGCTGGAAGGCGGCTGCTTCATCGATCAAGCATCAAATTGGCGCGGCACTGAACTTTGAAATGGGCGTAACGAGTTCTGTGTTTACCAAATTGGACTGCGGTACCGGTCAAGCAGATTGTCAAACCGGTACTGAGTTAGCCAATACGGATCTCGATAACATGGTGCGTTACATCGCCACCCTCGGGGTACCTGCGCGCCGCAATATGGACGATGCAACAGCACTGCGCGGTGAAGTTGTGTTTGGTGAAACCGGTTGTACGGGTTGTCATAAAGCCACTTTAAAAACCAGCGCCTACGCTCCTTTTGCTGAACTGCGCAACGAAACTATTCACCCCTACACTGACTTGCTGCTGCACGATATGGGCCCAGGCTTGGCAGACAATATGGGTGAGGGTGAAGCGAGTGGCGCGCAATGGCGTACCTCCCCACTTTGGGGTATTGGCTTGGCTGCAGATGTGAGCGGCGGTAATCGTGAAGCTTACATGCATGATGGTCGGGCGAAAACTTTAACGGATGCAATCATGTGGCATGACGGTGAAGCGGCTAATTCGCGCAAAGCTTTCGCAACCAGAACACAAGCTGATAAAGATGCAGTCGTTAAATTCTTAAAATCATTGTAATCCTCACCACCATTTTTACCCGTAAATCAGCGCACCCCTCGCGCTAATTTACGGGTAATTTCCTCTGCACTCTTGCGTTTTTTCCTCTAAGCCCCTGTGTTTTTTCTTCAGTACTGCTTGTATTTTTCTTCAGTACCAGGGGTATTTTTCCTCAATACTATTCGTACGTTTCCCATGTTTGTCGTTCGCATTTAGTGCGCTAGGTGATTCAGTCTGTGTCGTGTAATGATAAGTTTGTGCCCAATTTAGCGGGCATTTTGCGAGGACTGTAGTAACTAACATAGTAACTAACAATAACGAAACAATAACGAAACAATAACGATAAGTTGGCGTCGAAAATCTTCATTAGGCACCGACGTTAATTCATTAAAACCCTTTAAACACTAGCTCCAAACATTGAACTTCATAAAAAGTTGTCGCTACTCCTCGTTTCGTGCGGGGATATCGCAGCTATTCATAATAAATGTTTAATCGTTGGGGCGAACGGAGGTCATCATGTTCAGAATAACGATAATGCGATTTTTTCAAATGCTATGCACGGTGTTGTTGCTTGCCAGCAGTAATCTTTACGCACAAGTGGATCTTGCGTTAAATAAAGTTGCCAGCGCGAGTACGGTCGCGCAGCCTGCTGCAAATGCAGTCGATGGCAATGGCGGAACACGTTGGGAGTCGGCTTTCGCCACAGATCCATCCTGGCTTAGTGTCGATCTCGGCGCGCAATACAGTTTGACTAGCGTAGTCATTGATTGGGAAGCGGCCAATGCTGCCACCTACGAGGTTCAGGGTTCTACCAATGGAACTACCTGGGTGACGCTATCAACCAAAACCGGCGGTGTCTTTGGTAATCGTACAGATACCAACTCCGTCAGTGGGAGCTATCGCTATGTGCGTATGTATGGCACAGCGCGAACCAGTCAATATGGTTATTCCATTTGGTCGTTCAAAGTTTATGGGGGTGTAGCTGCCAGCAGTACTCCTGCATCAAGCACACCTGCTTCCAGTATTCCTGCTTCAAGTGTCCCTGCATCCAGCATTGCCGCTAACACGAATTTGGCTCTCGGTCGTATAACTGCAGCGAGCACGACACTACAAGCTGCTGCTAATGCGGTGGATGGCAATGCAGGAAGCCGTTGGGAATCGACAGCGGCCATTGACCCGAGCTGGATTAGTGTTGACCTTGGCGCTGCTAAAACCTTGTCGAGCGTTGTAATTGATTGGGAAGCCGCCAACGCCGCTAACTATCAAGTGCAGGGTTCTAACGACAATGTCACTTGGGCGACTTTGGCAACAGTTACCGGCGGCACTTTTGGTAATCGTACAGATACCAACAACGTCAGCGGTAGTTATCGTTATGTGCGTATTTATGGCACTGCACGCAGCGTTGGCAATGCTTGGGGTTACTCCATTTTTGAATTGAAAGTGTTTGGTGGAGCGGCAGCAGCCAGTAGTAGCGCTGCCGCTAGCAGTACACCCAAAAGCAGTATTCCTGCCTCTAGTACACCGGCATCTAGCCTTGGTAATTCTTCTGTCGGTGTCTCATCAAGCAGCGTAGCGCTTGGCAACATAGTCCCGCTCTATAACGATACAACTGCACTTGAACCAGAAACAGTCGTTGAGTTTGCCGATAGAGTTGAAACTACCTTTTCTGACCGCAGCCGTGATCGCCATGCACGCGAAGTTAGAAGAGAACCAGTACCTGCATTTGCGGACGAAACCGGCTTCTTGAGAGAAATGGAAAGGGGTAGTGGTTACGACCATTACCTGCCTCATTACTGGCTTGATCGCACAGTGACTGTGATTATTAAAGATTACATCGCTAAAGGCGGAACCTTCATTGATGTAGAAGTGTATAGCCAGATACCGATGGAAAGTACTGGAACCCGCTTCTTCTACATGGGCGGTGGCACAGTGGCTTTGTACATGGATAACACTGGTGTAACAGAAGTGCCTGGCGAAAAAAATCACTTTAAGTTGTCGCTGACACAAAATAATCCAGTGTTGAAAGATTACTGGAAACGCACCAACGGTTTACCACAGCGTCCATTAAGAATCGGCGATCGTATTGAGATGGAAATTGCCCAATTTCTGTCTGCACCGAGCATTCATCCTGCTGGCAGCCGCAATAACTATTACGGTACAGCCTTGTTGTATATGGTAGGCGGCGGTAAAGGCGATCAACCAAACGGTATAGTTCCTTGGGTTGGTAAGCCAACCCTGGATACCGACGACAATGGCCAAATTATTGTTTGCAATCCGGTATCGAATACTGAGCCATCTTGCCCAACGGTGTATGACAGCTTCCCTCTGCCGCTCAAAGCTTTGTCCGGTGGACGCACAACCTTGCCATACAATTATTCGGATGAACCTTGGCAAGCCTTTAAACAAGAAGCAACCAATATGGGCGGCGGTAACGTTGTAGCTCAAGGTGGTAATGCTGAGTTGTTTATGTTGGGGCGCCGTTTGGTACATACCGATATGCAAACCGGTATCCATAGCGAGTTGCCGCAAAATCCGAACAATCTTACTGATGTGCAAACTAATGAACCTTTCGTTGCTATGCAAGGAAAAGTAGGCCCGCGCTTCTATAACGCTAGCTGTGTAGGTTGCCACTTCAACAATGGCCGCTCTATTCCTAAAGGTGTAGGTATTACCATTAATAACCAGGCGGTTAAAATTGGTAGCAACGCCGCAGGTGCGGCTCATGCGCTTTATGGCAACTCATTGCAACCTTTCAGTTTGACTGGCGGTTCAGGTGTAGGCGAAGCACAAACTCAGATTACGGGTTTTGTACAAGCGCCAAATTATGCAGATGGTTCAGTAAACACGCTTACCAAACCTGCGTATACCTTTATCAACGGTACAGCTCCAACCTTCTTCTCTGTGCGTAATAGCCCGGCATTTGTTGGTTTAGGTTTGTTAGAAGCTGTCCCTGAGTCAGATATTTTGGCAATTGCTGCCGCTAACAATGGTGCAGGTATCGCCGGTAAGGTATCGCATGTGGTTGATCCAGTAACAGGTCAGACTCGTCTCGGCCGTTTCGGTTGGAAAGCGGCTACCTCTTCACTTAAGCACCAAATTGCAATGGCATTTAATGCGGAAATGGGTGTAACAACCACAGTATTCCCAAAACTGGATTGCGGCACAAACCAGGCAGATTGCCAAACGGGTAATGAAATTGCTAACTCTGACCTCGACTTAATGGTGCGTTATATCGCCAATCTTGGTGTACCTGCGCGCCGCAATATGGAGGATGCAACAGCCTTGCGCGGTGAAGTGGTATTTGCTGAAACCGGTTGTACGGGTTGCCATAAAGACACTTTGAAAACCAGCCAATTTTCACCTTTCGCAGAATTACGTAGCCAAACTATTCACCCTTACACAGATCTGTTGCTGCACGATATGGGCCCAGGTTTGACTGACAATATGGGTGAAGGCGAAGCGAGCGGCGCACAATGGCGGACAACACCACTCTGGGGTATTGGCTTCACCGCTGATGTCGCCGGCGGTGGTCGCGAAGCCTATATGCATGATGGCCGCGCCAAATCTGTAACAGATGCAATCATGTGGCATGACGGTGAAGCAGCTAATGCGCGCAAAGCCTTCGCAGCCAGAACGCAGTCAGATAAAGATGCAGTTATTAAATTCTTAAAATCCCTGTAGTCCTTGTGAAGCTCTTGACCGATAAATCAGCGATATTTTCGCTGATTTATCGGTCTTTTTTTTCATGTCTTAACTTTTAAATTAGCAAAAGCTGCAAGTAAAAATTTTAAATTACCTTCTTTTAGTTAACCGCATCCCTCTGCTTATATCGCTCAATATTGTCATACCTCAATAGTGGTTCAGTTTTTCCATCGCCTGTTAGTTCTGTAAGCTTAATTCTGCCGTAAAACTAAAAGGGAGATAAGCAAGAAATAATAATGGGCTATTGATCCTTGGTAGGATAGGATTGCTTTGAAAGACTTTATTGTGATATTTGCTCTGCGGAATGTTGCAGAGATAAAGTATCAACTATTGAATAAGGTGTTAGGTGAAAATAGTGCTCCATTTTATAGATGCCGAAGCAAACATGTTGACCTTCTCCGTGAGACGTTAATCGCATCGAAGGGCTATTGGGGCTATTCTCAGGAGCAGCTTGAGGTATGGCGATCTAACTTAAGATTTAAAGAAGACTATGTTGCTCGCAATACAGTAAAACTGGTTCTAGAAAAATCAGAAGTGATTGGTTTCTTCGCAATAGTTAAAGGCGAATTAGATGAGCTTGATCACTTTTGGCTTTTACCAAAGGCAATTGGAAAGGGTAACGGAAATCTGGTATTTGAGCAGATAATTTCAGAATGCAAAGCACTAAATATTCTAGAATTTCACATAATATCTGATTCAGATGCTGAAGGTTTCTATTTAAAGAAAGGTGCATTGAAAGTTGGGGAGGTATACAGCGAATCCCAGAAAAGAATGCTGCCTAAGCTCAAATATTCGGTCGTACAGTCCACCTAACAAATTGCTCAAGCACCGCACACTTCGTGCTGGACAGCTTTTAAGTCGCAGTTTTGTGATTTTACTGCGCAAAAGCATTCCATAAAACTACAACTTAAAAATCTGCCGCTTAACTCGGCGTTATAAAATCCAGTATGGATATATAAATGACCCATAAATTTACCCACCAATTTCGAACCATGGAAAATTTAAGGGACTTAATTAAAGAGTTTGAGAAATCTTTATCAAGACCAGCTAGAAGTTTCAGTCATCCTACTTTATATAGAAAAATAGATGTAGCCGAGAATGACAGATTAATTAAAGGACTGAGAGCGCAAGACTGGAAATTTTCAATAGATGAAAAGTGGGTTTTACCTCACGAACAAAAAGGCCTTTCATTTTCTGCTCATTGGCAGCATCTAAAAGGTGTATATAAAGTGAAAGAGAAGCATAATCCAGGAAGTGCAATAAACGTATACTGGGTGCTTGAAACAATTGAGCCACCTAAGAAAATGAAATTTGTGCCAGACAAAACAAATCATGATCACTATTTTTTAACTGTAACTGAGTAAATGACTATCTATGAGTTGATTTCAAAGCTGAAATGGTTGGCGGATAGAATGTCAGTAATGAGTGATGCGAGGAAAGCATTATGATTCAATATAAATATCCTGAAGAGCTACAGGTTGCATTACTTTTCGCAGATGCTCTAAAGGACTCAAAATCAAAAGAAATTTTTACATGCGGAGAGGTCTCTTCAAAAGCTGAAGCGGTTTACATAAGTAAATTTTTCTGGAAAATGGTTACATTATCTGCTGAACGATCAATCGCACTTCCTTTTGAAGGTAGTGCTGAATATTGGACAGAAAAATTATACAATTCTTTAGGTGGCTACATGATTCAAGCTGGTTACGGCGAAGAGTGGAATGAAGAAGTTGACAATGCTTAATTTACCCCAAGAAATTATAACAAGTTGTTGCAGCATCACTTCGGCACTTCGCGCCTACATTGGACAGTTTTTAGGTTGAGGTTTTATGGTTTTTCTGCGCAAAAGTAATCCACAAAATCACAATTTAAAAATTTCCGCTTTGTTCGGCATTATGCTTAAGCAGGAGTGAAAAAATAATTTAATTTTTGGTGAGTTTGATGATAGAAGTAATTTTTCTTGCGTTGGCATTAAGTATGGATGCGTTTGCAGTTTCTATAGGTTTAGGAGCCAAGCATACAATTAACCGTAAGAAGTTGGCATTGATGGCCGCTATTTATTTTGGCCTATTTCAAGGTTTAATGCCTCTGTTCGGATATTTCGCTGGTAAAGGTGTTTTAGGTTGGGTCGAAGCATATGCGTCCTGGGTGGCATTTTCTTTGCTTTTAATCATTGGCGGGAAAATGGTTTATGAATCATTTTCTGAAGGAGTTGAAAAAGACATAAAAAATATTACGCACAGAATTATGTTTATGCTTGCAATAGCGACAAGTATCGACGCGCTGGCTGCAGGTTTTGCTTTAACTTTGTTGAAAGTAAATCCATTAATATCATGCCTCATAATTGCGGTAACAACCTGCACGTTTAGTTATGCCGGTGTTTTCATTGGCTCAAAAAGCGGCACAAAACTTGAGAATAAAGCGGAGCTGTTTGGCGGTGTCGTACTTATTTTAATTGGTTTTAAAATGTTGTTCTTGTAAAAAATAACTAGTACCGTTTATCTCGGGGTTAAGCAAAGGTAGAAATGGAAGTTATTCTTAAATTTAGAGCAGCAGAAGAACGCGATTTCCCGTTTCTCTTGTCTTTACGTAACGAGTCTATGAATCCGCATATTTTAAATGCTGGGTTAATTCCAAATGAAGAAAGTCATTTGGAGCGAATTAAGTATCGCTTTGACTGTGCCAAAATTATAAATTGTAACTCATTAGAGGTGGGTTTACTTAAAGTTGTAAAGGAAGGTTTGGTTTGGGATTTGGTTCAAATCCAGCTTAAACCGTCATGCCGGGGGTTGGGTGTTGGTAAATGTATAATTGAAGGGGTTTTGAAAGAAGCATTTTCTCATCATTCATCTGTTAAACTCAGCGTTTTTAAAAACAACCCAGCAAAAAAACTCTATGAAAGTTTAGGCTTTAAAGTTTACTTAGAAACGGAAACAACATTTGAAATGCAAGCAAATTCTTAATAAGTCGCTCAAGTATCACTACAACTTAAAAACTACTGTTTAGTTCGGCTGTAGCAAGGAAAATTATGCAAAAATTAAAGTTCTCTCTTTTAGTTAATATGTATGCCGCCATTATCTTTATGGCGGTAACATTTCTTCCTCTTGAATATTTGGTAGTTGAATCAAACCATTATGAGGTTTCCGAATATAGTTGGTTAAACGCAATGGGTATTACTTTCGTTTTTATAATATTAATTGCGTATGCCAATAAGCGTTGTTCTGGTGAAAAGCTGAGTTTCATACAGGGCCTGCAATATTTATCTAGTTTCATGAGCGCTGGGTGGGTATATATTTCATTTTTTCTAATTTTTGCAGCGTTTTTTATTACATTGCCAGTCGCAATTGTTTTATCTATTTATGGTGAGATTATGAATGAAAACTTGCTTACGCCAATGCGTTACAACAAACTAATTTATTTCTTTTATACTCAAAGGGCGCGCCAGTAATTTTTCTTACAAATTGCTTAGGCTCGCTACACATTGTGTGGCGGGACAGTTTATAAGTTGCGCGCTTGTGTTTTTGCAACGAAAAAGTAATCCACAAAATCACAATTTAAAAATTTCCGGAGGCGCCTAGACGCTTGTCTTGGCGTTAACTACAGAATGAAGTTCAACTTATGAATGCATACAAAAAAATAGGAATTATTGGAGGTCTAAGCCCGGAATCTACGGTTAGCTACTATCTTCATATCACTCGTTCATATTTTAAAAAATTTGGTACGCATAGTTATCCTGAAATAATTATCTACAGTGTTAACTTAGAAAATTATCATCAGTGGCGCAGTGAAGATCGGTGGGATTTAATTGCAGAGGATCTTGTCAAAGCTGCAAACTTTTTACTTTTGGCCGGTGCGCAACTTGGTTTAATTGCAACTAATACAATGCACAAAGTATTTGAAATTGTTCAAGTAGGCACAAATCTTCCGCTCATCAACATAATTGACATAACCGCTAATTATGCCAAGGAACGAAAATTGAAAAAATTAGCACTGTTGGGTACAAGTTACACCATGAGTCAATCTTTTTATAAGGCGGGTCTCGCGAGTCATGGCCTTTCCGTAGTTGTTCCTTCGCCGGAAGATCAGGCTATTCTTCATCGAATTATCGTTGAAGAGTTGGTTTGCGGTGAAATAAAGGAGGTTTCAACATTTCTATATTTAGAAATTATAAATAAAATGCAAAAACAAGGTGCTGAAGCAATTATACTGGGTTGTACGGAAATTCCGTTGCTGATTACACAAAAAGACTGTGAGCTTCCTTTAATAGACACAGCAAAAATCCATGCAGAGGCTGCTTTCCAACTTGCTGTAAATAGCTAACAAGCATTCGGGCACTTCGTACCTTCGTGGGGCAGTTTGTAAATCGCAGTTTTGTGCTTTTGCTGCGCAAAAATAATTCACAAGGTCAGGGATATATATGAATACAAAAGTTGTAGAGTTAACGTTTGTAAAATCCACAAAGGGAACTCATGTTTATGGTTCTGATCTTGAGGATGCAGCAACACCGTCTGTTTATATTAAGCGATCAGCCTTGCCGGAAAAGCCGCCTT
>JAYTSJ010000267.1:0-6611 GCA_043745725.1 Gammaproteobacteria bacterium | reverse complement strand
ATTAAAGACGGCCAAACCACCGAATACACCTACGATCCTATTGGTCGCCGCATTCGCAAACAAGACAACTTTGGCGCTACGCAATACATCTGGGCCGGTGACCAACTCGCGCAAGAACAGCGCAACAATATTAAAAAAACCTACGTCTACGAACCCGAAAGTTTCAAACCCGTCGCCATGGTGCAAGACGGCGAAATATGTCACTATCATCTTGATCACTTGGGCACACCGCGCGAGCTAACCAATCAGCAAGGCAATATCGTTTGGAAGGCGCGATATAAAACTTACGGGAATGTCGCGTTAAAAGATGTCGAAGAAGTCGAAAATAATTTACGCTTCCAAGGCCAATACTTCGATGCAGAAACCGGCCTGCATTACAACCGTCATAGATATTATGACCCGAGTGTTGGGCAGTTCACAACACAAGATCCGATAGGGTTATTGGGTTGAGTGAATGGCTATCAATATGCGCCGAACCCTACGGGGTGGGTTGATCCGTTGGGGTTGACGTGTAAGGAAAATGTAATCACTGATCCTTCGAGGCTGTTGGCTGCTCCAAAAGGATTGACACCTGAAATGCCGGGTATGCCGATAACAAGTGTTATCCTTCCGGCAGGTTTTATATTTAATCAAGCTGTGTCTCCAGGCCAAAATGCTCCCGGAAAATTTGGAACAACGGATGAGATTAATAGTATTGATTATGTAAGAAATGACTTGGCAGTTATTCCAGCATTTAAAACAGAAGTATCAGGTGTTAGGCAAGTGGTAGTAACTCGGCCTGTTCGAGCTCAAATAAGTACTGTTGGTCCGCAAACACAAGACGGAATTCTTTATCCTGGAGGGGGCTCACAAATAGATGTTCTTGAGTATGATAGAAATAATCCATTTGTGAAATTTTTGGGTGATGAAAAAGCATTTACTTAAGGGTGAAAAGTTTATGATTACAAATTGTAAGATTGAAAATAATGGGAAAACCATTGCGTGGGATTATCAAGGATCGAGACTTAATAAAAATTATAACTTCAATATTTATTTTGTTGTTAGTAAAAGCAATGACTATATTGTTGTTGTTGAGCCAGATAACAGTTTTAGTCCAGATAATGCTGTAATTTTTTATCCTGATGGTGCCGAGAAAAAAAGAATAATAAATCCATGTCGAGATAAAGGAGTTGTGTGTTTTGGTGATGCATATTATGTTGTTGACGAAATTACTTTAATATCTATATGCGATAGAGCGAACTATGCATGCGCTTTGAACTCTGATGGGGATGTTGTGAAGGTATATGAAACAAGATAATAAAATTTATGAGTAATAATCTTAAACTCCTAATCGACTCACTTAAAAATGATTTTGAAAAGGTTCACCGCTGCGAAGAAAATGGCGAACTTTTTGGTTTGCTTATTCTCGGGCGAGGAGAAAATTTGTTTTTTCAAAAAGGAGATAAAGCTTTTATTTGCGATATTTCTGCGCACGATTCTGAGCTAGACAAGAGTAGTATAAAAAAATGGGATGATGGAACGAAAATATCACTGGATCAAAAAACAGAACTGGCAGTTAAGATTGCTGAGCTTTATAAAAAATTCTATAAGGACGAATTAAAAATTGAATAAGGTGTGTTATTCACTTCGTGCAACTTAATTCCCTTCGTGGCCCGAAGGTAACCCAGGAAACATTTATTCCCATGGGCGATAAATAATTTTCGAGAAATAATCTATATCTTTTGGCAAATTACTTATCTAGCTCAGCTTCACTTCAGGACGATATCATGTTAAACGGCAAATTTATCCAATATTTACTAATCACCTATCTCGCTATAGCGATCACTGCTTGCGGGGGTGGCGGTGGAGATAAAGGTAGCGACATCGGCAGCTCGGGCACTTTATCGTCCGCGAGTCAGGCCTCATCAACTGCGCCACAACAAGCTCTTACTCGTAGTAATTCACCGGTTATTGTCAGTACTTATTTAGATTTACTACAATTTTCCAAGGATACAGCCGCAGCCATCGTTAATGGTGAATACAATGCCGGAATTGCTGATGGAACTTACAAAGATAGCTGTGAAGGTGGAAAAGGCTCCTTTACAGTTAAGGTATCCAATAATGGTAATCTTATAGATCAACTATACGACAACTGTACGCAATCAATTACCGAGGAAGGTGTCAAGACTAAATTATTATATTCAGGCGAAGAATCCATTACAACTACGAGTAATGAAAACTCTCCATCTACTGTAAATATCGTCTGGAAAAAATATTCTATTTCAACAAATGATGCGCCTGCATTATCTTTTGATGGCTCCTTTAATTACCGGGGGGCGCTGTCCTTTAATGCTCAGCAAAGTTGCAACAATTGCACATCCCGAATCATGATTGATACTCGTATTACTTATGGGGAGAATGTTATCAGTGCGGAAGGTATTGACTTTGTTTTTGATTTTCCTGCTATTTTGAATTTATACGCAGCTATTGGATTTGGATATTATAGTGAAAATAGATTGCATGCTTTTTCTGAAAAAATTATTGCAGCAAAAGGCTCCCTCAGTACGGGAAATGTTGCAAGCAACTTTAGCTTTGATGCGAACAATCACAGAGTTACCTTTTCAAATTCAGCGGCAGAAAAAAGCTACTTGGAAACAACTTCTCATGGCTTTTTTATTAAATTGGACGAAAATAATGATGGACTAATAGATGCCGATGTTTTCCTAACTGATAACGAATACTCAGTAATGTCCGATCATTTGTTGGAAAAAAATGAAAGTATTTATTTTACTCGTTACCATGATGAGTACAATACACAGCTTCCACTCGGGCACTCTTCTGAAGGCCACTACGATAATATTGATCTTAGCAAAGGAGCGTCCATTGAAATTAATGTTCAGGAATTATTTACCAATAAATCAGGGGCATTACTCACCTATCAAATTAATAATCAAAGCATATCAGCAGATTGGGAGCAATTAGAAGCTGGACGTTTTAAATTGATATTTCCCAACTCCAATGGAAGTGAAATTTACCAACTTGATATTACCGCTGTCGATATTAATAATAATGTGTCCCCAATAATAAGAGCGACGGTGAGAATGAACGACAACCTTGCCGACACAGACAATGATGGAATTTTGGATATTAATGACTCAGATATAGACAATGATGGTATTGCTAATGGATATGATCGTTTCCCCAAAGATCCCAATGAATCTAGTGACTTGGACAATGACGGTATTGGTGACAATAGCGATGCTGATAGAGACAATGATGGCGTCACTAATGTCGAGGACTCTTTCCCCAGCGATGTAAACTGCCATACTGCAGAGTCTGGTGATGAGTACGGCTGTTACCTCACTTCCGCTCGCTATGCGTTTAATGATGAAAATGAAACTATCTACTTGATCCAAACTATTCGCACTAATGGTGGCCTAAGCAACGTGCGATTCATACGATTTAACATGAGTACTCATCAATTTTTAGCTCCTTCACAATTTTTTAATTTTGAGGTGGGCTATGTTGACACCTATGCATTTAATCCTAAATACAACAGCGTATTAATTGTAAATTATCTAGGGATGGAGGAAAAACTTTATCTAATGAAATTAGATGATTTCTCAACCACCGAAATAAGTAGTACCGATGGATACGACATATATCCGAATTTTTCCGACCAAGGATATTTTGCCATTCAAATTTCCCATACCGAAAACTTCAATACTGGCTATTGGACAGAAGTATTTGATCACAATGGTAGTTTAGTGAGTTCGAACAACGAGGAGTCGCTTGCGAACCCAACTCATTTGCTGGCCTCCAATATTCAAAAAAGTGAATCCGTTGGCTTTTGTAAATTTTCAGTTTCGCTTGACAATATCGGCCAATTGGTAATCACGGGTAATCAGGAGCAACAAAATGATGATGTCTGTGGTCGTATGTATACGTCTCAAAACCTGCTGTATGCTTTTTCTAAAGATGAAAACGAGCGAACAAATGGTGTTTACGATAAGACAGGCAATATGCCAATAGAGATAGATGGGTACTTAACGCAGTGGATCGGAAACACCTTAGTTTATTTGGATATTGATAAATATTTTAAGACTGGACATTTTGATTTGGTAGTGAATGATTTTATTGGTAACCACGTGCAACGTTATAAAATTGAAAATAACCAATTTGAAAATATTTATGTTGTGGGGCAAAAAATCGTCGCTTTTTCGCCTGGCGAGTACAACAAACCTGCGCGATTGATGATATTTGATAAAGAGCTAAAAATAGAGTTTGATAGTGACGCGCTATAGAAATCCCAAAAAGTAACGTAATTTAATGTTTATTAAGTTAAGAAAAGAAAAATTTACAAATATCTCAGCATGTATGTTGGAGCAAGCTTGCTCCAACATATTCAACTCAATAATGCCACAATATTGAACGGCGAAATAATTTCCCAAAACCCAACCTTGCTTCTCAACTAACCCTTCACCAAAGCAAGAACTTTAGTTCCTCCTGCATTCCAATCAATATCTGCACGCCTGTTTTACTCTCCACAGAAGCCTGTTCAATAGAACCTGATTCCTTCCGCAAAGGCTATAAAGGCTATCACAAGTTTTGTCACGCTGGATTTGTTCGCTAACCAATGCCCGGCGGTTTGGCATGAAGCTACATTATCGATTGCCATCGATAAATCGTCACCCTTGAGTTTATTTTTCTGGTTGCGTTAATCTCCGTGCTCGGTTAATTTAACGAAAATAGTTATTTGTAATTTTCTCCAATATTATTTCAGTGATATTACTGTTAAAGCGTTAAGGAAAACCCCTATGGCGTTTCAATCTGCATTTTCACAAAACGATAAACTGAATCGCTGTCTGGTTAATGATGCTGACCATGTTGGGATGCTTACATCGCCAGCTACGGATCGCAGTGGGGCTCATGTTATCCTGATTCAAAAAGCGTTAAACGCTTTTGCTACTAAAGCTGGGGTGACATCGATCCGCGAAACTGGAATCTATGATCAAGCAACGGCTGATTTGGTAACCACCTACAAGAAAGTGCACCAGCCGCCCATTTTAAATTTTAAAGGTCAGATTGATGCGATTGTAGGAAAGAAAACGGTTGATGCTCTCGACAAAGAGCTCCCCCGTTTAGGTGTTGTTCCGAATAAACCTGATCCAGCCATTAATCCCCTCGAAAAGCAACGCGTTGAAACCTTGCTTGCACAGCATCGTTTAATTCTTCCGGTATTGATTACGAATGCAATGCGAGTGTTGGGCCAATGTAAAATTGCTCTGTTTCTCGCTAAAAGCTCGCCATTTCAAGCAGGGCAAGCGTTGCGTCAAAACAGCTTAGGCATCGATGGTTTGAGTCGTCACTTTCATATTAGTGGAAACAATTTGTCGGAAATTGACAAGGTTTTAAATAATTACGCGAAACTTCTACTCAATTTGAATCGCCTGCCAATCGATCAAGTGGCAACAGATTACCCAACCTTCCTGCGCGACAATCCTGAGCTTGCATTAAATAAGGATGGTACGCCAGCGAAAGTACCTGCGTTTTCCGACCGTCAGTTGAACAAGATGTTTTATAATCCAATCTACCGCATAGTTTCAGGAGAGAAGGAACCTTTTGGCGGCTTAGCTCCCATTGCGCTGCAGGGCATTCAGATCCACGAAATGTGTCACTTCTATTTGAATATGGACGATGGTGATCCTTCCATTTCGACCACTGCGCGCTGTTTACAATTGGCGCAAAGTTATCAACGCTTTGTCATGCAACTTGTTTTAAAAAGGCCTTTTCCTTAATTTCTTTCATCGAAGAGTAATAGGGAGGTGCTAGCTCCCTGGATTTTTTATAATGCAAATATTGTGATGTTAATCTTGTATGGCGTTAATCTTGCGATGCCAAGCGAACTGTAAAACGAGGTACAGCCCAAAACCCGCCATTTGTTTTTGTTTTATAAACATCGTGTACAACTTTCCATCCACTAATAAATTTCAAGCCTAAAAATATGCGCTCTTTTTGATAAATTCCCGCTGCATCTTTTTCGTGGTCTGATAGCTCGCTCATTCTTGCGCTAACTTCTTTACCTTGGTTCCACATGATTCCCTGACCCGTGTTTCGTGTTCCAATCCATACCCATGCCGTAATGAACCAGCCCCATTTTTTGTAAACTGAGAAAACTTGCGGCTCATATAGCCCGCCTGGCAATAACTCATCGGGTGTTTCCATCCAGCGCAAAAAAGTATGTAGCTTGTAGCGCTGTACTGCTTCTTGTGGTTCGTCATGCACCACGCTATCATCTATTTTTCGCGCAAACAGTAAGGCGAAAGGCACAACAAGCCACGCGATCAGCTGCCATAAAAATTCAACAATGTTCAAAAATATAATTTTCATATCGGTTCCTTAATTAAGTTTTGGTCTTAAATAAATTATTATTTTTTGCAAACATTCAATGTAAGCTTGTACAACTCCGCGTGTATTATGCTTAATATGGGATATTATTTCAAATTTCATAGAGTCATTGCCATGATAACTAAAGATTTTGCACTTACGTTTTCCGAAGACTGGGTTGATTCATGGAACTCGCACGATTTAGAAAGAGTTCTCGCCCATTACTCCGATGATTTTGAAATGAA
>JAYTSJ010000266.1:0-13457 GCA_043745725.1 Gammaproteobacteria bacterium | reverse complement strand
GGTCGCAGGTTCGAATCCCGCACGACCCACCATCATTATAGAGGACGCCAATCGGTGTCCTCTTTTTGTTTACACTTCCGTTTTATCATCGTGTAATTTATTTTTAGCTAGTCGTCTAATATTTTTAGCTATGTCATCTAAAGTCTTTTTAGGTGGGAGCTGTGATAAAATTGCGGCCTGTTTTCTATGTGCTTTATGTAGTTAGCTAGTTATGAAGTGATGTTTTAAAAACGCAGTATGAGGCGATACCATGTCAGAATTTCTTAATCTTGCTGTGCGTCAAGATTCATCCGCGCAAGAGTTGGTACAGCAATATTTGGCGCGTACCTGGAGCGCCCCGCAATATACTCCAGCACAAGAAGCTCATTATAAAGAGCGTATAGTCGTCCAGCTTAAACAGCACAATGCGGTGCTGGTTGCCCATTACTACTCAGATCCGTTGATTCAAGCCTTAGCTGAAGCGACTGGCGGCTGCGTGGCAGATTCATTAGAGATGGCGCGTTTCGGCAAACATCACCCAGCGGATACTTTGGTAGTTGCTGGTGTTAAGTTTATGGGCGAGACTGCAAAAATACTTACCCCTGAAAAACGTATATTGATGCCCACCTTAGAGGCTACTTGTTCGCTGGATTTGGGCTGCCCTATTGATGAGTTTGCAGCTTTTTGTGATCAGCATCCCGACCGCACCGTAGTTGTGTATGCCAATACTTCTGCGGCAGTTAAAGCCCGTGCTGATTGGGTTGTAACCTCCAGTATTGCGCTTGATGTGGTGGATTACCTTGACCGCCAGGGCAAAAAAATCCTGTGGGCTCCGGATAAACATCTTGGTGGTTATGTACAGCAAAAAACCGGTGCGGATGTATTACTATGGGACGGTGCTTGCATCGTTCACGAAGAGTTCAAAGCTAAGGGTGTTGAGGATTTAAAAACCTTGTACCCGAATGCGGCAGTGCTGGTTCATCCGGAATCACCCAGAGCCGTAGTGGATTTGGCGGATGTCGTTGGCTCAACTTCGCAGCTCATCAAAGCGGCGCAAACTCTGCCTAACAATGAGTTTATTGTTGCTACGGACCAAGGCATTTTTTATAAAATGCAGCAGTTGAACCCCACTAAAATATTCCATATTGCACCTACCGCTGGCAGTGGGGCTACTTGTCGCTCCTGCGCCAATTGTCCGTGGATGGCCATGAATGCATTGGATAATTTGGTTAACGTTTTTGCGCGCGATGATAATGAAATCCATATTGAGTTGGATTTGGCCAGGCGCGCCATGATCCCTTTACAGCGTATGTTAGATTTTAAAAAGTAGCGGCCGCAAATTTTTGCAGGCTCAATGTGAAGGTTTAGCGTGAAAGCTCAATGTGAAAGCTCAATGTAAAAGTTCAATGGATTATGTGACGGAAGGATGCCTATAATTCCTATCATTTAAATAGTATTGGCACAAACCTTGGATATGGATAAAAATCAGCTAATTGAAGAATTGAAAAAAGGTGCCAAATTCTGGAATAGTTGGCGAAAAGATCGCCCTGTTGGCGATTTAAATATGGATGGTGTTGAATTGACGCACATCAATCTTGATGAAATCGATTTGTCGAAAATATCAATCCGCAATGCCAGAATCACCAATTGCAGTTTTAAACATGCCGATCTTATTTCTACAAATTTAGAAGGCTCCATCCTCCACAATAATGATTTTTCCTATGCTAAATTAATTGCCACAAATTTTACTAAGTGCGATTTAGGCGGTTCAATTCTTTACCATGCAAACATGCTCACAACGATTACCTGTAATACAAAACTCGAAAATATCGATTTTAAAGGCCACGATATTAGCGGTCTGATTTTAAAAAATATTTCGCTCGCAGGCAGCAATCTTGAAGGGCAGCAACTTGCTCGTGTAGATTTTAGTAATTCCAATTTGAGTGGAGTCAATTTTCAACGTGCAGATCTATCAAATGCCATTATGACGGGTACAAATCTGATGAATGCCAATTTGAAAGATGCGACATTGTCGGGCACTCTATTTAAATCTGCTAATTTAAACGGCGTTGATTTGAGCTGTATCGATTTATATAAAGCCGACTTCACCGGTGCCAATCTTTTAAATTGCGATTTGAGGGAAGCTAATCTCGGCAAGGCAAAATTATCGCGCGCGAATATTACCGGTGCGAAACTTTGGAAAATAACAACCGACGGCTGGATGATTTCAGAGGTTGTTTGTAATTACGCCTATTGGAATAAAGCAGGGAAAGAGAAAACGGTTTATCGCAATCATGAATTTGAACGCATCTTTGCCGAATCAATTAATATTGAGTTGCGTTATCCCTACCGACTCGCCGACCATGAACTAGCAACTCTTCCTATATTTATTGAGCATTTGACCGCTGTGCATTGGGGGATCGTTTTACGTCTTAAATCGATCAGCGATGTTGCCGGTGGCGCACTGGTGCAATTCGCGGTGGAGGATGTTGGTAGTTATAATCCAACAGAGTTAAAAGCGCAGTTGCAATCTGAGGCGGATCGTATTCAGCTGGCGCAACTGGTGTTGCGTACTAATACGCAATTACATGTGCAGCTTAAAGAAAAAATTGCAGCAATTCGCGAAGAGTTTTGGCCGCGTTTACTTGAGCTGGCTGCAGACCATGAAAAAGATCAGGTGCGCAACCTCACGGTTTTATTTATGGATTTGAAAGGCTTTTCAAAATGGGCAGATGATGAGCTCTCAGAAAAACTTTCGTTGTTTCGTGGGCTGGTAAAACCCATACTCAAAAAATGGTCGGCTGACCATCCCAATATGGAAGGCGATTCATTAAGGGTGACATTCAATAATGTATCTGCGGGTTTATCCTGTGCCTGCATGATGCGTAATGTATTAACCGCTGCTGGGTTCGAATTGCGTATTGGTGTTGAGTTGGGTGAGGTGTTTGTTGTTCACAATGAAATTACCGATATTCTTGATCTCGAAGGCGTTGCTGTTAGCATGGCGGCGCGCTTGGAAGCTGCGGCAGAAACAGGTGAGGTGCTGGTCAGTTATAAAATACGTCACTATGCCGAACGGAGCGACTTATTCAGCTTTATCCCCAAGCGTGTGCCACTTAAAAAGGGTATTGGTGTTTTGGAGCAAGGAGAATATATCGAATGTTTTGCGGTAGAGGCCATGAATATTTAAACGGGTTGTACAGAACTCTTTGATGATGCTTGTATCCTCATTTTTTACTCAGTACCATTGCGCCTTTATTGAAAGGCTTACTCTTTTCATCACCACACATCATCATTGACCAGCGCTAACGGAGCCCCGAATGATTCAAGGTAGTATGGTTGCCCTGGTAACACCCATGAATGCAGATAACTCATTGGATTGGGCGAGCCTACATAAATTAGTTGATTGGCATTTAGAGCAGGGTACTCATGCAATTGTTGTTGTGGGTACTACCGGGGAATCGGCCACGTTGAGCGTTGCTGAGCATCTTGCCGTGGTTAAAAAAGTAGTTGATCAGGTGAATGGCCGTATTCCGGTGATTGCTGGTACCGGTGCAAACTCAACTTCAGAAGCTGTAGAACTCACACAAGCTGCCAAAGACGTTGGTGTGGATGCCTGCTTGTTAGTAACGCCTTACTACAACAAACCTACTCAGGAAGGTTTGTTTTTGCATCATCAGCACATTGCTCGTGCAGTCGCGATTCCACAAATACTGTACAACGTCCCTGGTCGCACTGGTGTGGATATGAAAACTGAAACTGTCCTACGTTTGGCGGCGGCATCTAATATTATCGGCATCAAAGAAGCTACAGGTGATTTGCTGCGCGCCAAGGCACTGATCGAACAGGCTCCTGCCAGTTTTGCGATTATTTCGGGCGATGATGCTACTGCCGTAGAGTTAATTTTATTGGGCGGTAAAGGTGATATTTCCGTTACGGCGAATGTTGTTCCCAACCAAGTTGCACGCATGTGTGAATTGGCTCTTGGTGGTTATGCTGAGACCGCACGAGCAATTAACGCACGTTTAATGCCGTTGCATGATGCAATGTTTGTTGAGTCTAACCCTATACCTGTGAAATGGGCTGTGGCGCAGCTGGGATTAATACAATGTGGAATACGTTTACCTTTAACGCCATTAGCGGAGCAATATCATTCTCAAGTCAAAGCAGCTATTGCTATGGCACAACAGGTAAATTGATGTAGCTTTTCAGGATTCACTTTCCCCCTAAGTCTTTATCGAACTTCTTGACGTTGGCTGAGTCTAGAAGCAACTTATGGCAAAAAATATAAATAGTCGGTTTTATCCTCTTAGAGAAATTTCATGAATTTTACAAAACTGCTTTTAAAAACCAGTACGCGTTATGGTTGTCTAGCTTGTGTAAGTTTTGCGCTATCTGGTTGCGGTATATTTTTTGGCGATGAAGGCATTTTCCGCAACCGCGAAAATGATTATCTTAAGTCCGATAATGTTGCACCGCTGGTATTGCCTGAGGGGGTAAATAAAGATGCATTAGGGGAGCTTTACCCCATTCCACCCATAAGTGCTGCGGACTTTGGTTTTGACGCTAATGCGACTGAATATGATATTCCTAGGCCAATGCCAATCTCAGCGAACATGTTTCAAGACAACGTTAAAATTCAACGTGTGGGTGAGAATACCTGGATTTTGGTAAATTCGGCGCCTGGCGAGCTTTGGCCACGCGTACGTAATTTTTTGAATGCTAACGACTTGAAGGTGGCTCGCGCTGATCTTAAACAAGGCATTATTGAAACAGATTGGTTGCAATTTAAGACTGATTTGAATAGTCAGGATAAATATCGTTTACAAATAGATCAAGGCGTGCAGCCTGATACTAGCGAAATCCATATTACCCACATTAATGTTGCTAGTGCTACCAAGCCGACCGAGGAGCCTACCTGGCCAACTAAATCCATGAATCCAGAGCGTGAAAAATGGTTGCTGGATGAGTTGTCTGCAACCTTGGCGACCGATTCGACGGAAGGCGGCACTTCTATGCTGGCGCAAGCTATTGGCGGTAATGTTGCCGCGAAAGCCGCGTTAGGTATTTACAAAAATGAAGCGATTATGACGTTGAAATTGGATAAAGTTCGCGCAATGGCGACAGTGGCTTATGCCGCTAAGCATGATGGATTCCAACTTTATGATTCTGATGCCAATCTTGGTTTATTCTACGTTTATTACAAAAATGCTCAAGATGCTAAGCCCGGTTGGTTCAGGCGTTTTTTCCACATAGGCTTACATCCAAAACCAGAAACATCACCTTATTCAGTGGACCAGATTAGTGCCAATATGCTGCAAGGTGAAGCCTTTGAAAAAGCTGGTTATTCAACTCGTAATGATGAAAAGCTGCTAAAAGATGCTCCCGGTTATTTAATTACCGTAATGGGTAAAGAGGGCGATTATATGATTCGAGTTCGCGATCCCTATGGCAAACGTTTGAAAGCGCGAGAAACCAGAGAATTGTTAACTGTCTTGCGCAAGAACTTAATTTAGGTGGCAGCGCAATTGCGTTTTGCCTCGCTCGGAAGTGGCAGTCGCGGTAATTCTACGTTGGTTGAGTGGAGCGAAGGTGCACTGCTGATCGATTGCGGGTTTAGCGTGAAAGAAACCGATTTGCGCTTGCTGCGCTTGGGCAAGACTGCTGCTCAATTGACCGCTGTTTTGGTGACTCATGAACATTCAGATCACATTAAAGGTGTTGCGGCTTTAGCGCGCCGCTACAATTTACCTGTCTATATCACTCCCGGCACCTATCACAGCAGGGATATGGGCGTGTTGCCTGAGCTTAATCTTATACATGCCTACACCCCGTTTATGATCAAAGGATTAAGTGTGACGCCAGTTGCGGTGCCACATGATGCTCGTGAACCTGCGCAATTTGTGTTTGAATATGCCGGTTTGCGCTTGGGAATACTCACCGACTTGGGTAGTATTACACCGCATGTCGAAGCCAGTTACCAGGCTTGCGATGCTTTAGTACTTGAGGCCAATCATGATCCATTTATGCTGGCTTCAGGCAATTATCCAGCATCGCTAAAACAGCGGGTGGGCGGGCAGTGGGGTCATTTGAGCAATCAACAGGCTGCAGGTTTTTTACAGCGCCTGAATACTCAGCAGTTACAACACCTCGTGGTGGCACATATTAGCCAACAAAATAACTCAGTGGATTTGGCGCGAGCGGCCTTGGCGCCAGTAACCCAAAAAGTAAAACAAGTAACCTACGCGTGTCAGGAACACGGTTTTGATTGGCTGGCCGTGTTGTAAAATGTTTAATTTGTAGCTCTCTACTGTTTAATTTATAGCCTTGTGCAGTTTTATTTAAAAAATCAACTAGCCTTTAACAATGACCAGAATTTCAATATAAAGTGAGTAATAAGATGGAAAAGCGTGAAGAACTCTACGCCGGTAAAGCGAAATCTATTTATAAAACGGATGATCCTGATCGTTTGATTATGTTATTTCGTAACGATACCTCTGCCTTTGATGGCAAACGAATCGAACAATTAGATCGCAAAGGTATGGTCAATAATAAATTCAACGCTTTTATTATGGGCAAGTTACAAGCTGCTGGTATTCCAACGCATTTTGAAAAATTACTATCTGATACTGAAGTGTTAGTGAAAAAAATGGATATGATTCCCGTTGAATGCGTTATACGCAATCTTGCTGCGGGTTCCCTTGTGCGTCGCTTGGGGGTGCAAGAAGGTATGGAATTAACACCACCTACATTTGAATTGTTTTTAAAAAATGATGCATTGGGCGATCCGATGATCAACGAGTCTCATGTTGAAACTTTTGGTTGGGCCAAGCCCGCCCATTTAGCCCGCATGAAAGAGTTAACCTATAAAATTAATACAATTCTTAAAGAATTATTTGCCAGTGGTAATATGTTGTTAGTGGATTTTAAAGTGGAGTTCGGTTTGCACAAAGGTGAAGTTATTTTGGGCGATGAGTTTTCCCCTGATGGTTGCCGCTTGTGGGATAAAGACACCCGTGAAAAATTAGATAAAGATCGTTTCCGTCAAAATTTGGGTAACGTTGTAGAATCATATGAAATAGTGGGTAATCGTTTAGGGTTAACGTTTTAATAAAAGCAGACGAGAGCCTACTTTTATATTTCTGAATGCACGTCAATAAAAATTCAAATAACAGATAATGGAGAAGTGTCATGATAGAAAGACGTCGGTTTGATCGCACTACAACATCAGTGCGGGTAGAAATGAGCCACCCTAGTTTTGGCACTATTATTGGATTTGCACAGGATGTGTCCGATGGTGGCGCACTGGTGCAGATTGAAAATCAACCTTGCCCGCCGATTGGTACAGAAGTATCCGTAATGTTTAAAAAATCCATTGGCCCAATTAATGTTGAACCAGTAAAAATGAAAGTGATGCATCAATTCAAAAATACTATTGGGCTTATGTTTGTGCGTTAATTTTTTGTACCTAACAGAAAACAACTGTTAGGTACAAAAATAATTTTTTAAATTCCCGCTTTGCATTGCTCTGGCAAGATCACTGCTAATTCGCCTTTATTAAAATTGGCGAGTAACTGTTTTACATCACGACAGATGAGATTATTGTTTTCAGAAATATCCAATTCCCGCAAATGTAGCAAATGTAACAATGGTTCAGCACTGGTTAACTTATTTTTACGCAGAAATAGCCCTTGCAGTTGCGTTAAATTAATGAGTTGGGGTACGGCAACTAAAGCGTTTTCGCTCAAATCTAATTGTTCTATAGCAGAAAATTTCTCCAGACCGGCAAGGTTAGTAATACCCGCGTGACTGCAAGAGAGTTGTTTTAAATCTTCTGCTTTGGTTATGTGTTTGTCGGCGATGGTTTGCTCCACACAATCGTGTAAATGTACATCGCTAATGGTAAATGCCTTAAATAAAGTTGGTGGTGTATAAATACGATTATCGTTAAGGCTAACAGAATAGTTTTTACACGCAGCCAGGTTTGCAATGATGAATAGAGCACAAAATTTACTGAGAGATTTGCTGTGCATAATGAGTTTGCCTATAGTAGTGCCTCAAATGAAGCTCAGTTATTCTCGCAGGCTCGTCAAAGAAAGCCAACTCGTTTATTGAATGTATTTTATTGCGTGTTTTTTTGTAAAGTAGCTGTCTTGTTTAATAATTACTTTTTCATGTCGTTTAAAGAGAGATTGTGATGAACAAATTTATTATATTGTTATGTGCTGTGTGTTTTTTGGGTTGTGAAAGCATCGATCCCTATACTGGTGAGAAAAAGACTAGTAATACCGGTAAAGGTGCGGGAATTGGTGCTATTGCAGGTGCAGTATTAGGTGCTGCAGCGTCAAGTAAAAAAGATCGCCAGCGCGGGGCATTAACGGGCGCACTTGTTGGTGGTGCAGTTGGCGGTGGTGTCGGCCACTATATGGATAATCAGGAAAGCAAATTGCGCGAGCGTTTACAGGGCACCGGTGTACAAGTGCAACGCGATGGCGATAATCTCAACCTTATCATGCCGGGGAATATTACTTTTGCCAGCGGTCGTGCGGAAATTCGTGCGGATTTTTATGATGTATTAAGCTCAGTTGCATTAGTGCTTAAAGAATACAATAAAACCAATGTGCGTATTAGTGGCCATACAGACTCAACGGGCTCGGATCAGGTTAATCAAAAACTCAGTGAAGATCGTGCGAATAGCGTGCGTGTTTATTTGATAAATCAGAAAATAAATTCGCAGCGCCTTCACGCAGAGGGCTATGGTTCTCATAACCCAGTCGAAAGTAACAATACTGAACAGGGCCGCCAAGCCAACCGTCGCGTTGAAATACAATTAACGCCGTTTGAATAATGTTTAATTCTGAGTAGTGTTTGCAATCTGCGTATAAATGCAAAGCGAAACTCCCCATCTTCGCCTTGCAATGCCTGCTAAAAATGTTGATAATGCGCGCCTCTTGCGCAGGTGCTTAAGCCTGAACAAGCGTCTATGGTGATCTAGCCGGTCCCCTCGCAATAACGACCTGTGAACTCCGCCAGGCCCGGAAGGGAGCAACGGTAGCAGTGAGATATGTGCCGGGGTGTGGCTGGTTAGATTGCCTCCAATTTCCTCTCTTTATATTCTATTTACCTTAGCTTCTTTCTCGCTTCAAACCGTTTTGCTCGTGTCTATTTTGTGCTGTCCTCGTTATAATCACGCTCAATTTTTTGTAAATTCATTGGTAAATAACGGCATGAGTTATCAAGTCCTTGCGCGCAAATGGCGTCCACGTATTTTCCGTGAAATGGTTGGGCAAGAACACGTATTGCAGGCGCTTATTAATGCGCTCGATCATAATCGTTTGCACCATGCCTATTTATTTACCGGTACCCGCGGTGTGGGTAAAACCACTATTGCGAGAATTCTTGCCAAATGCCTTAACTGCGAAACCGGTGTTAGTTCTGAACCTTGTGGTCAGTGTTCCGCCTGCCGTGAAATTGCCGAAGGCCGTTTTGTCGATTTGATTGAAGTCGATGCCGCTTCGCGCACCAAGGTGGAGGACACTCGCGACTTATTGGAGAATGTTCAATACCTGCCAACGCGTGGTCGCTATAAGGTATACCTGATCGACGAAGTTCACATGCTTTCCAACAGTAGTTTTAACGCGCTGTTAAAAACCCTGGAAGAGCCGCCACCGCACGTTAAATTTTTACTGGCGACTACCGATCCACAAAAGTTACCTATGACAATCTTGTCGCGCTGCTTGCAGTTCAATCTCAAGAATATGAACCCTGAGCGTATCGTTGGTCATCTCAAATATGTGCTGGCACAAGAAGTCATTCCATTTGAAGAAAATGCGCTCTGGCAATTAGGTCGCGCTGCTGACGGAAGTATGCGTGATGCATTAAGTCTTACCGATCAAGCGATTTCTTACGGTTCAGGCAAAATTACTGAAGTAGAAGTTGCCACCATGCTGGGCACTTTGGATCAAGCGGCAGTGTATGAAATTGTTACTGCACTGGCTTCGTTGGATGGTAAATCTGTGTTGGGTGCCGTGCAGAAAATGTCTGAACATGCGCCTGATTACAGTAATGCGTTGGCAGAAATGTTGTCGATGCTACATCGTATTGCCATCGCTCAAGCACTGCCAGAAGCGGTTGATAATAGTCATGGTGATAAAGAACAGATTATGCAACTTGCACAACAACTTCCCGCAGAAGATGTGCAGCTTTTTTATCAAATGGCATTATTAGGTCGCCGCGATTTACCGCTCGCACCTGATGCTCGTGCGGGTTTTGAAATGGTGCTGTTGCGCATGCTCGCCTTTAAGCCTCAGGGTGTAATGGATGTACCTTCGCAACATTTACCTCAATCTACGCCACCTATATCGCAACCACAATTGCGAGCTAGTGAGAATCAAACTGCGGCACCTACAATAATTTCAGCACCGTCGATACCGTCAGTTAATTCTAATTCATACACGCAACAATCAATCACGCAACAATCAATTGAAGCCGACGTTGGTTCTAGTCCAGAGGCGATGTTAAAAAACAAAGTTGAAGCGCTGCCATTCGATGCACCTTACGACAATGCCTCTTACGGCAACGCACCTGATAATTTGGGTGAAGATTACAGCGGTCGTGATAGTGACGAGGATGAATATGCAGCGGCACCTGCTTATTTTGAAGCCAGCGTAAAAACTGATATTGACGAAGCCTCAGAACTAAAAGCGTTAAATGAGAATGAGATAGCTACATCAAAAAAGTTTGAAGCGGACGCGCCAGTATTCGTTGAGGCCGTGCCGCAAGTTAATATTAAAAGTGTCGCAGACTTTAATGCATTGCCGCAATTATTGGCTCAACCTCTGATAGCAGAGCGAATGACAGTAGAGCGTATTACAGCACAGCCAACACTAACAAAAATTCTTTATGAACATGCTGTGCCCAACGATTGGCCAAACATTTATTTAGGTTTAGGTGTGAGTGGAATTTTGCAAAGTACCATTGCCAATTGCCAATTAGTAGCGCGTCAGGGCAATGAATTTAATTTTATTGTGGATGAAAACAACAGTACGCTTTACGACCCTGGTCATCAAAAACGTTTGGCAGATTTACTCAGCAATTATTTTAATGAAACTATTCAGGTAATAATTCAGCCGGGAAAAGTAACTGTGGAAACGCCAGCGATGATTGCATTGCGCCACAAACAAGAGCGTCAAGCTAATGCGGTGATTGCGATAAAAACTGACCCCATTGTGCAGCGGCTTATTGAACAATTTGGCGCAAGCTTGCGCGAAGATACAATTCAACCCACCTAGATTTTAAAATTTCTTTGAGAAATAAATAGTAATGTTCAGCCCTCTTATCGACGAGCTCATGTCTTCCTTACGCTGCTTACCCGGTGTCGGCCCTAAATCTGCGCAGCGCATGGCGTTGTATTTATTGGAGCGCGATCGCGAAGGCGCTGAGCGTTTGGCACAAGGTTTACTTAAAGCTGTTGAACATGTTGGTCGCTGCCAACGTTGCCGCACACTTACCGAGCAAACACTTTGCGGCATTTGTACCAATACGCGCCGTGAAAATTCTTTGCTGTGTGTCGTTGAAACTCCAGTGGATGTGTTAGCGATAGAGCAGTCAGGAACTTATCAGGGAAAATATTTTGTATTACTGGGTCATTTGTCACCGATAGATGGCATTGGCCCTGAAGATATAGGTATAGATCAGCTCATTAATTTATTGCATCAGGAACCTATTACAGAAGTTATTCTCGCCACTAATCCCACGGTTGAGGGGGAGGCCACTGCATTTTATATCAGCGAGCGGGCCAAACATTTAAGCGTAACCGTATCGCGTATTGCGCATGGCGTGCCGCTTGGCGGTGAGTTGGAATTTATTGATGGTGGAACACTGTCGCACGCTTTTGCCAGCCGAAGAGCACTCTAGATTTTCAGTTGTGTTTATTTTGTCGCCCCTTTGATATCAATTAATATATGCATATTTCTACTGACCCGATTTGGATTACGCAAAATAATGGACTGCTTGAATTATGCCTGCGGTTGCGCCAACAAGCGGCAATTGCCGTAGATACGGAATTTATGCGTAGCGATACTTTTTATCCTATCGCAGGTTTAATTCAAATTGGCGATGGCACACAATGTTATTTAATTGATCCACTGACTATTACTGATTTTTCGCCACTGCGTGAATTATTTACCGATGAGTCCGTCACCAAAGTATTGCATTCTTGTTCAGAAGATATTGAAGTGTTTGCATGTTTGCTGGGTATTGTTCCTTCGCCTATTTTTGATACCCAAATTGCCGCTGCATTTGCGGGCTTTGGCTTTTCTCTTGGTTATGCACCATTAGTAAAAGCAGTGTTGAACACTGAAATCCCTAAGGAAGAAACTCGCTCAGATTGGTTGCAGCGGCCTCTCAGTGCTTCACAAATTAAATACGCGGCACTGGATGTCGCGCATATGTTAATTATCTATGGCATGTTTTTACAACAGTTAAAAACGAGCGAGCGTTTGCAATGGGTTAAAGATGATTGTGCCGATTTAGTCACTAACGCGCGCAAGCCGGACAATTTTAGTGATGCCTATCATAAAGTGGGTTTTGCCTGGAAACTGCGAGCGCAAGAGTTGGCAATATTGCGTGATTTGTGTATTTGGCGTGAAGTAGAAGCGCGTAGCCGCGATATTCCGCGCAATCGTTTAATTAAAGAGCCTGCCCTTTGGGAAATGGCGCGGAAACAACCACAAGATATTGTACAACTGCAACGTATTGAAGATATTCCTTCACGTACTTTAAGAAACGATGCACAAACGTTGCTGGATATTATTAGTTCAAGCAGCAAAACTGATGCGAGTTCCTGGCCCGTACGTTTAGAGCAGCCACTGGCTTTGTCGGAAGCGCCACTATTAAAAGCTCTTAAGCAATGTGTGCGTGATGTTGCTGAAACATTAAATCTTCCTGCAGAAATATTAATTCGCAAAAAAGAATATGAAGCATTGGTGCGTTCCGGTTTGAAAGGTGGAACTTATGCATTGCCTGAGAGATTGCGAGGTTGGCGTTACCCGGTCATTGGTGAAAAGCTTTTGCTGGCGGCGCAACAGTTTGTGCCAACTACGATAAGTGAATAAAACCTGTTCCAACATTAACCCTTAAGAAGTTATTCATGAAAATTATTTGTCAAATATATCGCAGCCCAAAAGAAGAAGGTATGTACCTTTACGTTAAAAAAGAAGCAGGTTTAACACAAGTCCCTGATGAATTGTTAGCGTTGTTTGGTAAGCCGCAGCCCGCTATGGTGTTATTACTCACCCCTGAAAAAAAATTAGCACGCGTGAGTGTAGAAAAAGTGGCAGCAAGTTTAGAATCACAAGGCTTTTATTTGCAATTGCCGCCGCGTAATGAAGAAGATTCTGAAATGGCGCAAATGCGCGCATACAATTCCAAGCTATCAAGTTCTTAATGCTATCCAGTTAAAATCCAATAAAGTTAAT
>JAYTSJ010000265.1:0-12343 GCA_043745725.1 Gammaproteobacteria bacterium | reverse complement strand
TCCGAGCGATTACAGATTTAGAAAAAATTAAAGCAGATAAAAAGTTGATAAAATCTTTCTTTCAAGCAAAGACGGTACTCTTTGCTGCGGCCTAGTTAGTACATGCACTGCAAAATGTTATTTTTCATATCGCAACGTCAGTCACCGCATCTGGATTATTTCAAGAAGGTTTTGTTAAGTGGTTAGAACAAATTCAGGATGAACGATTAAGCGATTCCTATCGCCAAGTAGAAGATATTTATTTAATGCAAGAAGAAGTGATATTTCATTTGCAACGTTTAAATAGAATGGTAAAAATTCATCTTACTGACGAAAACAAAAAAAATGTCAAAATTAAAGAAATATTGGAATCTTGCGTTAGCAGATCTGATGAGCACATTAAGGCAATGAATTAGAACGCTTTTTAAAGATAGATTCAAAATCTGATCGTGAAAGGACTACACTAACACCAGAATAAGTTGTTAATACGTCAAATATCTGGAAACTCCTATGCAACCAGACTCTGTTGCACAATTCGATTCTATGCTGCAACGCAGAACTCTGCTTGAAGCCTTGGCGCAACTCACCTGTAATTTAAACAGCGCAGATGCCGGACTGTCTGCAGTACAAAATATTATTCGCCCCTCGCAACACTTTTCTGATCAGTTGCGGCAATCCCTGAAAGTAGAAATATCTGTTTATCAACCACAAGAAACTACGCCGTTACAGCAAAAGTTAGCACAACTAAATGAGCTTGTAGAAAAAAATTACTCCTTGCTATTGCGCGTAGTAAAAATTGATGATGCAGCATTCCTTAAACACTTTCAAGCAAGCGACAATGATCGCGAAGCATTTCAAAAGCTACAAGCTAAACTTATCCAATTTAAAAAACAAGCTCACCATAGCTTGGCAATACGGATAATACTTCAAGATCGGGGAGTACAGCTCGAACGCAGTAAACTGGCACTAGACCAAGACTTTCTCGCTGAAAAATTAAAAGAATTACGCAGTCGCGAAAAAACCACTCGTCAGAGATTGCAAGTGACAGTACTAGAGATGCTGAGCGATAACGAACAACTGCTGCAAATTGCTAGCGGCAACGCCGCCGTAAAGTTGATATTAACGCAGAATAACGAAAACTTGTATGCCACCTTGGCGCTATTAGAAAGCGGAAATAATATCGAATCCTTACCGACTCTAATAGAAGAAATTCATTACGAAACATTACCTGAGCAACTTAATATTGCTACGTTGTCGCCTAAAAAAATAATACCAAAAAAAAATAATGTAACCCTAGACCCGGCGAAAAAGACTAATGCTCAAAGGCCATTGGCGAGCGAAAACACTTCCACTAACAATCTATTGGCCCGTATAATAATATGGATTTCAACCCCTTATGACGTTAGCTGGGCTGACACCAAGCATTATCGGCGCTAACACTACTATTACATTGTTCGGTCGCAGCTTTTTATTGTTGCTGCATTCCGCTAAATGAATTTACCCCGAATGATGAAACAAATTATTCCACAGCTAAACTCCAGTCAAGTATCACCTATGGAGCCAAGCACCACCCCACTACCTTCTCATTTTCCAGCGCTCGACGGTTTACGCGGGCTGGCGATTTTGCTTGTGCTCTTTCACATGCTTAGCCTGCTTGATAAGCAAACGGGCCTAGCAGCCTTTGTATATTTTTCTCTTAGTAGTACTGGCTGGGTCGGCGTACAACTATTTTTTGTTTTGAGCGGCTTTTTAATTACCGGAATTTTGCTCGATTCACAGCGCGCCCAAAATTATTATTCCGGTTTTTATATGCGTAGAACTCTGCGCATTTTTCCACTGTATTTCAGTATACTAACGGTGGCGTTTATTATCCTGCCCGCGATTGAAATAGAGCCTTCGCCCACGGACCACAACAACCACTTATGGCTGTGGACCTACACAGCGAATTGGGCCGCTTTATTTGGCGACAGCAACGAACCGTTTCCACATTTCTGGTCGCTGGCCGTTGAAGAACAATTTTATCTCGTATGGCCTTTACTCATTCGCTCAATGAATCCGCTACGCTGTGTCCGCGTTTGTTTGATCATTGTATTTATAAGCCTTGCAGTGCGCGCATATCTTGTCTGGAAAGGCATGGACCATCTCCTGATTTACCAAAATTCATTTTGCCGAATGGACGCATTGGCATTTGGGAGCGCGGCAGCAGCAGCATTACGTATTCCGTCTTGGAAAGATTGGATTCTATGCAAGCACAAATATTTATTTCACTGGAGTATTGGGGTAGCGCTAGCAAGCGGTATCGCAACAAGAGACTTCGTGATTTATACCCCCTTAGGTTCGATTATCAGCTACTTCCTGGTTGCACTGATATTTGCTTTATTGTTGACAGCCGCTGCAGGCGCAGATGTGGTGGGCGCGTCAGGCTGGGTAAGTGTATTGCGCTTTCGCCCGCTGCAAGTAATAGGTAAATACAGCTACGGCATGTATATTTTCCATAAGCCGCTGCACGATTTTCTAGGTGCACCACTGGCACTAAAATTCAACACATCACAATCCGTTCTTCTAAGCACTATCTATATCGTCATCAGCACCTGCGTAATTTTTGCTGCAGCATTTATTTCCTGGCATTTATTTGAAAAACACTTTCTAAAAATGAAACAGTTTTTTGTAGCAAAACTATAAAGTAATACGACAATGCAATCGAAACGCACAAGACTAGATCGTTTTATTAGCCAACATACCGGCATCAATCGCAAAGATGTCCGGCCCATGCTTGCGCAAGGACGACTCAAAATAGATGGCAGTCTCGCTACAGATATTCACCAGTTTGTGGATGAATTTACTCAGGTAATGTTGGATGAAAAAACTCTACAAGCTAAAACTCCAGTTTATATCATGATGAATAAACCAACTGGTGTGGTAAGTGCCACCAAGGACAACAAGCACACTACCGTGATAGATTTACTAAAAAAAACAGTCAACAAAAACGAAACTGAATGCTTAGACATTGACAATTTACATATTGTTGGTCGGCTGGACTTTAATACTTCCGGCTTATTATTACTCACCAACGATGGCCGCTGGTCGCGGCTACTCACGACTCCAGAGCAAAAAATTGCCAAGCTGTATCAAGTAACGCTCGCTAATTCCATCAATAAAGATTATATCGACGCCTTTGCTGCAGGCATGTACTTTCCCTTTGAAGATATCACTACACGCCCTGCTACACTTGAGATTATTAGCAGCCATGTCGCAACGGTGACTTTAGTTGAAGGGCGCTATCACCAAATTAAACGTATGTTTGGCAGATTTCAAAATCCAGTGGTGGAATTGCATCGCGTTGCAATTGGGAATTTAACCCTGGATGCGGGAATGAGGCATGGAGATTGGCGGGAGCTTGTAGAGCAAGAAGTGAAAAGCTTTTTGTGAAAATTTTTAATATAGTTTTTGATGGATATTCAAAAAATCGTTTTTAAGCAAACAACATTCAGAAGGCGATCTTAATAAACCTTTAGAAACTTTAAGCGCCACCATCGCTATAAGAAGAGTTCTGCAACTTATTCATTATCTTCAGTATTGAAAACGCGTTTTCTCACGATATAGCAAAACTAGGAGAATGAATTCATAATGTCCGAGCTCCATCATGAGCAGCAATTATTGTAAACATGAAATATTTTAACAACAAAGCAAATACCTAAGGAGTCAGCGATGAAAATTGGTGTGATTGGTTCTGGCGATGTCGGAAAAACGTTAGCCTCAGGTTTTTTAAAATACAACCATCAGGTGATGCTTGGTTCGCGTACACCAACTAAACTATTAGATTGGGTTGCAACCCAGCCAGGGATGCGAGTAGGAAATTTTGCTGAAGCAGCAGATTTTGGCGAAATCATTGTGCTTTCCGTAAAGGGTGTTGTTGCGCAAGAAGCCTTGGCCTTGGCAGGCGAAGAAAAACTTAAAAATAAGATCGTTATTGATACCACTAATCCTATTGCCAATAGCCCACCTATTAATGGTGTTCTGCAATATTTTACAACACTAGAATATTCGTTAATGGAACGCTTACAAACATCATATCCAAAAGCGCATTTTGTGAAAGCCTTTAATTCAGTGGGGAGTGCGAATATGGTCAACCCTAGGTTTGAAGCAACACCGACTATGTTCATCTGCGGAAATGATGATGAAGCAAAGCAAGTCGTTTCAAAAATGTTAAAAGATTTTGGTTGGGACGCCGCCGATTATGGCAAGGCGGAGTCAGCTCGCGCTATTGAACCTTTATGCATGCTTTGGTGTATCCCAGGCTTCCTACGCAACGATTGGTCTCATGCGCTTAAAATGATGACTTAAACTTATTATTTTTGATAAAATAAAAAAATCCAAATAATTTTTATTACTCATCAGCGACTATCTTTGCTGCTGGTGAGTGATTTATGATTCTCGACAAAAAATTAATTAGTTAGATTTACACAATATTTTTTACTGAGTTTCTACACACAGCCAGTACTTCTGCAACTAACTTTTTATCGGTCAGGCTGCGTGAAATAGCCATGCCGCCAATTAACAGTACTACTTGTTGAATAATTTTTTCGGGTGACGACTCTAAATCAACCCGTTTGTCAGACAACTTACTCAGGTGTGCCATAAAACCCTTCAACAAGTGAGTGTATACTTCACGCACACGCGGATCGCCGTGAGCAACATCACTGACTAGACAAGCCAGAGGACAACGCCCTATTGTAGAAGTTAAATGCGCCTCACTTAAATATGCATCTACAAATTCATCTCTATTGGCCTCTGTAACAATGAGGTTTTTCGCCGTTTGTTTTCCTGCACGCATAATAGACTCTTCGTACAATTCAGACTTAGACGAAAAATGCGCATAAAAAGCACCACGGGTCATTCCGGCAGCCTGCATCACTTCGTCTATACCGACTTGATTAAAGCCTTTACGAGTAAACAACTCCGCAGCTGCATCTAAAATACGAATGCGCGATTCAATTTTATGAGTTTCTTGCCAAGCCATTAACTTCTCTCTTCAACAAATTAAAAATATTTAAAATATGTTATTGAACATATAGTGAATAAGTATAACCTCAAGCCTCTGTACGCACAAACTTTCACTTAAATCAACACAAGAGGCCGCTATGATTAGCCATGTACACATTTATGGAAAACATTTCAGCAGTTTTGTACGTAGCGTACAACTTTGCTGTGAGGAGCTGGGCATTCAATACACATTGGGAATTGAAGTTGATAGTCATATGATTGAATTCAAAAGTTCTGAGCATTTGGCATTAAATCCCTTTGGAAAAATGCCAATACTTATTCACGATGGGAGGGCACTCTATGAAACTCAGGCTATTTGTCGCTATCTGATCGATAATTTTTCTGGCACCGCACTTCAATCACAAGATATATGGCAGCGCGCGCAAGTAGATCAATGGTGTTCAGCCATAACTTCATACATTGATAAATATGTTATTCGGGATTATTTGATGGAGTTTGTTTTTCCAAAAGGCGATAAAGGTAGTGTGCGGATGGATGTAGCTCAGGCGGCGATGCCCGCAATAATAAATGCTGTAAAAATTCTTGAGAATCAATTAGGGAACAATGATTATTTAGTGGGAAATGAATATTCTTTAGCAGATATTTTATTAGCGCCAGTTCTACATTATTTAATTGGCGGCCCCAATAACTCAGATCTCGTTAGTGCAAATAGTTCACTACGTACCTATGTTGCAAGAATTCAAGCGCGGCCTGCGGCAAAAAACGTTTTTGTTAAGTAACTCACTCGTACCTAAGCTTGTCGATTAGGTACTGTAAAGATAAATTTTATACTGTAGCTTTATGCAGCTGACAATGAACGCAACACATCCATAGTGGTAATTACGCCGATGATTTTTTTATTTTCGGTCACAAAAACTCGATGGATGTGACGATCCAATAACACAGAAGTTACTTCCTGAATCGATACATCTTTTTCCACGGCAATAACTTCTGGCGTCATTATTTGATGGACTGTGCAATTTTTAGCTGCATCTTTTACCCAACTGCGTAGGTCTTCTTCATTAATTTCCTGACCACAACTATCGCGATAGTGATTACGCAGTATATGGCCCTTGTCGCGTTCATCCATACTATGAAATCTAAACACGTCGCTAACGCTCACGATACCTACCAATTCATGATCTGATGCTATTACTGGCGCAGCGGAAATTTGATGCTTAACAAAAAAGTCGGCTAGCCGATGAATCGTCCAGCCTTCGTAGGCGGTGAGCATATCCGCGGTCATAATATTATGCGCCAGTACTGTTGTAGCATTTGTTGTGGTCATTTAGCTTATCCTCGCCGTATTGCAGCCGTTCTTTAATCTGCGTGTTGAACAATCAAGTTTCGCATAGAGTATTGTTTAATTTCTGTTTTTTTCAATGTATATCATAAACACAGCAAGCAACTTGAAACTACCGAACAATAAGCAGAGGTTTGATTTACTAAAAACACAGGGTTATATAAACATAAATATAGGTAGCAAATAGAAAAAGAAAATCCCCATGATATTAGATGCCAACACCATTACCTGTGGCTATTTTTTGCTATTAAAACGAGTAAGAAGAAATTAAACAATCTCGCTATTTAAAAATTAGACACTATGTTGTTGCTCACAGGGATAAAAATGTTGGCGATCTTCCAATTACTGAAAATCATGCCATTTTATGGTTGACTTTAAGGGGTACTATCGCCAGAATACGCGCCCTTACTATGGCTAGATAGCTCAGCTGGTTAGAGCACAGCACTCATAATGCTGGGGTCGGCGGTTCAAGTCCGCCTCTAGCTACCATATTTTTGAAGGGTCTAACCTGGCGATTTCGTCAGGTCGACTTTATCAATCCTGGGATAATCCCAGTTGTTGCGGGTAACTACTGTTACATCGTCCTACCTTATTACAGATCTGGCTCTGCTTACGATTACGCAATAAAAAGCGAATCCTTGCAGAGTTTCTGCATTTTTTGTAACCGTGTCAAGTAATCTGCATGATAAAAATTCCTTTACGCTATTTTATTTAATGCTAAAGTCATTCTTTGCAGGCTCGTAGTAACGTAATTTCTCGTTGTTTGTAAGCTGGTATGCCCTAATATGGCTTGCGCCACAAAAATATCAGGGGCAGTTCCATCATCAGGATTACAGAGCGCAGTGGCTAACGTATGCCTGAATCGATGCGCTCCAACTTTTATTCCCGTATGCCTACTCAACCGTTTGAAAAATCGTGTGACTGATTCCGCTTGCATTCTTCCTTTCCCGTCATCTTTGTAACGTTTATTCAACCGACATATTTGAAACAAGTAATCATTTCCTGTGAGTTTTCTTCCTGTTAAAAACTCGGAACGATCAATTAAAACCCTTAAATTAACGGCTAATTCGTCATGTAAGGGGATTGTCCACTCACGTAACGTTTTCGATCCTTCATAACGCAATAAAATTGTTTTCATTACAAAATCAACATCCGATAATTTCAAATTGACTAATTGTCGTCGTCGCATGCCGGTGTAATACAAACAATTTATGGCACTCAACCAAAACCAATGCGGATCGTATAAATGTCCGTAGGCATGGAGGTGTGCAACGATCACTTCCATGCTGCGTGGTGATATTGTCTTTGGCGGGTGAGTGCCGACCGGCGCAAGCTTTACATCCCGAAATAAATTTTTACTGATTAATTGACGGGATAACGCGTAATCCCCAATGAGCCTCAAGTACCTAAGATACCCGTTATAGGTAACTGGTTTAGCAATCGCCAACGTACGCTCTTTAAAAAGCGCGAGAGAAGTGAGAGTAATGTGCTCAATGTCGATTACTTCTGCACGCTTGACAAAAATGCTTGCAATATCGATTGCGGTGGTTTGTGAATAGAGATTAAAAAGGTCTAACTTTGCAAATTCGTTTGCAACATCTAAAAACTTCATTCTTGAAATATCCTTAGGGGGTGTTCCGCTATTGCTCAAATAATAGCCGCGCCATTATCGCTATTGTTTTCAACAAGACAACTTTTGGCGACGCTATTAAATGTGACGCACGTCACACTTTAGGTTTATGTTCTAATAGTAACCACTAACACAAAATCTACGTATCCAGCGTTTTCCGAATAAACTTGTTGGCTTTGGGTATGGGGTAGTCATTTTCATAAATAATATTGAACGGTAATAACCAGCCGTTGATCTTGGTGGCTCGATTCGTCGCGCACACCCAATAGCCGTGAATATTGACATCACCAGCTTTAACGTGAACACGTAAGCGAGCGAAGCGGCGCGATAAGTTTTTGTGTTGAGATTCACCTGATAGATTGTGTTTGTTTAAAAATGTTTTAAAAATCGCAGGTGCCAATAAAAAAACGCCTTCTTCTACGATATGAACCTCAGCGTTAATATCGTTAATCAAAATAGTTTTTTCGATAAGACCTTTTTTCAGCCATGCTAAAAATTTGCGCGGTGTGTCATGCCCATCAGCCGATAGAGACGAATCACTTTCTTCTTCAGTTTCCTGCGTGGTTATCGCAGTTGCCCTATCGTGACGGTCGCCTGTGTTTTTTACAGGTTCACAGTTTTCTGCGTTGTCGTTTCCTGTGTTTTTATTTTCTTCAGTGTCCGATAATTTTTTTGCAAAATCATTTCTCGTAGCCGGTTCCATTATTTTTTCTTCATTGTTTTTTAATTCATCCTCCCTATTTTCTTCATGCGCCTGCATGATTTCTTGCGGCTCCGCCGCTTTCTTTCCCCCCTGTTTTTTTTCAGCATCTTGTCGATGACTATCAGCCTCATGCGTTAGAACTTCCTGTGCTTTTTTTTCAGGCGCATGGTTTTTAGCATCCACACTGTTTATTTCACCCTCCAGCGGTGATAGCGGTTTTGTCGGCACCGTCAATTGTCTCGCCGCAAACTTGAGGCAGGTAAATTGATGTGTGAATTCTGCTGTTTTCACTTGTATCGTCCAAACAGCTTTGCCTTCTGGTGTTGATAGTGCGTAACCATGCTCTTGCAATATGTCATACACTCTAACGTGATCCTGCGGCAAATTTTTCAGTCCCAATGACAAACCCTCCTGGATGATTTTTTCAGCCAATGAACGGCACACTAAATACACATGCCCCTCGTTATCGACCCAACCCATACCGCCATTACTGTTTATTTTGATAGCACCTTCCGCAATCCATTGCCGGATCATGCGCAGGTAGCGATCAATGACCGATACCGTATAATTAATTCTGGCTTCATTGGGTAGTTTTAAATCGCGAGCGGTGGACTCACCATCCGCTGACTCAGCTATTTCGCCGATAATGCCGCTTTCAAAGCGATCACCCCACAAGTACGCGGTAAGCTGCGCCATGACCATCGGTGCTTGTGCTAACCAGGCACGGGCGTCTCGCGATAGAAAATCGAAATGGGTGAGTGCAATGTGGTGATGATAGGCATACGGCGTTTTCTCAAATTGAATACGATAAAACGCCGCATTTTTATACGTGTTTAGGGATTTATCATGCGGTGTCCAAGGCTTCTCAGTGCCGTCTTTCAGCATTAAAATCAAGCGCGTGCTAGCACTCATTTTGCCAATGTCGTGTAACAAGCACGCGACAAAAACGCCATACGTCCACACATTACGCTGACGATTAATATCACTAATACTGCCGCCTATTGGCAACTGGATACCACGGCGTTTTTTGAGTGCAATAGTGACGACATCGACGGTATGTTTTAGCAAGCCACCTGGCCCGCTATGGTGGTGCGCTTCACTCGCTGGTGCCAGCTGCACCGCCTCAGCAAAACGGTATAACGGTTCCAGCATTAACACATCAAAAACATTATTGTCCATGCCCGAGAGCGACCGCCAATCGTTCATGGCGGGATCGAGTTTGAGTTGGGCAAAGAGATCTTTGGCGGAAAGAATCGGTAGTGGTTGGCTCACGCTAAATGATCCCGTACCCAACGTTTAATAATATCTTCTGCGGGAAACGCGCTTCCGCTTTGGCTAACGTCTGCTTGTGTGAAATCAGACGGAACGGCTACCAATGGATTAATAAACTCTTTACCCGTCGGTGTTATTTTACTGAAGCGAAATGTCCATGCATCCAATTTAGCAAGGCGAATCGCAAAGACATGATTCAACGGTAAATCGGAATCTGCTTTTTGGCTGGTGCTTAATAGCCAGAGTAAATTTAATAATTCTTCTGCAAACGTTATTTCACCTTCCGGAATACAATGGAAATTTTGCTCAAGCTCAGCAAGTGGTGTCGCCCAGGCCTTTTTGTCAAGCTGCTCGAGCGCTATGTTCAAGCTATTGTTAAAATTATCTGTCATGCGGAAACCTTTTGTAGTTAAGTCGCTCTTACCCTTTAACCTTTATGGCCCTTTCCCTTTGAAAAGAATTAACCCTTCATAAGCCCTTACCCCTAGCTTTTTTGCGCATGCGCCACTCACGTCATTTGGTGAGTGGCGCATGCTTTTATCCGGGATAAGTCCATTAGCCTTTGCAGTTGTCTTTATAACTTTTTTTGCATACAAAATTCCCTCATCAAATTGCACACGGGTAGTTCAGTTTGTTGGCAGACAGATTTTTTCTCATGGTTATGATTCACGCCATGACCACAAAATATCCCCTCGAACAGCTATTACGTATCCCTTACGAAAGGGCAGCAGCAGTGACTTATTTTTTAGCCTGCGCACTCGTATTGTTGTCGCCGTCTATTTTAATGGGTGCATTGCACACACCCTCATTAACCTGGTCGATTGCAGCAGGATTGTTGGTGCGTGGCGCGATGCGATTTTGGGAAGCACGTAAATTATTGCGTTATCAATACGGCATGCACGTCTTGCCAAAATACGAAATTGATAGTCGCGATATTCCGCTCAGTAAAGAAAATTTATTTTTAGGTTTGGGTTTTGAATGGACAGCTCGACATACCCAGCGTCGTTACGATTTTGAATTGCGTAGTTTTGATTACCACAAATACCGTCATCAACAAATGGGTTATAAAGTTGTTCGTGCTTTTGAAAAAACGGTACGAAGTTTTAACATAAATGTGAACGCTACATGGCCATGGTCACCACAAAAAGTTGCTCGTTATATTGCCTTTGCTGCCTGGTTAGCTTGGCCAACGTCGCGTGCCCATTGGGTGAATCCGTGGGCACCGATTCCTTATGTTGAAGGCATTTCGGCCATCCATGCCGTAGGTTTATGGGAAGGTGAACATCCGGTTTATGAACGCCAAGCGGAACGCGTCGCACATACCCTGGTATTAGGGATGACACGCGTTGGGAAATCCCGGCTGCTTGAAGTGCTCGTTACGCAAGACATACATAATGATGATGTTGTCATCACATTTGATCCGAAGGGTGATGCGGAAATTTTAAAACGGATGTACATCGAGGCCGTTAAAGCCGGTCGCGCACATCAATTTTATTGCTTCCACCTGGGCTACCCCGAAATTTCCGCACGTTACAACCCTATCGGTACATTTGGTCGAATTACTGAACCTGCTTCACGTATTGCAAGTCAGTTGCCTGGCGAAGGCAGCAGTGCAGCATTCCGTGAATTTACCTGGCGTTATGTGAACGTCATGAGCAAAGCGTTAACCGTATTAGGCAAAACAATTACCTACGATAATTTACTTCGCTACGGCGCTGATATAGATCCATTACTGTCTGAATATTTAGAATTTATTTTTGAGTTACCGAGTAGTGAGCTGCAATTACGCCATGCGGGTATTCAAAACTGGCGAAAAGCACTTGACAGCATTATTAACTCTGAACAAAAACAGGATCGCACTCAAGCAACGCGTGATCGTAAAGCGTGGGCTGCTGCACAAATATTTAAAGCCGCTAATTTATTAGATCCTGTTGCACAAGCGTTAGTAAAAACATTCGAGTACGAAAAATCGTTCTACGACAAATTAGTGGCGTCGTTATTTCCTCTCTTGGAAAAATTAACGTCGGGTCCTGCGTCCGAACTATTATCTCCAGACTACACCAATCTTGATGACCCCCGACCCATTTTTGATTGGGATGAAATCATTCGCACCGGTGGCATTGTCTACGTCGGTCTTGACGCGCTATCAGATCCTGAAGTGGCGCAAGCCGTGGGCAATTCCATGTTCAGTGATCTTACGTCCCGTGCCGGGGCCATCTATAAACACGGTGTAACGCAAGGTCTATCACCTGAATTAGCGAAGCTCGCAAAAGTCAGAAAAATTTGTGTGCATGCTGACGAATTTAGTGACCTTGTGGGTAAAGAATTTATTCCGATGGCCAACAAAGCCGGTGGTGCTGGCTTCCAATTAACGGTTTACACACAAACACTCAGCGATGTGGTTGCACGCTTT
>JAYTSJ010000264.1:0-11903 GCA_043745725.1 Gammaproteobacteria bacterium | reverse complement strand
ATATTTCTTTATTACCGCCATCGCCAACCGCTAAATAATAACGATACACGCTGCCGGACATAGTTAAATTAACACGGCTAATCGCTTTAATAATAGCTTGCGCATCCACAGGCATTGCAATAAAAGAACCCTTTGCCATTGCCCGAATAAAAGGTGTTTTTTGCAGTTGGATTATTCCACCGATGCGCGCACCGAGTGGTAAATGTAAATCCTGCTGCACAGCATCACCCATAATGCCTTTTTTTTCTGCCGCGCCTTTTACATACTGCAACGCATCTTTCCAGCCCATATTATTAATTTCCAAATGTATAATTAGGTTTTTTGTTTGCGCGATTTTTTCTGGATTGCATAATGTTCTTTACTAATTTATAAACACCGACAATAACCGCAATCCAAATCACAAAACGCAACAAACTCATAAAAAATGATTCTTTCTCTTCAACCGGTGGGGTTACCGAATCATTTTCACCCGTCGGATTAACAACCTGGCCATCCTGATTAACTGACTGCGCATAAGGTTGTTGTGGATAGTAATTTTGGTGATGCGATGCCATAGAATTGCCGAGCATAAACCACATAGCATTGTGCATAAATCCACCGCCCTGATGCACTACGATAGTTTGCGGCGCGGACTGCATTGCCCCTACAGGTGCTGCTCCGCTTTGATTGCCCGAACGGAACCAACCTGAACCGCCTGTTCCCGAGCTACCTGCTCCCGAACCACTTGCTGTTGCACCGGCTGCAGATTCGTTAACTTTATTGCGCGCATCATAATTTTTTAATGCATTGGCCTGCACAGCGTTAGCATTCATATCTCTATTCATCGCGGACGGTTGCGCACTAGGTGCCGCAGTTGCCGGCTTGGTGCCAAACGAGCCAAACATGCTGCGCGTTTGGGGCGATTGTGGCGCAGGTGCACTTTTCATAGGTGCTGCACGCTGTGAGCCAAAGCCGCCGCTAAAGGATCTACCTTTTGCTTCGCTGTAATTAGCGAAAGTTAGCGACAGAATTAATAAGCAGTTTAATAATTTAAAAATTTTCATTTTTTTGTCTCTTGGTTTCCTTTGCCTATGTCTCTATGGATGTCTCTGTGGATGTCTCTGTGGATGTCTGCATGAAATATGATTGCCCTACTGACAAGGATATTAATAGGATCGGCATATTAATCGCGCCGATGATATTAACAGGCTTTCAACTCAGATATGATTACCAACATCAAATCAGCTCTTGCTTTACTCGATGGACACAGCATAAGTATTAACCTGCAAGCATGCACCGGTAATAATTAGGAATAATCACCATGACTCGTCGCTACTCCGACATGAACCAGCACGACGCTCTCTATAAAATCGCTCGAGCCTACCCGGGCGGCATAGATGCCCTTGCCCTTAAGCTCAATATTTCGGCCAATGTATTGCGCAATAAATTGGCGCCGGGCATAACCACGCATTACCCATCATTTGAAGAAGTGTCGGTTATTATTCAGGCTTGTCATGATGTCGGCATTAAAGAAGCATTATTGCCACTGCACGCCATGCTCAGCCGGCACGGGATGGCTGCGTTTGTGGTGCCAGAGCCAGAGCAAGTGAACAATGACGATTTATCACAAACCGTCTGCCGGGTAATGAGCCAGGTAGGCAACGTGGCCGAGGCAGTTTCTGAAGCATTGATTGATAATGTGATTACTGAGCGTGAAGCAGATTTAATTGAGCGGGAATTTCAAGGGGCACTCACTGCACTGGGAGAATGGCGCGCGCGGATTCGTTTACATAAAGAAAAAACTGACTCCAAGTAGGCCACCATAAAACTTTCACGCAAATAATTACTAAGCCTACCGATGCCTCGCAGAATGAGTCTTCTTTAAAATCACACCTGATGCCCCCATTCATTTACACACAACTGGTCTTGTCGCAGGAATAGCATTGACATTCTAATAAAAAAACAGAGTACCCTCTCCCTAACACTGCGGCGCAAAGGCTATGCCTGCTTGTGCGTAGCGCAAAAAAAGCTTTTGGCCTCCGCTTAAGCTTAACTTAAATAGTTATCCGAAATATTTCAAAGCCGCTGAATCCAGATTGAATTTACCTGACTCTAAGTATCTGCGCATCTAATTACTTGAGCACCCATCAATAGCAATAACAAACTTAAACTCTAAGGAAAAGCTACCATGCCTTCAAATCCCGTTAACAGAATAACGACTATAGATGCACTGCGGGGATTCGCTTTGTTTGGGATACTCTATGCGCACATGATACTTTGGTATTCTGCCGGCGCCTTGCCGAAGCATATTTATACCGATAATTATGGTGTGGCGAGTGGCATAGCCACAGCATTTTATTTTATTTTCATTTTATCCAAATTTTTCTCTATTTTTTCATTTCTTTTTGGTTTAAGTTTTTACATTCAAATGAAAAGCTTAATGCAGCGCAACGACAATTTTATTCTACGCTTTAGCTGGCGTTTGGCGATTCTCGGGGTAATTGGCTTAATTCATCACGCACTCTGGCGCGGCGATATTTTATCGATTTATGTTCCGCTAGGCTTCCTGCTTATTTTTGCGCGCAACTTGAGTGACCGCGCTATTCTCGTTATTGGTGCTATTTTAATTCTGAACATACCGACAAAAATTTACGAATGTATTTTCCTTTATCTGCACGGCGCAATGCCATTTGCTGAGCCCAATCAAGAACAAGATGCTGCGCGCTATTATGACATCATTAAAAATGCCCCTTTTATGGAAGTTGTTGTCGATAATATTAAAGCATGGCCGGTGAAAATAAATTATCAACTATCCAGTGGCAGATTAATTATTACGTTCGGGTTTTTTCTTCTGGGCATGTTTGTGGGCCGCATGCAATGGTTTGAAAAATTGGACGAAACTAAACCTTTAATTAAGAAAATCTGGAAAAAAGTTGGTGTAGTATTAATGGCTACTATCGCAATTGCGATATGTTTGGCTGTGTTAAATCTTAGCCTTGGTTTACATTTAGAAAAAAATCTGTGGGCGACCTGGGCGTCGGGTTTTCTGGTAGAAATATTGAATGCTGGTTTAACGCTCTTTTATATTACTGGCTTTACTCTGCTCATGTTTCGCGAAAAATGGAATAGAGTTTTATCGCCACTGGCAAACATCGGCAAAATGGCGCTGACTTCTTACCTTATGCAAACGCTGTTTGGCCTGTTATTGTTTTATGGCTTCGGCTTCGGACTTTTCACTCAAACAACCCCAGCCGTTAATGCGCTTTTGGCTATAGCTATATTCGGTATCCAAATTGTTTTTAGCCGCTGGTGGCTCAGCCACTTTTACTATGGGCCGGTTGAATGGCTGTGGCGCTCGGCAACATTTCTCAAGCCGCAGAAAATGATAAAAACTGAAGTTCCATTGGCACTGACAACAACACAGATTTAGATGTTTCACCAGGACTCAAGCATGTCGACCATTAATGTTAATTCCACCCGTCTTTTGTGTTGGGTGTAGTTGCAGAGCATTGTACAATGGCAACCAACTTAGTCCGGTGGAAGATCAGCCATGAACGAACAAAAAACGACGCATTTTGGTTATGAACAAGTTGCTGTTGAAAAAAAAGCGGAACGCGTCGCTGGCGTATTCCACTCGGTGGCAGCTAAATATGACTTGATGAACGATTTGATGTCCGCCGGCGTGCACCGCTTATGGAAGCGCTTTACCATTGAAGCTTCCGCGGTGCGCGCTGGCCACAAGGTATTGGATATAGCCGGTGGTACCGGTGACTTGAGCTATCAATTTGCCAAGCTAGTCGGCAAAGACGGCCAGGTGATACTTGCCGACATTAATTCCTCCATGCTCAACGTTGGCCGCGATCGCCTGATTGACCGCGGTGTAGCAGGCAATATCCAATTTGCCCAAGCCGATGCCCAATATTTACCCTTCCCAGACAATACGTTTGATTGCATCACCATCGCCTTCGGTTTACGCAATGTTACCGACAAAGATTTAGCCCTGCGTTCAATGTTGCGCGTGCTCAAACCCGGTGGCCGCTTATTGGTACTGGAATTCTCCAAGCCCCAACACAGCTTGCTCGAAAAAGTTTACGACACCTATTCATTTAAATTATTGCCCATGATTGGCAAACTCGTTACTAACGATGCCGACAGCTATCGTTATTTAGCTGAATCAATTCGCATGCATCCCGATCAAGAAACTTTAAAAAGCATGATGAATGATGCAGGCTTTGTGAATACTGAATTTCACAATATGACCGGCGGTATTGTGGCCTTACACAAAGGCGTGAAACCTTAATAACCTTCAGCAACTGTTTACACGAGACACTTTAATGGACGCGATGTTTACTACCGCAGCATTTGCCAGCGTTGAAAAAATAATTAACGCAGCGCTAGCTTATGACCCTGCCACACGCATTGCACTCAACAAACTTGCGCCGCAAGTGTTAGCCATAAAATTAACCGCGCCGGAAATTTATATTTATGTTGCCCCCACTGCTGATGGCATAAAGTTGCTTGGCCATTACGAGGGCGACATTACCACTCAAGTGCAAGGCGCTGCGCCCGCATTAATCACTTTATTAAAAAGCGAGCGCGTTAATTTAAAAGACAGTGGCGTGCAAGTTATCGGCAGCACAACTTTTTTAGCTGAGCTGCAACATATACTCAAAAAACTTGATATCGACTGGGAAGAAATGCTCAGTCAACTATTCGGCGATATTATTGGCCACCAAGGTGCCGAATTAATTCGCAGCAAAATGAACTGGGCGAAAGATCGCGTAAGTAGCATTACACGCCTTACCAGCGAATTTCTAACCGAAGAATTGCAAACCTTGCCAAGCAAAGCCGAAGTTGCTTTTTTTAATCAACAAGTGGATGAGATTAGACTTGGTGTAGATAGGGTTGAAGCGCGAATTAATCAGCTGTTACAAAAACATATTCAGCCATAAGTATACATTTTAGAGCGCATATCAATAGTGATCATTATTTTTCGTCTTGTAAAAATCCTGCGTGTTTTCCTGCGCTATCGCTTGGACAAGTTGCTACCCAGGCAGCATTTACCGCTGCGGGTTAGAATATTATTGCTGCCCTGCATGCTATTCCCAAGCCCGACATTAAATCGTGGCGAACGTTTACGTCGCGCCTGCGAAGAGCTCGGGCCAATTTTTGTAAAGTTTGGCCAATTGCTTTCAACACGCCCCGATTTGGTTGCCGCTGACATTGTCACCGAATTAAATTATTTACAAGATCAGGTTCCACCGTTTGCCAAAGAAGAATTTCGTAACATGGTGGAGCTGGCACTTGGCGATTCAATAGAAAATATTTTTAGCGATTACGAAGTTGAGCCATTGGCGTCAGCTTCTGTTGCCCAGGTTCACGCCGCCACCTTAAAAAATGGCCGCAAGGTTGTCATTAAAGCCATTCGTCCGGGCATTGAAAAAGTCATCGCCCAAGATGTAGCTTTGCTGTTAAAAATAGCAAAGCTACTAGAACGCTACAGTGCCGACGGCAAACGTTTACGCCCGGTGGAAATTGTAAAAGATTATCGCACGACTATTTTTGATGAGTTGGACTTGCAGCGTGAAGCAGCTAACGCATCACAACTGCGCCGCAATTTTTCTAACTCCAGCTTACTCTATGTGCCAGAAGTTTTTTGGGATTACACACGCAACAACATCATGGTAATGGAGCGCATCTATGGAATTCCCGTTACCGATATAGAAGCCCTGAAAGCGCAAAATACCGACATGAAAAAACTCGCCGAACGCGGCGTGGAGATTTTCTTTACACAAGTATTCGAGCACAATTTTTTTCACGCGGACATGCACCCCGGCAATATTTTTGTATCGCGTGAGTATCCTGAACTACCGCAATATATTGCGGTAGATATGGCAATCATTGGTTCACTTACCCGTGCCGACCAATATTATTTAGCGCGCAATCTGCTGGCAATGTTCCGCCGCGATTATCGCCAGGTCGCAGAACTGCATATTCAGAGCGGTTGGGTGCCAGCACATATTCGCGTAGAAGAATTGGAAGCAGCGATTCGCACTGTGTGTGAACCCATTTTTGAAAAGCCGCTAAAAGAAATTTCTTTTGGCCATGTGTTGTTAAATTTATTTCGCACTGCACAACGCTTTGAAATGGAAGTGCAGCCGCAATTAGTATTGCTGCAAAAAACGTTGCTGAACATCGAAGGCCTCGGGCGTCAGCTGTACCCCGATTTGGATTTGTGGAATACCGCCCATCCATTCTTAGAACGCTGGTTAAAAAATCGTTTCCATCCGAAAAGTTTATGGGGCGAACTGAAGCGTTATGCACCTGAGTGGATGGAAAAATTTCCGCAGGTACCGCAATTAATTTTTAACGGCTTACAACAACTGCAAAACATCGGCCAGCTCGCACCTGAATTGCATAAAACTGCACAGCAATTACAAAAGCGCAGCAGATCATCCTACCGTCGCTACTGGCTTGCTGCGCTAATTTTTGGCGCGGCTTTGATCAGTGCCAATCCAACAGCCTGCACCTTTATCAACAATTATTGGCAGACATTAAACCTTTCAACACCAAGCTTGATATTGGGTGCTTTAGGTTTAGGAGTCATATTATTTAAAAAATAATACAGGGATTGGTTGCGGTATAAGTAACTTTATTCTCACTTATTAATAAATATGCGCTTGTTCTTATTCCATCTGCAATAAAAAAGTTACTGGGCCATCGTTGACCAAACTAACCTGCATGTCAGCAGCGAAGATTCCGGTTGCTACTGTGCGATGCTTGTTGCGAATTTGCGTTACAAAATAATCGTACAAGACCTGGGCATCAGCAGGCGCCGCCGCTTTTGAAAAGCTGGGGCGCAAACCTTTGTTGGTGTCTGCCACCAGAGTAAATTGCGACACTACCAATACACCCCCATTAATATTCTGCACACTACAATTCATTTTGTTTTGCTCGTCCGCAAAAATGCGATAGGCAAGTATTTTGTCAATTAACTTATCCGCCGTAAGTTGCGTATCATTTTTTTCGATGCCGAGGAGCAATAATATACCCTGTGCTATTTCACCAACTCGCTCACCTGCCACATCGACTGACGCACTTTTTACACGCTGAATTAAACCTTGCATTTCTTTGCTCACGTTTTGCCATATTAGTTTTACTACACTAAAGAGAACGTCCCATCTAAGCACACCCGCCCCTGAAATATAAATCCGCAGTGATTGTGTATTAAAAAAATGGAGCCACTTAGGCTCCACTCTAGTAAGAAAAATATTTAGTGCGTTTACGCCAACTGATCCGGCCTTTCACCCAACGTTTTCGCCATCTCATTGGTAGCGCGAATTAACGCATCGACAATGCCTGCTTCGCGTGATGCGTGCCCAGCTTCGCGGATAATATGTAATTCAGATTCTGGCCAGGCTTTGTGTAGTGCATAGGCGTTGTCGAGGGGACAAATAACATCATAACGACCGTGCACAATTACCCCGGGAATACCCGCTAACAAATAGGCATTCCGTAAAATTTGGTCTTCAGTTAAAAAAGCATTGTTAACAAAATAATGTGCTTCAATTCGTGCCAGCGATAAGGCGCGATGTGTCTCGGTAAATGAATCAATAACTTCCTGACAGGGACGCAAGGTTGCTGTGCGACCTTCCCACAATGACCAGGCTTTTGCCGCTGTCATTTGCTGGATTTGGTTATCGCTGGTGAGATGGCGGTAATAGGCGCCCATAATGTCATGACGCTCTTCTTCCGGAATGGGGTGAATAAAGTCTTCCCAATAATCGGGAAATAATCGGCTAGTACCGGCTTGGTAGAACCATTGCAAATCTATTGGGCGACAGAGAAAAATTCCCCGCAAAATTAAACCTCGCACCCGCTCAGGATAGGTTTGTGCGTATACCAAACTCAGCGTAGAACCCCAGGAGCCGCCAAATAATACCCATTTATCAATTTCTAAAGTCGTACGAATAACTTCAATATCAGCAACCAGTTTTTCGGTAGTGTTGCCTTGCAACTCCGCATGTGGGCGGGAACGGCCAGCACCGCGTTGGTCAAACAGAACAATACGATATACCTCAGGATCAAAAAACCTACGGTCAAACTTACCGCAGCCTGCACCAGGACCACCATGGACGAAGAGCACCGGAATACCATCCGGATTACCCGATTCATCCACATACAATTCATGGGGGGCTTCAACTGCAATTTGGTGACGCTGATAGGGTTTTATTTCAGGATAAAAAGTATGCATGAATTGTCCTAATATGCCGCGAATTTCTTTAAAGGTAGCACAATGCCGAGCGCTAAACTCGTTTTTTTAACAGCAAACCTAAAGGTAACTGCACTGTTGGTAGCGCGCGGATAATTGCAAATGTTATTCTTTTGCACACCACTGACACAAATTGGCAGCTTACTAGCCTAGACTCTTTCATTTTAGCGGCAAACTCCATGCAACGCGCTGAACGCCTATTTCAATTACTGACATTACTGCGCAACCGCCGCACCGTGATGACCGCCAGGCAACTCAGTGAGCATTTGCAGGTTTCCGAGCGCACTATTTACCGCGACGTACAATCGCTCACGCTTTCCGGGGTACCGGTGGAGGGTGAAGCCGGCGTGGGCTATCGACTTTCGCATCGCTACCAATTGCCACCGCTTATGTTTGACCGCGATGAAGTGGAAGCACTGCTTCTCGGCGCACGTATGGTAAGCAGCTGGGGCGATGCCGAGATGGCGCAACATGCCAAACAGGCTATGCAAAAAATTCTTGCCGTACTGCCCGACAACTTACGCTACAGCGATGAAAACTTGCCGCTGCTAGTGCCCCACATGGCCGATGTGCAAAAATTTTATACCGCCCATAGCCAAAAAATTCGCGAAGCCATTCGTTTACGGCAACGCTCTATTATTGAATATACCCGCGCCGACGAACAAGAATCTTCGCGCGCCATTGAACCTCTCGGATTAATTTTTTGGGGCAAGGTATGGACACTCGTCGCCTGGTGCCATTTGCGTAATGATTACCGCACCTTTCGTCTCGATCGCATTAAAACCCTCAGTGTTACTGCTGAAATATTTGATACTAACGACAACAAAAGCCTCAAACATTTTTTGGCGATGATGCAAGAAAAACGTGAGCAATGTAATGCGGAACCACCACAGGACTAAATTATGCCTAACGAAAAATGCCGCTGCTCCTGGTGCGGGACTGACCCACTTTACTGCACTTACCACGACAATGAATGGGGCACACCGCTGTACGACGAACAAAAACTATTTGAGTTTTTAATTCTAGAGGGCGCGCAAGCGGGTTTGTCATGGATTACCGTTTTGCGTAAACGCGAAAATTATCGCGCAGCCTTTGATAATTTTAATCCGGAAAAAATCGCCCGATATACCGATGCAAAAAAAGCCAAACTGTTATTAAATGAAGGCATTATTCGCAACCGTTTGAAAATTGACAGCGCCATTAAAAACGCACGGGCTTTATTAGCGATGAAAAAATCCGGCGAAGACTTTAGCGAATTTTTATGGAGTTTTGTCGATGGCAAGCCGAAGCAAAATAACTTTGATAGTTTGAGCAAAATTCCTGCTTCAACACCGGAATCCGACGCATTGAGCAAAGCCTTAAAACAAAAAGGTTTTAATTTTGTTGGCAGTACAATTTGTTATGCGCATATGCAAGCAACCGGCATGGTGAATGATCACCTGATTACCTGTTATAGACACAAAGAGTGTATAAAGCTTGCACGGCGATAATTATATAGAGAGGACAAGATGGCACCTATTATTCAACAGACGTCTAAATATATATTGCTACCCACTAAAAAAATGTTGGTGCGTAGCAGCTTATCTTGTAGTGTTCTATTGTTAATTGCCTGCGGATTAGTTGCCTGCGGGGGAGGGGGCTCTTCGAGCAATCATTCAGCAGCACCAACGTCTAGCAGCCAGATAACGAGTACGCAAACTAGCAACACATCAACTAGTAGCACACCAACCAGCAGTACACAAAGCTCTTCGGCAACATCTGGCGGCCTAATTTTTGGCCTCGACACAAAGCCTTCCAACATAACTTGCCTGGCACCAGCCCCACTTAGCACGGGCGGAACTTCGGTTATCAGCTGGCCAGTCGCTTTCCCATCCTTACCCAATATTGCCTCACCCTCGAGTATGTTTCAGCTACCCGGCGATAACAACTATTGGTACGTGTTGCGCCAGCAAGGAACCATAGTGCGCTTTGCAAACCAGGCGAATGCCAACACCCTGACAACTGTGCTGGACATTACCGATCGCGTGAATAAGGGCGGCAATGAAGCGGGGTTATTAGGTGTTGCAGTGCATCCCCAATTTGCCAGCAATCACTATGTATTTCTTTTTTATACGGGCAGTAATTCAGCTGCAGATAGTGGATTGGAAACGCGTGTTACACGCTACACAGTGAATAGCGATGGCACCTTTGATCACGCATCTGAACTTGTTATTTTGCGCATTCTACGACCATTCACCAATCACGAAGGCGGCCAGCTTGCCTTCGACAGCAAGGGGTTTTTATACATTGCCTCCGGCGATGGTGGCTCCGGTGGCGACCCACAGCAAAATGGGCAAAACCTGAATACGTTACTCGGTAAAATTCTGCGCATTGATATCAATAAAACCAGCACCGGCCTCAACTACGCCATTCCCAGCGACAACCCTTATGTGGGGGTTGCCAATACGCGCGAAGAAATTTGGGCCTGGGGCTTACGCAACCCCTGGCGGTTTAGTTTTGATAGCGTGAATGGCGAGCTTTGGGCCGGCGATGTTGGCCAAAATACTTGGGAAGAAGTTGATCTGATTACCAAAGGCGGTAATTACGGTTGGGGTGATATGGAAGGCGACAGCTGTTATAGCGACAGGCCGAACTGCTCTATAGCAAATAAAATTAAACCGCTTTACACCTTCAACCATAGCAATGGCTCCTGCTCAGTGACTGGCGGATATGTATATCGCGGCACCAACTACTCGGGGGCTTACGGCAAATATTTTTTTACCGATTACTGTGCAAGCACAATCCTTTCTATCACTCGCAACACCAACAACACACTTAATGTCGGCAACCACGGCGCAGTGGCGGCAAATATAGTCACCTTTGCGCAAGACAACCAAGGTGAGCTTTATGCCCTGGGCCAGGCCAGCGGCGTCGGCACCCAAATCTATAAAATGCAGGCAACCGGCATTAGCCAACAACCTGGTGTGATGGCCAACAGCCTTTCGAAAACGGGTTGTATCAGCGCAACAAACCCTCTACAACCCGCATCAGGATTAATTCCCTACGGAGTTTTGGCACCGCTCTGGTCTGATGGGGCGAGCAAAGAACGTTATCTTGCACTACCAAACAATACCCAGATCGATCTTAACAGCAATGGCGATTTTAATTTTCCGGTTGGTAGCGTGCTAATGAAACATTTCAAGCTCGACAATCGTTTTGTCGAGACACGTTTATTTGCTCACGGCGAGCTTGGCTGGCAAGGCTTTAGTTATGAATGGTCAGACGACCAAACAGATGCACTACTTTTACCGGATGCTAAAGACAAAACCATTGGTATTGTTAACTGGCACTTCCCCAGCCGCGGTCAATGCATGACTTGTCATACACGCGCAGCCGGGTTCACCTTAGGCGCAGAAGCATTGCAACTTAATAGTGACTTCAACTATGTCATCACGGGTAGAAATGCTAATCAATTAGTCACTCTGGAACATATTGGATTATTTACCAGCCCATTAAGCGCCACGCAGAAAACGGACAAACTATTTGCACTCGACGACAGCAAGGCAACGCTACAACAACGTGCCCGCAGCTACTTGCACACTAACTGTAGCAATTGTCATCAGCCCGATGGCCCCACTCCGGTGAATATTTATTTGCTTTACACCACCACCTT
>JAYTSJ010000263.1:0-3047 GCA_043745725.1 Gammaproteobacteria bacterium | reverse complement strand
GTTGGGCAGAGCTTGCGAAGCCCAACACTTCATACTCTCAATTGGCACACTCGCAATCTTTACAAAATAATTATAAAATTCATTACACGCTTTTAAAGCACACATCTTATTTACGGTTTAATCGGCCACATGGATATGTTGGGCTTCGTTCCTCAGCCCAACCTACAGGGTGATTGTTTTTATGGATTATCGTCGGGCGTACGTTAAAGGTGGTTGTTATTTTTTCACTGTCGTGTTGGCCGATAGGAAAAGTCAATTATTAACTGATCGAGTTAATTTATTACGTGAATGTATTAAAACGGTGAAAGACCGCCATCCTTTCGAAATTAATGCAGCAGTTGTATTACCAGACCACCTTCATACTATTTGGACGTTACCAGAAGATGATTGTGATTATGCCAAGCGATGGATGCTAATCAAAAGCTCGTTTTCGCGAGCACTAGCAAAAACCGAACACATCAACTGCACTCGTATCAAAAAACGTGAGCGCGGAATTTGGCAACGCCGGTTCTGGGAGCATGTTATTCGAGACGAGCCAGATTTTCTAAATCACATAGAATATATTCACCAGAATCCCGTGAAGCATGGGTATGTTCAAAATGCAAAAGATTGGCCCTATTCATCAATACATAGATTGTCCTGAACAGATCTGCGTTCCCAAGCTGGAGCTTGGGAACGAGAGAAACAGTTTGTAAGTCGTAATTTTGTTGTGTAAAAGTAACCCCTGAAATTTATCAACTGCCGCTTGGCTCGGCATAAGGATTAAATATGAATAAATTAGTGTGTATGATTTTTCTGGGTGTGCTGGTTTCAAGTTGCGCAACTAATAAGCCCGACGCTATTAAACACGACACTAGTTCACAAGTGAATAATGCAGAAAAGTATCTGGACGATGGCCTTGTCTTTGTTTCTACTGGTAGCCTTAAAAAAGCAATTGATGAATTCGATCAAGCAATAAAAATTTGCGACAACCAATATTCCGACAAAAAAACGACAGTATTTGCTTCAAGGGGGCAGGTTGAAACGATCTATTATATGCTTTTAGCTTCAGCTACAAATTTGAAGGCTATAGCTGTGGATACGACATGTTCTGATGCCCTTTACTTTAGGGGTTATGCTGAGCTGGATTTAGGAAATCTTGAGCTTGCCCAAATATATGTGGAGCGTGCCATAGCAATGGCTCCAGTGAATTCCAAGTATTTGTCCGAGTTAGGGCACATTCATCAAACTAACAAAAAATGGAATAATGCTCTGGAGGTTTTCAGTAGTTCCGAAGAATCAGCTGATGTTTATTCACCAGAAAAACTAAAAAACAAAGAGCTAATGCGCGCAAAAAGAGGAGTTGCCTTTGCGTTAACAGAGCTCAATAGGATTGATGAAGCTGAGTCTAAGTATAAAGAATGTTTGAAGATTGATCCAAATGATAAAAACTCTTTACATGAATTAGCATACTTAAAATCGCTGCGTGCGAAGAAAAATTAGCAATCGCTCAAACACCACTCCGACAAGCTGCGATAAAACTAAAAAATACTAAACTTACATATTCTGCGATAAAAAATAACGCTATGCAAAAAATATTATTTATTTGTAGCCAGAACAAACTCCGTAGTCCAACTGCGGAGCAAGTCTTCTCACAAACTCCTGAATTGGAGGTTCTTTCTGCTGGAACAAATAACGACGCAGAAAACCCAGTCACCCCTGAGCTTATTCAGTGGGCTGATAAAATTCTTGTTATGGAAAAGATGCATGTAGATAAGATTAGAACTAAATTTAAACGCATCCTAAAAAACCAGAAAATTATTTGTTTAGGGATACCGGATAATTATAAATATATGGATCCAGAGCTAATTAAAATACTGATGGCGAAGGTTCCTAAGCTATTGAATTTGACAAGCTAAATTTCAGCTCATTCAAGCTAGACAGAAAAATCATGACAAACCCCAATGAACTCGGTCGGGCTAGTTTCACGTCTATGCGATGGGCTTGGTAGCCGCCTGTGATTTTGGTAGCTGTACTTTAAAAGTAGTGCCAGTTTCAGGGGTAGATTCAACCGAAATAGTACCACCGTGGGCGACGATAATTTCGCGAGCTATATACAAGCCCAAGCCCAGATTTTTTTTGGCGTTGCGTTCCGTATTGGCAAGCGAGCCGCGCTGCATAAGATCGAATATTCGATGCTGATTTTCCTTCGGAATGGAAGCACCTACGTTTTTAACTTTAAACACAATATAATCATCGGATGCCGTAGTGAAAACTTCGACGGGAGTGTCAATAGAACCGTACTGTAGTGCATTGCTAATAAGGTTTTGATAGACCTGGCTCATTCTGTCAGCATCCCAGTTTCCCGTGCAGTCGCCGTCAGTTTTATGATGAATAACGCGATTGGGGTATAAAAGCCGAAATTCTTCGACAACTTGATTTGCAATCTCAGCAATATTTACTTCCACGATTACAAATTTCAGCCCGCCGCCTATTCGGGTTTGGGTAAAATTTAACAAGTTATCGAGCATTTTGTTCATACGATTTACGGTCGAATACATCACCGAACCTAATGCTGCGGTGCGACTATCTTGCTCGCGGTCTTGCATTAACATTTGGGCTCCGGTGCCAACAGCACTGAGTGGATCGCGCAAATCATGGCCCAGCACGCCCAAAAATATGTCTTGCGCCAGTATGATGGCTTCGCTGTAACGGGCAACCGACTCCGCTAACGCTTGATCTATTGCTTCGTTAAAACGAATAAGATCTTCGGCTTCTGCGGCGCTGGCACATTTATTTTCGACAAACCAAAGTTTTAATACGCTCGCACGCAGTGCGCGATATTCAGCGGCCAACAGCTCAATCGAAAACCCTGAATCCAAACGGCTATCTGCGTGAATTTCTGCCGCTGTGTCGCCGCTGGTGCGGATGTCGTGCCCCTTCGATTTTTCGCTGCGCTCATATTCTGTTTGAGGTGTCACTATGTCCTTAGCGACCACTCGTAGCATTTGCTCCGCATGATCGCGCAATTCCTTGAGCGTCATTTCGTTCGGTTGAATTGAGCGTGC
>JAYTSJ010000262.1:0-23671 GCA_043745725.1 Gammaproteobacteria bacterium | reverse complement strand
TCACTATTCGTTTGCCCATGACCATGATTGCGGAGCATGGATTATTAGTGATGAGTGGTCATCATCAGCTGGCTATTTCGGCGCGCGGAGTTGAACAGTTGTTGTATTTGAATCCTACGGATTTAAAAAATCGTGGCCAGCAAATATATTATCAATACAATAATAAAGAGATTGAAGTTTTTCATATCGCACAATTAGCGCAGTTACCCAATGCGGTTAACATCAATACCACTCATGCTAATGCATTATTAATTATTGAAAGTTTGCCGGGGCAATATGTTGGCGTGTTGGTTGAGCGTGTTGCTGCAAGCCGCGAAATAGTTATCAAGCCGCTTTCATCATTAACGCCTGTCATTCCCGGTATTATAGGTGCGACTATTTTAGGTGATGGTGAAGTTGCACCCGTGGTAGATGTGCAACAGTTAGTGCTGGATTTGTTGCAAACCGGTGTTCACAATAATCAATGGATGGCCGACGCTTTGCGGCTTAGTCAACAAAATAGTGAAGCAAGACCTATGGCATTAGTTGTGGATGATTCTCTCAGTACGCGCCGTTCGCTAGCGCAATTTGTCAATGATATTGGTATGGATGTGCGCACTGCAAAAGATGGTTTTGAAGCTATAGAAGTTTTAGAAGAACAAATGCCGAGTATTATACTGGTGGATATGGAAATGCCACGTATGAATGGTTTGGAGTTTACTGCACATGTGCGTGCTGGTGAGCAAACCAAACATATTCCGGTCATTATGATTACTTCGCGGAACACTGAAAAGCATCGCAATCTAGCCAGTGCCGCTGGGGTCGATACTTACTTAAATAAACCTTTTTCAGAAGAAGAATTGTTGCGTCATATACAGGACACGGTTCACCTATGAATCCTATCGATGAAGATGTTTTGTTGGGCAAGCAATTGCCAGATAAAAAACAACTCACGCTGGCACCGCAGGCTAGTCCGCTAACTCCGGAATTGGCGTTGATGGATTGTGGTGATTTCAGTATTTTTATTCCGAGTAATGAAATCATTTCGCTGGTTTCATCGGCGCAACTTGTTGCACAACCCCGGTCTTCATTTGACTGTGGTTATTTAGAGTTTGAGCAACAATATTATGCAATTTTTTGTTTGAATAAAGCATTGCAATTACAATCATCAATCGCTGCGGCGCATAGCACTATTGTACTGTTGCGTGATCGAAATATTTTGTGGGGAATTTCCTGCCACGAATTGATAAAGCAAACTAGCCCAACCTTATCGTTTTATTCTGTACCGCCGAGCATGCGTAGCCGTAAACAACCCTTTACTGAATTTACGATTATTAATCATCGTGCAGTAGGTTTAAGTTCTACGGCTGCTTTATCTGCGTTGTTACGTTTGCGCGGAGCCAAACTCGTTGCACAGCAGAATTTAACAACCGTATTGCAAGGAGCCGGTTAATGACCAATGAAATTAAACCGGCAACGGACAATGGAGCCGAACTGCTATCGGCTAACGCTGTAGCGCTAGGTGCGTGGATATTACCGATAGGTCATGGTGCTTCAGTAGCCGTTGGCCAACACGAATTAAAATATATTGAATACATTACTGATAGCGTAATCCTGCCTGGCTTGCCGGCTTACTGCGAAAAAGGTTTTCAGTGGCACGATCATTTTATTCCCGCGTTGGATTTATATAGTTTGACGGAACGGCGCCGTATTCCTATGACTAACGGCGAACAAATTGCAGCCATTATTGCCTATGAAAACGCTCAGGGTAAAATTGATTTCGGTGCAATTTTTTTACAAGGAGTGCCAAAGTTAATGTCGGTAAAGCCTCAGCAAAGTGTTCCTCTAACAGAATTGAAAACAGTTTGGCGGTTGCTTTCCCATGCCGCGTTTAGGGATGAGGATACTCTTTACCCGGTGTTAGATTTACGCTGCCTATTTGATAAAAGCCCAAGCGATTTATTATCGCTACATTGATGGTGATAATGTGCAGTTGTGAATGCCATTGCCAGCTATAGGGTTGCTGGTGTTCTGTCTGATTTTGTCATCATTTCTCAGTTAAGCCCTGTGAAGGGCATCCCTTCTTTATCTCATAACCTATTTCTGCTTCACAGTTTCGGTATTTTTTGCGGTAAATTTGCTACAAAAGATGGATTTAGGCCCTCCGGAGGGTGGAAGAAAACCCATTTTCCGTATATCGTTGTTGTTGAACTAACTCTCTTTTGTCGATAAACCCAAAAGGAAGTGTTAACGCGAGATGGACGCCGTTGTGAAAAAAGCAATGAGTAAACCTAAACGACTTATTCAAATCAGTGATTGCCACCTGGGGGCACTGAGCAGTGAAGCGCTATTGGGTTTAAATACAGATCAAAGCTTGCATGATGTACTTGCACTCATCGTGGAAAAAGAGGCTGCATTTGACTATTTAGTGTGCACTGGTGATATTGCCAGTGCGGGTCACGATACTTGCTACCGCCGTTTTATTAACATCATTCACCAATATTTCTCTGCGCCATTTGCATGGTTACCTGGTAATCATGACTCAGTGCCTATCATGGCCGCTTTGGATATCCCTAATCCTCCTGAATCACGCTTAATAGAGCAGGGCAATTGGTTAGTAATATTGCTGGATTCCGTAGTGCCAAAAAAAGTGCATGGAAATTTTGCAGAGAGTGAATTAGCTTTCCTAAGCCAAGTGCTCACTGCCAACCCTACTAAATATATTATTGTCATGCTGCACCATCAGCCAGTGTTAATTGGTAGTGCATGGATTGACCAATACATAGTGCGCAATGCAGATGCTTTCTTTGCAATTATCGACCAGCATCCACAGGTAAAAATGGTAGCTTGGGGGCATGTGCATCAAGATTTCCGCAGCCAACGCAACGAGGTAGCACTCATTGCTACTCCCTCGACTTGTGTACAATTTAAACCGCAGTGCGATGACTTTACGGTCGATACTTTAATGCCGGGTTATCGTTGGTATGATCTGCATGATGATGGTAGTTTTAGCACGGGCATAGAACGTGTCACTGGAAAAGAATATGTGATTGACTACAAATCGGCTGGCTATTAGGCGCTTGTTGAAATACTATTTTGCTTCAGATTAACCCTTTGCAAAAGTTGTCGCCTAGAGTCTATGTCCGCACTTATTTACATTCATGGTTTCCTCAGCTCTCCACTGTCCTTTAAAGCCCAACAAACACAAGCGTGGCTTGCAGAGCACCACCCTGAAATCACCTATCATTGTCCCCAGTTAACGCCTTATCCTGAGCAAACTCGCCTTGAGCTTGAGCACTTGGTGGAGTCGCTGTTGCCGCAACCCGTGTATTTAATGGGCAGTTCACTCGGTGGTTTTTGGGCGACTTGGTTGGCTGAAAAATATAATTTGCGCGCCCTTCTGATTAATCCCTCGGTTCATCCCAGTGAGTTTATGCCTGAGTATTTAGATGTTGACCTCAAGAGCTATCATAGTGATGATGTCTATCGACTAACGGCGCAACACATTGATGAAATTAATGCGGCAGATATTCAACCACAACGATTGAGTAATTATTGGTTGTTGGTACAAACTGGCGATGAATCTCTTGATTATCGTCAAGCTGTAGAAAGATTTTCCGGCTGCAAGCAAACAGTGGAGGAAGGTGGCGATCATTCGTTTCAAAATTTCGAAAGATATTTAGCAAGCGGTTTGAATTTTTTAGTTGAAAATATTCATTAGTATTTTCGTTTTACTGGCAACACCTAATTCATATTAGAAAAACCCACATTAGAAAACCCCACATTAGAAAACAGAAAATATGGCCAATTATTCCGCAGAAGATATTGAAGTACTTACTGGTTTAGATCCGGTAAAAAAGCGCCCCGGTATGTATACCGAAACCACGCGCCCGAATCACCTTGCCCAGGAAATTATTGACAACTCGGTGGATGAGGCGCTCGCTGGCCACGCCAAAACAATTGAAGTCATTTTACATAAAGATCAATCAGTCACTGTAACGGATGATGGTCGCGGTATGCCAGTGGATATGCATCCCGAGCAAGGCAAACCTGGTGTAGAAGTTATTTTATGTACGCTGCATGCCGGTGGGAAGTTCTCCAATAAAAATTATCAATTCTCTGGCGGTTTGCACGGTGTTGGTGTGTCGGTGGTGAATGCACTTTCCGACAAATTAGAAGTGACTATTAAGCGCGATGGCAATGTTTATCGCATGGGTTTTGCGAATGGCGATAAGGCCAGCGATTTAGAAATTATCGACACCTGCCCCAAGCGTCAAACCGGCACTAGCGTAAAATTTTTACCAAATCCAATGTATTTTGATTCACCAAAATTTTCAGTGAGTCGCCTGCGCCATATATTGCGCGCAAAAGCTGTATTGTGTTCTGGCTTAAGCGTTACCTTTCTTGATGAGCAAACCGGCGAGAAAGATGAATGGTTTTATGAAGATGGTTTAAAAGATTATCTCGCCGGTACAACTCAGGAATGGGAAACTCTACCAGCGCAGCCTTTCGTTGGCGATTTCAGTGCAACTACCGCAGCGGTAAATTGGGCCGTGCAATGGTTGCCAGAAGGTGGCGAATTAGTGCAAGAAAGTTATGTGAATTTAATTCCGACTGCGCAAGGCGGCACGCATGTTAATGGTTTTCGTACCGGTTTGTTGGATGCGATTCGCGACTATTGTGAGTTTCGTAATTTAATTCCGCGCGGCATTAAGCTCGCACCAGAAGATTTGTGGAATAGTTGCTGCTTTGTGCTTTCTTATAAATTATCAGATCCACAATTTTCTGGCCAAACCAAAGAGCGCTTAACCTCCCGCGAGGCCGCGCCATTTATTTCCGGCGTCGCTAAAGATGCCTTTGCGCTTTGGTTAAACCAACACACAGAAGATGGCGATAAAATTGCGGACTTTTGCATTAACAATGCACAAAAACGTGTTCGTTCCAGCAAAAAAGTTGCACGTAAAAAAATCACCCAAGGGCCTGCCTTGCCTGGTAAATTAGCCGACTGTTCCAGTGGCGAACCAGCACTCAGTGAATTATTTTTAGTAGAAGGAGATTCGGCCGGTGGTTCGGCAAAACAAGCGCGCGATCGCGAATTTCAAGCCATTATGCCGCTGCGTGGAAAAATTCTGAATACTTGGGAAGTGGATTCATCAGAAATTTTAGCTAGCCAGGAAGTGCACGATATTTCCGTCGCAATCGGTATGGACCCCGGTAGTGATGACTTGAGTGAATTGCGCTACCACAAAATTTGCATTCTCGCAGATGCGGACTCAGATGGTTTGCACATTGCAACACTGCTGTGCGCGCTGTTTGTTCGGCATTTTCCTGTATTGGTGCGCAATGGTTATATTTATGTTGCTATGCCGCCGCTGTATCGCATCGACATTGGCAAAGATGTTTACTACGCGCTTGATGAAAGTGAAAAACAAGGCGTGCTCAATCGCATTATTGCTGAAAATAAAAAAGGCAAAGTAAATGTGCAGCGCTTTAAAGGGTTAGGTGAAATGAATCCTTTGCAGCTGCGCGAAACTACTATGGCGCGCGATACTCGTCGACTGGTGCAACTTACCATTGATAGCGATGATGACACTATGCAAATTATGGATATGCTACTCAATAAAAAACGCGCCGGCGACAGAAAAAATTGGCTGGAAGCCAAAGGTAATTTAGTCGACTTAGCAGTTTGATTGAAGTATTTATTTTAAAAATAAAAAATCCTCGATATGGAAATGTTGAGATTTTTTTATTTCTTCTGAAAAAATAACAATGCTATTTCAAATTTTCTATCTACGCCGCTCTCATATTCAAGGCTTATAGAAATATTTTTCGTAATCATTTGCCAGGGATTTTATAAGTGGATTTTCCAATATGTACATCCTTCGGTGATTAAGATTGGCAAATTGAATGCTGGGCATAAAATATTTTAACCAGAGGGCTTGTAGGGATCCATCTTCGTAAGCGGCGATTAAACCTTTTTCAATTCGTTCTTTTGCAGCTGCATTATTTTTATGTAAGTAATAAAATCGGGGTAGAGGATAAAAAATTGCAAAGGATGTGTCGTAGATTAAATTTCCCATGTTTTTGTATGATTCATACTCATTAAATAATTCGTTTGCGCCGCGACAAAATAAATCTATTCTTCCCGCAATCACCATTTTAAAAAGACTTTCATAGTTGCTGATTTCAACAACATTAAATCCATTGTGGCGCAATATGCCTGTGTCAGCCCAGGAAAAGCCTTGGCCGATAATAAGCTTTTGTAGTTCACTGATGTTCTTAATGGATTTTACATATTCAATTTTGCTGGGGTTGATAAAGCAAATTCGATAACCTGTGATCCCCAATTCAACTGGAAACTTAACATAAATAAGGTTGTATTCCCGTTCTAATTTTTCGTCATAGCTCAATTCTACTAAAAGATTTTTGTATGTATCTCTTTCTAGCGAGTGCATTGATCTCGTGATATTCATTGCAGGAATACCGACAATTTTATAACTACCGTAATTCATATTCGTTTTTTCAAGTGCAAGTTTTACTAATTCATAACTGTAAGATTCTCGTTGATCGCTTGCTGTTTCAGGTGAGCGTAATGAAACTATAAATTCTGCATTTGTGCCGGAGCAAAAAAATAAAATTAATAGTATATAAATTCTATTCTGTGCAGAAATTATCATACTTATTTAGCCATATAATGAATGATTAATATATTTGTAGAATCGGTTTATGCTTGATTGTTATTACAATACATCACTAGGTGTTGCTGCTAATAAGGGTAGCTTAATCGTAAATGTAGTTCCACTGCCAAGCTGGCTTTCAAAGCTAAGAACACCTTCGTGTTTGTTAACGATTATGTCGTAACAAATATTTAGACCGAGTCCTGTACCTTGGCCAATGGGTTTGGTGGTGAAAAAAGGATCAAATACTTTTGAACGAATATGTTCCGGTATCCCTCCGCCGGTATCGGTAATATCAATGTAAGCAAAACTTTCATCGCTAAAAGTTCGTATCGTTAATTTGCCGCGAATTTCGGTAGCTTTTATGGCGTGTGACGCATTAATAATAATATTGGAAACCACTTGATGAATTTGCCCAAGGTTGGCTGGGACAAGTTTTTGAAGCTGTAAATCTACATTAACATCGCAGCAGTATTTCAATTCATTGTTGATCACTTTAAGTGTTGTTCTAATGGCCTCGTTTATGTCAACTTCTGAAAAATTGTGTTCATCAACATTGTGAGAAAAATCTTTCAGGCTTTGCACAATATCTTTTATACGTTTTATTCCTTCCTGACTCTCTGAAATAACAGAGCCAAAGTCATCGATCAGAAACTCGTAATCAATATTATTCTTTATTTTCTCAAATTCTAATTTTATAGTTGCCGCTATTTCTATGGGAAGATTAGCTACCATTTTTTCCATTTCCAATAGCAAGTGTTTTAAATCATTAAAATATTCGGCCAGTCTGTTAATGTTGCTGCCAACATAACCAATCGGGTTGTTGATTTCGTGGGCAACGCCAGCGGCTAATTGGCCAATCGATGCCAACTTTTCTTGCTGGGCAAGTTGATTTTTTGTTTGTTGCAATGCATGTAGTGATTCAGATACTTTTTTATGTGAATCTTCCAGTTGTGCAGTTCTATGAAAAATGCGAGCTTCCAGGTCGTCATTCATTGTTTGTAATTGTTCTGAGTATTGTGAAAGTTCGCTAATAATAAGTTCGAATCCAGTGAGCACTAAAAAAAATGTTTCTGTAAAATCACCAAGCTCATCATTGCGTTTCTTTTCTTGGAGTTTGCGTTGGTTAAGTTTTTCAATATCCAATAATTGTTGGATGTTCGCCCAGCGTTCTTGGGATACGCTCTCATTGAGATAGAAAGTTAAACCGCTGACGCCAAGAGCCAGCTGATGTATGTCTTTTAGCGGGTTTAATAGTTGTTTTTTAATCAGAAAGTAAATCGCAAGCGAATAGAGCAATAAAAAAATTGTTAAATTAAATAAAAATCTCTTTCCTTCATCTATTGCATAGCCAAAAATGTATTTGTCGGAGAAATAGAGATGAACTTTTCCAACAACTATATTTTCATGGGTAATACTGCGTTCAATGTGGCGAGTGAATGTTTTTCTTTCGGGTTCAATAGACTCAATATTGGTTGAATTTTCATTGATTATTTTCCCTGATACTGAGCCATAAAATAAGTGCATATTTTTTTCTTTATTAAAATCGGAAAATTCAAAAATTATACCAATAAGACTTTTTTCATTAAGCAGGCTGTTTATAAATACATTTATGTTTTTGGTGTCAAAATTCCATATGTTTTCTGAATTGGTTTTTGCTGAAAAATCAGCCAGGTAATTTATTTTACTATCGAATGTAATATTTGATTCTCGCCAAAAATAAATAAGATTTATTGTCATAAATATGATGCAGAAGAATACAAACGCTGCAATTATCGTAATATTGAGTCGTTGCCCCAAACCTAACCGCATAGGTTAATCTCTACTGCAAACATTAAGTACATTTACGACTTTCCTGTATTCACATCGTCATTAATATTTTTTATGGTTATAATAATTATTTTTTCTCATGATAAATTGGTAATTCAATTCTAAAGCATGTTCCTTCTTGTAATTTGCTGGTGACAGTTATATTTCCACCGTGTTTCTGGACAATACCATAAGAAATAGATAATCCAAGCCCCGTACCTATGCCGATAGGTTTTGTTGTGAAAAATGGATCAAATATCTTAGTAAGATTTTCTGATGGAATTCCACAGCCATTGTCCCTAAATTCTATCCAGACCAGGTTGTCGATTGTGCCTGTTTTTATACGAATGGTTCCTATTTTTTCTTTGTTGAGAGCGTGTGCAGCATTTATTATTAAATTAAGAAAAACCTGGTTTAGTTGGGATAGTATGCATTCAACATAGGGTATTTCACCAAACTCTTTAATAACTTCTGCGCTGTATTTTATTTCATTGGCCGCAATATTAAGTGCAGAGTCAATACCTTGATGAATATTAGAGGGCGTCCAGTTTTCAATACTGTCTATACGAGAAAAGTCTTTTAAATCCTGCACTATTTTTTTAACTTTGGTTATGCCTTCGGTGGATTCTTTAAATATAGCGGTAATATCTTTTTTTAGATATTCGACATCCAGTTTGTCTCTTAAATTTTCAAAGTGAGTGGCTGTGGCAGCTGGGAATTCCTTTTCTGACGATATGTAGCTGGTAATTAATACAAACAAATCATCGATATGATTTCGCAAAGTGGTAATATTAGATGAGACATAGCCAATCGGGTTATTTATTTCGTGCGCAACCCCGGCGGCAAGTTGTCCAATGGATGCCATCTTTTCTGATTGTAATAATTGGTTGTGAGCTTCTTCCAATTTTTCTATTAATACTTTTTGTTCTTCTTTTTCTTTGATAAGTATCATATTGCGACTGGTCAATTCTTCGGATACAACAACCAGAGAATGATTGATTAGCGCCTGGTCTCTTTCTGCCATTTCATAGGTTAAGTCAACCGCGCTTAAAAGTTCTTCCAGACCGTCAATGTTTTCATTGCGGGGGTCTAGATGTTTAAGAATTTGACGAGTTAACAGCGCATTTTCAAATTTTTTCATAATGGAGCACTCGAAGTATATTCTATGCTTGAGTTTTATGGTTTTTCATTCAGTAAAGAAAAGTCATCCGATAAATCTATATAGCCATCTTCAGTTAAATCAACCTGAGTAATTCCCGGGCTATCCGATTCCAGGCGTTTCAGTTCACTGAGTTGGTGATTAATTTTATTCTGTTGCTGACGAACCATTTGCGATAACCTTAAATTTTCTTCCAGCAGTGATTGATGTTCTACGGCTTTTTGTAGTGTTATTAATAGTTCTTCATCCACCCATGGTTTGGTTATGAAGCGATAAATTTCTGTTTGGTTAACGGCAAGTAATACTGTTTGTAAGTCCGCATGCCCACTTAATATTATTCGTAATGCTGTTGGGTGAAAGTGTTTTATTGAGTTCAATAAGGTTACGCCATCCATTCCAGGCATTCTGTAGTCTGAAACAATAATGCTTAGGTCTGCAATCAATTTTAATTCGTGGATTGCCTGTTCTGGCGAGGTAAAAACTAATATTTTCCAGCCGCAATTACGGAGCATGCGAGTTATGGCGTTGAGTACATTAAGCTCGTCATCTATAAAAGCTATGGTGGTCATGATTTTTTAACTCCTATTTATAAACAAATATTTTTAAGTTGTTTTCATGCATTTTATTGATCGATTTTAATTTTTCTATAATGTTATCGGTTAATTTGAAGTTTTTTGAAATCATTAAAATGCCTGTGGAGTTATAGATATCGCGCGATACTACCAAGCCGGCGATGAGGTTGAAGGCATCAATTTTAACTTCATGTGGGAAAGCATCGCTGAGATCAAATTCAATACTTAAGGGTTCCAGTGCTTTTATTACATAAGGGTCATATTTTTTTCCCGCTAGAGGTTTCATAGTGTTAAGCGCATTCACTGAGTCCAGGCACATTTCTTTAATAAGACCTGATTGCAGGCCAACAAAATCTCTTGCTACGCGTAATATGCGCGAACCTCTATTAATAGCATTACCTTTTAATTTTCTTGGGAAGCCTGAGCCATCAATGGTTTCCATATAGTCACGAATTATTTTTCCCGTAGCTTCCAATTCGGGCATTGCCGATAGAGTTATATCGGCTAGTAGTGTATGGTTTTCAAAAATTATTTTTTGATCCTGGGTAAGATTTTCTTCGGGTGTTTTTAATATATCATCGGATAAATTTAATTTTCCTAAATCAATTAGAAGTCCTGCGAAATAAATTTGGTTAATTTCTTCATCTGGTAATTTCAATGATATTGCTATTTTTTTTGCGAGCTCAGCAACGCGTTTTGCTTGTGTTTTGTCGAGACATTTTCGACTTGCGATAACGGATGAAAATAGCTTTACAAAGGTTCCATAGCTATCTTTTAATTGTTGATAAACCAAATCGAGCATATCGGCTGTTTGTGTTATTTCCTGGGTTCTTGCGGTTACTCTGAGCTCTAACTCTTCATTAAATTTTGATAATTGTGCGTTTTGTTGCAGTGTTAGTTGTTGTAGTTCAATTTTTTCTTTTTCAAGCCGAGTAATTTGTAAGCCGTGCATGATGGTGTCGACTATTTCGTCATCATCCCAGGGTTTATTCAAGTAGCGATAAATACCACCCTTATTTAACGCTTTTATAGTTGCGGTCATGTCGGAATGGCCGGTTAATAAGATGCGTATAGTGCTTGGCCATTTCTTTTTGCATTTTGCAAGAAATTCAGCGCCGTCCATATTGGGCATACGCATATCTGAAATAATGACATCTATAGCCTGCTTCTCTAACAGATCAAGGCCTTCCTGAGCGCTGCTGGCAAATAAGCATACAATAGGATGTTTGCGCATTAGTCGACGCAATGACGTGAGAATATTTTCCTCATCGTCTACAAAAAGAATAGTTCCAATAACGTCAGACTTTGCTGCGCTATTAACATTGGTAGTTATGTTGGGTGGAGCTTCTTGGCTCATATAACATGCCTTTTCGTTGTGCCGCGTTGCGCATGAAAATTTTTAGTTACTGAAAAAGTAAAGCTTCTAGTTCTGCATAAAGAATATCGCTATCGTGCAGTGCTGCTATTAATTTTATTTCTACAATATTTTCAGATTGCATTGGTGTGGATAAATCTTCCAACCGTTGATATTTTTTCATAAATAATGAGCATCCCTTAATAAGGGCACGTTGTTGCTGGGCTTGAATAGATTCAGTTTTTCTAAATATCTCAACAATGGCTGTTGGAAATTTCCAATATTCAAGTAGTATTGCAATAAGGCTCCAATACTTGGTATCCATCACTGTTGAGATTTTTACGCTTGATGAAGTGGCTTGCTCAGCAGTTGTAGCTTGCTCGGAAGTTGACTGTTCATGAGGCTGACGGGTTATTCGTTCTAATAGAACGTCGGTATAAAAATAATCTTGAATAATTAAATCCATGCAGTGAAATAGCCCTGCAGTGAATGCGGTGCTAGAATCAAGTTTTTGTTCTTTTGCTAAATTCTTTACCAGGCATGCTACACGGAGGCAGTATTTCCAAAGTAGGTTGTAATCAATGGCACTGTTTTCTGGGCCATTACGAAATTTTGTCAGTAAAATTAAGGTATATACAAGGCCACGTAAGGTCTCCAGCCCTAACATAGTGCATGCTATGCCGAGATCTGTTACTTGCCGTTGCGATCCATAAAATGATGAATTTGCTATTTGTAATACGCGTCCTGTTAACACGGCGTCTTTCAGTATGGCTCCACTTATTTTTTTGTAATCACTGCTTTTGTCATTGATTAACATGAGTGTGTTTTGTAATGCTGCATTGAGCGGCGGCATTTTTTTAAGATGTTCAATAAGTATTTTTTCTTCGCTTTCCATCACGCTAATCCTGTATTTTTTTCGACACTAGAAGTGTTGATGAATGTGTCGGAGGTAGTATGGATACACAAATGCAGTTACCCATCGCACTATTTATGGGAGTCACTCTGGCTAAGCGGTTGATACTGGGCCACTCGATTTCTTGTTCCTCAGTCAGGTTTTCTGCGAATATAGCGTTACAAATAGCTTCCGGAAATATTTCATCCGACTGATTGCCAATAATATCTTCTCGGTTTGTCAACAATTTAGCATATTGATTCACCATTACGATTAGGCCATCAGTGGATATGCCAAAAACTGCCATGGGTATCTTATCAAGTAGTTGTTGTGCCAGAATAAGAGTTCTAAAGCTGAATTCATTTTTAATTTTTTCTTCTTTCAGCTTTTCTTCGAGTATTTCGTTGAGATTTTTGACTTCTTCACTGAGTCTACTATTATTAATTTTCAATTCCTGATATGAAAAAGCTTCACGGATGTGGCTTAGAAGCTTTTCATCATCCCACGGTTTCAGAAGAAATTTGTAAATTGCACCATCGTTAATGGCGGACGTAATACTTTCGAGCTCAGTGTAGCCACTCATAATAAGACGGATGGTGTTAGGGTATTTTTCTTTTACTATTTTAAAAAAATCAGAGCCAATCATTCCTGGCATACGTTGATCAGAAAGGATGACAGAAACACTTTCTTTGCTAAGTATTTCTAAACCTTCTTGGGCAGAGTGTGCTGTTAAAATGTTGAATGATTCGCGCCGAAAAAGTCGCTGTAGCGACTTTAGAATGTTTTCTTCATCATCAACAATTAATAAGTTTTTCTCCATTACCTATACCCATATATCACCAAGCGTTATTTTTTAACTAGTTGGTCTTTGTTGTGGTTGCATTGGCATTAGCCCATATGATTTTAGTAAATCGCTTTCTTGGCCTCTCAGTATTTTTTTCAGTTCTACTCGGCCTTCCGCACGGGTTACACCTTTTTGTTCTAGTTGTATCAGTAGCCGCTCAAAAGCTTCGCGCCTTTTATTCCCATTTTCGCTATTATCTCTGCGGTCAGAAAAAAAATTCATCAAGGTAGAACCGCAGGAACAATTCCGGTACAGTTCGATAATGGGTTGGTCGTTGTCGTCTAAAGAGCCTTTTAATCCACTTTTGCCTCCAAAAACTTTTTCTGTTTTGGTAAGAAAGTCAGCTGAATTTTGATAGACTGCACCACAAGATGAGCATGTTTTTGGGAAAGTAGTTTCGGTGATGTCTTTTAAGTTTGCATAGAAATCGTTTAGGTCGCCCTCCATGATTTTTCCCTCGCTATTACTGGCCTATCTGGAGAAGCGTCATCACTTGACGTTAGCATATTTACGGCAGGCTGCTGTATTTTCTGTGTTTTTTTCGTAAATTGTGAATTAAATAGGCTAATAGTAGATAATGCTTTTTCTTTGTGGCGTACAAATCAATAAATATGTATTCTGATATCTTATTAAAATGCTAACGCCTCATTAAAAGCTGTCTACAATGAGTAGTCGTGGTGGCTCATTATTCAGGAACTACAGGAACTAATCTTATGAAAAATAATAGTAAAAAATTCTTTTTATCCTCCTTAATTTTGATATCCCTTGGTGTGACCCTGCAGGGTTGTGGAAGTGATAAAAAGGAAACTGCACCACCACCCGCTGCCGCTGCCGTTTTTGTGCCGGGTACTTATCCGCGTTTTGACCCAGTTGTTTCGGATATACCTTTCAACACTGATCTTATTTTTGCGAAAGCAGCGGCTTCAGATGGCACCGCTGATGTTGGTGCGGCGACGGACCCAGTACGCGCCGCATTGAACGTAATGGATGGTTTTTCCACATCGGCTTATTTCGATGTGATGATTCAGGGCAGCGTTGATCCTGCCACTGTCTTACCCATGCAGACTGTATTTTTAATACAAATCAATACTGGCACTAACGATGCGCTGAATCCGGCGAACATTGTCGGTATTGTTGGCCCGGCGACATTTGATACTCAGGTTGTCTCCCTGGATGGCGGTACTAATAATGTGGTACGTATTCGCCCTACATTGCCACTCAAATCCAAAGCTAAGTACCTGGTGTTTTTAACCAACGGTATTAAAGATGCGTCAGGCGCGCCACTTACCCGCTCTTGGACTTACAACGCGTTGCACGATGCAAGCTATGCAACCCTCGATGCTTTATTGCCGGTGCGCGGCGCCATTCTTGGGTGGGAGCAGTTGGCCGGTGGCTTTTTAGCGGCTGTTACTAGTACCACTGCTGCTGCTGCGATTGATAAGTTAGTGTTAACTTACACTTTCACCACTACGGATCCCCGAGCTCCATTAATTGCAATGGCATCGCCTCGGGCGGTTGTAGCTGGATTACAAATCGCTGCAGGTATAGCACCTGCGACTGCTGTTACTAATGCGATGGGACTTGATGCTGCAGGTTTATTGCCAACGCCAAAAAAACGTTCGCTGCATGTTTCGTCTGCTACAGGTATTGATTTTACTTTGCTTTCTAACGGTGCATTAATGGGTAACGTTGGGAAACTTTATACCGGCTATATCAAATTACCTTACTACCAAACGGCACCCGGTAGTTTGCCTTTTGCCGCATTTTTGGCTAAAAACTGGAAGCCTGATTTGACGATACTAACTGAGTTAACCAAGTTGGTTCCGACATATACTAAAACTGTTCCTGCTGATTTGGATGGTAGTTTTAACGTTACCTATCGTTATCCCTTTGCCGCTAAAACTTCCGATGAAACTATACCTTTGCAAGTCACTCTACCTAATGCGGCTGGGGTGCCTGGATTTATTACTGCCCCTTCGGCCACTTGCGCACAAATTTTTGGCACTACCGGTTACCCTGTCGCAATTTATATACACGGTATTACGAGTGATCGCACATCAGCTCTCGCCCTTGCGCATACCTTGGCTAGTAAATGTGTCGCCACCGTTGCCATAGATTTACCACTTCATGGTGTTGCGGCAAATAGTGCTTTTGTAAATGCATTGAACGTTGAAAAGAGTCAAATTATTCCGTTCGCTACTTTGTATGGAGATAATGCCCCGCATGAGCGTCACTTCAATGTGGCTGGCCCAGGCGGCGCACCAGCGCCCATGAACTTTGCTACTCCTACAGCTGCTGATGGTTCTGGCGCGCAATTTGTTAATTTAGGTTACCTTGCAAATATGCGGGATAATAACCGTGAAGGGGTTGTTGATTTACTGAATCTAAATGCTAGTTTGAAAGGTATCAACGAAGATTTCCTCACCGAACTGGGTGTTAGTTTGGATCTGAACAAAGTTTACGTAGTGGGTGTATCGCTGGGTGGAATTATTGGTACAACATTTACCTCAGTGAATCAGGCAGCAATTGCTAATGATGCTTTAGTAGGCTTACCTTCAAACCTCAACCCTATTCGCGGTATAGTCCTTGCGTCTGCAGGCACACAAGTTGCGCAGATCATTATTAACTCTCCAACATTTGGCCCCATCATTAATGCCGGTTTGGCGGCAGGTGGAGTTAAGGTTGGTACCAGTAGTTATGAGAAGTTTGTTTATGCCGCACAAGGCATGCTTGATTCAGGTGATGCAGTCAATTTTGCGCAATTGCTCGCGACTCAAGGTGTGCCGGTACTCTTGCAACAAATTAAAGATGATCAAGTGATTTCTAATACAGTTAGCAGTGCACCTCTGGCAGGTACAGCGGCGTTTGCCCGTTTGCTCGGGGCGACTACACTGGGTCTTGGTGAAACACAGTTGGGATTGGGCTACGTTAAAATGACTGCGGGTGACCATGTGTCATTGTTGCGTCCTGCGGCAAGTACTGCACTTCAGGTACAAATTACAACTGAGTTACAAACTCAAGTTGTTACCTTTATTCTGAATGCGGGTAAAGTGGCCGTGGGTGCTGCAGCACCTGGAAATGTTGAAACGCCTTAATTTAAATAGTTATTTGTTTCTTGAAAAACCCCCGGCCTTTGCTGGGGGTTTTCTTTTTACGGTGCAGATTTTTACAGTATATATTTTTACAGTATATATTTTTACAGCGCATATTTTTTATCAGTACAGTTATAGGTACAAATATAGGTGCAGTCATAACTCGTTAGCTTGTGTATTATGTGCAATAACGTTTATTGAATTTACTGCTCCTGTTATTAATCAGGATATTGTTACTAATGATTAAACTATTGATTAAGTATTGATTTTACAGTGCCGTCTGCCCACGAGAGATGTAATTATGACACCCCGCAATTATTTGTATCTGTTACGCAAATACGATGAATACCAACCGCAAATTGATCGCCTACTAAGTTCTATTGTCACCGCACTTATGCCACGCAAGTTGGAAGCTGACCCTGAGCAACTTAAAACAATGGTTAATCGTTTGCATCAATCTTATCCCTTTGTGGAGCTACTTTATTGCCTCGATGAGCACGGAATACAAACGACTCTTTCGGCATCGGCACCCGGTACGGATGACTCCAAGCGCACTGAACCAGGGTTAGGTTCAAATCGCAGTAACCGTGCTTATTACACCTGTGCAGTTAAAAATGAAAAAGTGTCTACCGTCACTGCACCGTATCTCTCAAATGCTACCCATCAGCTTGCGATTTCTACAGTACAGCGTTACACCACCATGGCAGATAAAACGGGTTACCTGGTTATTAATGTCAATTTAGAAAAGCTGATCACTTTTTTAAATGGCGATGAGTTTCGTCGCCGTGTCCACCCGTTATTTCAAATTTTTTATGCCATCATCGGTATTATGTTGGTGATGGTTGCGGGCTTATTGTTGTATGAAGCTGCTATTGCAATGTTTCAAATTGTGCATGAGCATAACGATGCACCCATACAAATATTCGGTACGGTCATTCTGATTACATTGGGTCTCGCTATTTTTGATTTGGGTAAAACAATTCTTGAAGAAGAAGTGTTGTTGCATAAAGATATTCATCACGAAGGCTCAACGCGTCGCACTATTAGCCGATTTATGTCTGCCATTGTGATCGCAGTATCAATTGAGTCTTTGTTACTAATGTTTAAATCCTTGCTGGGCGGAGCCGATCATTTAGTGTCAGCGGTATTGATGTTATTTGCGGCAGTTGCCATGTTGGTTGGTTTGGGAATTTATTTAAAATTGACGGATGAAAAATAAATTTAGTGAGTAAGAAGCTTGATGTACTCCCATGACTTTGTTTTTTTATTTTACAAATATCCAAAAAAGAGACCACTTTGAATACCAAAAATAAAAGCGCTTTTGTTTGCAATGAATGTGGCGCTGATTCAAAAAAATGGCAAGGCCAGTGTGCTGAATGTGGTGCATGGAATAGTTTGTCTGAGGTTCGTCTGGGCCCGACACCTACAAATCGTGCCGCAAAATTTGAAGGTTATGCCGGTGGTGCGAGTGGCAATAAAGTACAAACACTGGCTGAAATTTCTTTGCATGATGTCCCGCGCTTTACCAGTGGCGCGGGTGAATTTGATCGCGTGCTGGGTGGCGGTTTTGTACCGGGTTCGGTGGTGTTAATTGGTGGTCACCCGGGTGCTGGTAAAAGCACCTTGTTGTTACAAACATTGTGTTTTTTAGCGGGCAATATGCCCGCACTTTATGTTACGGGTGAAGAGTCGTTGCAACAGGTTGCCATGCGAGCGCAACGTTTGGGATTACCCACTGACAAATTGCAAATGTTAAGTGAAACCAGTGTGGAAGCTATCTGTGCTATCGCGCAAAAAATTGCGCCCAAAGTGATGGTGGTAGATTCTATTCAAGTAGTGCACATGGAAGATATTTCTTCTGCCCCTGGTTCAGTATCGCAAGTGCGCGAAAGCGCAGCCTACCTGACACGTTTTGCAAAACAAACTGGCACTGTGGTTATTTTAGTTGGCCATGTTACCAAGGATGGGTCGCTCGCAGGCCCCAAAGTATTAGAGCACATGATTGATTGCTCAATATTATTAGAGGGCGATAACGATTCGCGCTTTCGCACATTGCGGGGCAGCAAAAATCGTTTTGGTGCAGTGAATGAGCTCGGTGTTTTTGCCATGACCGAACAAGGCATGCGCGAAGTGAATAATCCATCTGCGATTTTTTTACAGCGCGCCGAACAAGAGTCTTCAGGTTCAGTAGTAATGGTCATGTGGGAAGGCACGCGTCCACTGTTGATAGAAATTCAAGCGCTGGTAGATGATAGTCACTTGGGCAACCCGCGCCGTGTTGCAGTGGGTATGGATCAAATCCGGCTATCAATGCTGCTCGCAGTTTTACATCGCCACGGCGGCATAATGGTTGGTGATCAGGATGTATTTGTAAACGTTGTTGGTGGTGTGCGGGTGATGGAAACCAGCGCTGATTTAGCAGTATTGTTAGCCATTGTTTCAAGCTTTCGCGACCGCATCTTACCGCAAGATTTAATGGTGTTTGGTGAGGTAGGGTTATCCGGTGAAATTCGCCCCGTGCCGAGCGGGCAAGAGCGTTTGCGTGAGGCTGCGAAACATGGTTTTAAAAAAGCTATTATTCCCTTTGCCAATGCGCCGCGTGAAAAAACCTTAGGCATTGAAGTGATTGCTGTAAAAAGTTTGCAAGAAGCTTTGGATGCGTTGTAATGTTTGATCAGTTTAAGCAATCAAGCGAGCAATGCAAGTTAGTTGCTTTTCTCATCAAAATTAGCAAGTAGAAAATTTAATAACTCTGCATCAAGATCGCTTACCGGTTGATAAAAAATTCCCAGAATGTGTTTATGACGATGGGCAATGATGCCGTTTAAATGGAGATAAAGTTGTATTCCTTCAGGATTTTTATCTGCCGGTAATTCAATATTAAATCGCACCGTATCGCCAGCAACAAAGTTGTGATCATCAAGCAAAGCTATGCGTGCGCCGTGCGAAGAAATATCTAATACATGGGCCGCCCATGTTTGGCCGGAGTTATCCAACTCAGCAAAAGCGCGCAAGGGATAACGAGTGTGTTCTCTGCGATTATCTACCATGGTTGATTCCTTTTTAGTTATGCATCGTTACCAAATTATTCACAGCTGTTGTTTATTCACAAATGCTCTTTATTCAAAGTACCAGGTTGTAAACCGTTACACGTTATTCATGGCCACCAAATAATTCTGAGAGCTCACGTTCAGCGGCTTGTGCATCACCAAGATTCAATTCTATAAGTCGACGTAAATGGCTTACGCTATCGATATCAATAATGTGACAGGCAAGACGTAGTTGTTCGATGGTTTGCTGAATAAGCTGTGTCGACATAGCAATACAACTTTGATCTGACAAAATAATTTTTACCAGTAAGGGCGTGCTAGTGTCCACTTGATAGGGCCCCATTTTAGCGAGTGACACGCCTTTAAGTGAAATGTCGAGCAATTGCGCTTGCCAGTGATTTGTGCCCTGTGCAATCTCTACCCGGGCATCAAAATCAATACGGCTAAAGCGGCGACGTTCTTCAGTCATGAGCGTTCTTCAAGTTAGAGTTAATGAGCTTGAGTATTGAATTAAGTGTAGCTCAGTTGAATTAAATGGCCATTCAGTAAAGCCTTAATTTGCCTCCTCCAGAGTACAAACTTATAATTGCCATCGTCCTTGCCGCAAAATCTATCCGTTCGTCTCGGCCAAATGGTGTTGCGGGCGAATGGGGCTACAACCCACTAATGGCAAGGATCCTGATATCATTGTGTTCGGTGGCGGCGCCTCGAATATTGCGGAAATTTATATACTAGTGCCTAAGCTTTTAGGCAGCTATTTAGTTAGGGAGCTATTTTTAGGCAACTATGTGGTTGGTGGTGAATGCAATACGCCTGTTGTGCCTACCGCGCACGGTGATTCGAGTGGTGTACGCGGTGCGGCTTGGTTAAATCCTTTATAATTTTGTACAAAAATATTACACACTGTTCACCTGATGAGCTCATTTAAGGTCTCTATTGTTATCGAGTATTAAACAAATGTGCAGTTTTATTTCGTTTATCGCAATAGCTGCGCTGCTGTTAACGTCTGTTGCATCCGCTGCTGATAATTCATTGCAGCTTTCTTCGCAATTATCTTCACAGCAGTCTTTACAACAATCTACGCAGTTGTCGCCACAATTAGCGTCTTCAGCACAGAAAATAGTATCGATTAATTTATGTCTGGATGGCTTGTTGTTAAAGTTGGTGGAGCGCTCTCGTATAGATTCACTTTATTATTTATCTGCTAATCCACAGTTCTCACCCTTTACTGAGCAAATTAAAGGGATTTTTTTAAATCGTGGTTTGGCAGAAGACATTGTGCCACGCAACCCGGATTTAATTCTTGCTGGAGAGTTTAGCTCAGCTGAGCTTGTAACTTTATTACAACAACTTAAATTTCATGTTGAAGTTTTACCGCTACCACGCAGCATTGACGATATAACGGCGCACATTCGTCATTTTGGCAAATTAGTTGGCAATGAAAATGCAGCTGAAGTTATGGCTGGCAATATCGAGCAACAGCTACTATTGTTGGATGCAGAACAACATCGCCAGACGAAACGACTTAATGCTTTTTGGTATTCATCAAACGGTGTTGTTGTGGGAGGAGATACTCTTGAAAACGAGTTGATGCTGCATGCAGGCCTTCATAATTTAGCCTTAGATAAACATATTAGTGGCTTTAAACAAATTGATCTTGAAGAATTAATTCTTGCACAACCGCAAGTCATTATCGTTGAGTCTTCAGACGTTGAGGCGTTCTCGCTTGCGCGTGAATATATAAAGCATCCAGCTTTACGAAAAAATAACACGCGTATTATTGCGCTACCATCATCTTTTTCCGTATGCAGTGCACCAGTGCTGGCAGATGTTATTAAAGAATTGCGAACACGCGTTAGTGAGCTCTAATAGTATTTATATTCCCACAAAAAATTTAACTATGACTAAAAAGGTTTGATGTGCAAAAACACAAGTTTTCATTATTAATAATTTTTCTGGTGCTGGCGGTAGTCATTGCTTTTCTTGCGTCGCTCAGTATCGGTAATCATTCAATTTCGATTATGCAAGCAATCAAGGATTTATACGCTGGTACTGAATCGCTGCATCAAACGGTAGTGTGGGGTATTCGTTTACCGCGTGTAGTACTAGCAGTATTGGTTGGTGGTTCACTGGGTTTGGCTGGTGCAGCTATGCAAGGCTTATTGCGCAACCCACTTGCAGAGCCTGGAATACTCGGTGTTTCCAGTGGTGCAGCCTTGGGCGCAGTCATTGTGTTGTATTTTGGATTTGCGGCGAGTGCCTGGTATTGGTTGCCCTGCGCAGCAATTTCGGGGGCATTTGTAGCATTGCTATTGGTCTATTTATTAGCTGGATCAGGTAGCAGTGTGTTGTCGTTAATTCTCGCAGGTGTTGCCATTAACGCAATTGCTGGTGCGATGATTGCGGTAGCATTAAATTTTGCCCCGAGTTTATTTGCCTTACAGGAAATTATATTTTGGCTAATGGGCTCATTGGCTAATCGCAATATTCATCATGTTTATATTGCCGCACCTTTTATTGCAATGGGTTGGCTGTTGTTATTCAGTCGCTACCGTTTTTTAGATGCGTTAAGTTTGGGCGAAGAAACCGCAACCTCCTTAGGTTTTCATCCGCAGCGTGAACGCAATATATTATTTATTGGTTTAGCGTTGTGCATAGGCGCAAGTGTCGCAGTAAGCGGCAGCATTGGCTTTGTGGGTTTAGTGGTACCACATTTACTACGTCCCTTGGTGGGTTACAAACCGGGGCGTTTATTATTAGTAAGTGCACTGGGTGGAGCTTTATTAGTATTACTGGCAGATATTTTTGTACGGCAGTTAGATGTTGCTCGCGAATTAAAACTAGGTGTAGTTACTTCATTATTAGGTGGGCCATTTTTTCTGGTGTTAATTTTAAAAACGCGTTCGCGCTGGATCTAAATCATGACGCTATTAATGCCACACGATCATGCTATTGAAAAAAGCCAATTAACTGAAAGAAATAGCTTAACTGGAAATGTTTTTCTTACTGCTAAAGCATTGCGTCTTAAGCTCGGCAAAAAAACGGTGATTGACAATGTTAATGTCAATATTCGCAGCAATGAATTTGTGGGATTAATTGGCCCCAATGGCGCGGGGAAAAGTTCACTTTTACGTATGCTGGCGGGCTTAATAAAATTACAATCCGGGGATGTTACCTTGGGTATTGGCGAGCAAGTAATCGGCGAGCAAGCTATCGCTATTAATAAAATACTGCCGCAACAGCGTGCCCGCTTTATGGCCTATTTAGCACAGCACGAAACGCCGGTGTGGCCCCTCAGTGTAAAAAATTTAGTCGCTCTTGGTCGCTCACCCTGGAATGAGAATTTTATAACTCCATCGCCCGCTGATGAGGTTGCGATTGCCAAAGCGTTATCTATGACCGATGTGGACACATTGGCTGATCGGCCTATAACAGAATTATCCGGTGGTGAATTACAGCGGGCGTTACTAGCGCGTGTGTTTGCCGGCTGCCCACAATTAATCCTCGCCGATGAGCCCATCGCGGCATTGGATGTGTACCATCAATTACATGTAATGGAATTATTGCAAGCCCATACCCAAAGTGGCGGTGCAGTTATCGCTGCTTTACATGATTTAAGTTTGGCAGCGCGTTTTTGTTCGCGTTTAATTCTATTGCATAATGGAAAAATTATTGCTGAAGGGGAACCCGTAAACGTATTAACACCTGAAAATCTTGCGCAGGTCTATGGTGTTAGTGCTTATGTAGATTGCCGCGAAGAAGGCATAGTCATTATTCCCAGAAAACGACTGGAATAATCTGCAGCCAGAGCATCATAAATATTAATTCAAACAATTTAAAATTCTAGAGAAAAATATGACGGCACAATGGCAGATCAACCCAGTGGATAATGCTATGCAGGAAAAAATTCTTAGCAACATCAACCAAAAGACAAAACCGCTCGGTGCATTGGGTCAACTTGAAACATTAGCGCTACAAATTGCCTTGATTCAAAAAACTGACAAGCTCGCTATTACGCGTCCATTGATGTTGGTGTTTGCCGGTGATCATGGTATTGCCGATGAAGGTGTAAGTATTGCCCCGAGCGCGGTTACTCAACAAATGGTGTTGAATTTTTTAGCTGGCGGTGCTGCGATAAATTGTTTTTGTCGCAGCAATGATTTACCGCTAAAGGTTATTGATGCGGGTATTAAATTTGAAATCATACCGCCGCCAGCCAATTTGATTAACCAACGCATTGCCG
>JAYTSJ010000261.1:0-6334 GCA_043745725.1 Gammaproteobacteria bacterium | reverse complement strand
AGACCAAGCACTACGCCGATTAAAATTTGTTGATTAAGACTTAGCATAACATCCTCTGCATAATTTATTTGATGTAACCCATACGATAATGCTTATCTTCCACCACCCGGAAATCATTTCTGAATAAATCCAATTCATGTGCGGCGCGATCGTTGCGAACTTCTAAATCAGTAATTTCATAATGTAAATCATCAATGCGGTGTAATTTATGCTGCCGTTCAGTAGAGTCATTATTACGCTCGGAAATATCGTACTGTAACGCTTGAATTTCATTGTAATTCGATTGAATCCGCATCTGGTTGCTATCAATTTCACTGGTTAAATTATTTATGCTGCGTTCAATATTATAAAGCTCCTGCCCGTCGCGATAGGCATGCAAAAATTGTCCCTCTAAATCTTGCGGACAAATGCCGTGATATTCAGAGCCATCGCGACCAGCGCTATAACCTTTTTCTGGCACGCAATACAAACGTGCACCTTTTTTGTGGCCATCTTCATAATCACGCATCACCGGTATTACTTTCACGCGTGCGCAAGCTTTACCGTGCTCAGCAACACGACTGAGTGAATAACCCTGGCTGGCGTCTTCCAACCCTTTAATGTACCAATCCGCATGCAAACATTCATCTTTACTCATAGTGGCACAACCCGACAATAGGATTGAACACAAAACTAAAATTGATAGCGCGCACCGCACTATTATTTTATTGTTTATTTTGATTTTATTGTTCATTTTTATTTTCATCTCCAAGTACTTTAAACCAGCGCTCTAATTTGTAACCTTGCTCATCCAACAATAATAATTTATGCATTCCCGGTTCCAACGCAACAGTCTGTTCGTGAAATACGCGGGTTTCACCTAAATATTTATCATCCAAATGCCAAAATATTTTTGCTTTATTATTGCGATGCACCGCGCGCAACAAAGCGCGGGTGCGCAACCCATTTAAATCCACCGGCAAATAAATGCGACTGGTTTCGTGGGGGTAGAGCAAATCCATGGGCTGATCATCGTCCACTTCGGCCAGTTGTGCAATACAATCTGCGCGCCATTGTGGCAGCGATTGGTAATTACTGTGACGTTGCCGCCAAAAATATTCCTGTGCCGCTGGCAATACAAACCAATCGATACCGCGCATATTATTTACCGCTTCACAACCACTGTGAACCCGGAGATTTTTTTGGCCATCCAAATGAATACGCTTGTGAAATGGTGTAACTTTCTCAAAGTGACTGTCTTCAGGAATTTCACTTTCGGCTGCATTACATTGATCACCGGCAAGATAACCGTCATCCTCACACACACTGACTTTCTTTAATGCCTGCTCCGGTTTTTGCAACCATGCGCTCGGCCCTAACAAATCAAATACGTCAAACATAACAGGTGCAGCACTAGTAGCGCCAGTTAATGCTGGTGCCGGTTCGCCACCCGCATTACCCGCCCAAACGCCAACGGTGTAATGACTATTGCTGCCAATTGCCCATGCATCGCGCAAGCCGTAACTGGTACCAGTTTTCCATGCGATGGTTTGGCTGTTTTGATATTCGCGCCACAGTGATTCGTTACCTGGGCGTGCCACTTCAATCATTGCCTGCAGCGCAAGCCATGCAGCGCCCTGGCGAATTACCGGCAATTGTTTTCGCTCGATTTTTAATTCTGCTTGCAGCAATGCAATTTTTGCGGGTAACTTTGCAAAATTTCCATCGCGTGCCGTTGCAATCATTCGCGCATAAATACTGCTAATTTCCCACAGCGTACCTTCAGCACCACCCAGAATTAACGTAAGGCCATAATTATCCGCCGGGCGAAATAAAGTTGTCATGCCCAAACTTTTTAATTGCTCCTGAAAACGGCTTACACCGAATTGGCGCAGCATGTGTACCGCGGGAATATTTAACGATTGCGCCAATGCTTGTTGCGCGGGTACAGCGCCGCGAAATTGGTGATCAAAATTTTGTGGTGTAAAACTGCCAAATTGTGTTGGAATATCTGGCACTAGCGTAGTAGGTAAAATCTCACCCTCTTGCAACATACCCGCGTACAACAAAGGTTTTAAAATACTGCCCGTTGAGCGCGGACGATTAATCACATCTACATCCGGTGAATATTGCGCTGCGTTTTGCCACGCCTGGTTGCCCACATACACCAATGTTTGCAATGCTTCGTGATCAATGACAATGATTGCTACATTATTAACACCATCACTCGCTAAACGCGCACTGTGGCGCTCTGCAATTTCATTCACACGCTTTTGTAAATTGCGATTAACGGTTGAATATAATAATGGCTCTTCGGGATGTTCTTTTATTAAACGTGTTAATAAATGCGGCGCCAGTTGCGGCAGTGGTTGCGGCTTTTCTGGCAGAGGTTCGAGCAGCGCCAATTGTAAATCCAAATCATTAATGATTTTTTTCGTATGTAATTTCTGCAGCAGTCTATCGCGTTTTTTTTGTAAAAGTTCACGCTGCAAACCTAAATGCATCATCGATGGGCTGTTGGGCAACACCGCAAGCACCGCCGATTCCGCCCAGGATAATTGCTCAGGTGCGCGACCAAAATAACGCCAGGAGGCTGCATGTAAACCAATAATATTGCCGCCAAAAGGCGCATGGTTAGTGTAATCGCGCAAAATTTCCGTTTTGCTAAAACGCCACTCTAATTGCAGCGCAATAAATGTCTCAATGACTTTACTCAGCATATTACGTGGCGGAGCAATTTCTAACGATTCCTGACGCAGCAAACGCGCAAGCTGCAGCGTAATCGTACTGCCACCACTCACCACATGACCACGGCGAATATTACTGAGCAGAGCGCGGCCAATTGCTGTGGGATCAATGCCAAAATGATGATAAAAATTTTTATCTTCAAACGTTAATACGGCTTCGCGATATTTATCAGGCAAGGTTTCAACCGGAGCAAAACGCCACTGATGGTCACTCGCAATTTGCGCACCCAGTAAAGCGCCATCGCTGGATAATAAGACGCGGGCATATTGATTGTGTTGCAGCGCACCCGGAAGCGGAACAAATTGTAGCCATACAAATAAAATCACCAACAAAAATATACAAGTGATAATAATTTTTTTGAGATAATTTTTCAATAATGCCATTTCATTCCGGGAATATGCGTTTTCTATTAAAGTTAATTATTTAAGACAGTTGTCGGACTGGTTATTTAACCCTTGTTTCTCTACGCGGAATTTTAACGGCTCATGATTTTTTTGCGAGATGATATAGATAGAATCAAAATCCTGATCATCCCAATGGGGAACTTCAACACTAATCAAATGTTTTAACAAAAAATTACGCACTACCTGCTCCGCAACTTTATGTTCCCAAGCCACCAAAACGTGGTGCTCCGTAACACTGGTCAAACTTTTTTCCAGTCGCTCATCAAACCCCGCAAGATTATTAAAACCCAGGTTTGCCTCAACGGGCAAGCCGAGGGTAATAGCAAGAGGTTCAATAGTTGCAAGCGGACGAATATAGGAATAATTAATGCCTTTATCTTTTTTTTGCAGACCCGGATCCGGCACAATAATGACGTCAGGCTTACCAAAGCGCTTTACAATGACATCTCCAAGTGCCAAAGCGCGATTGAAGCCTTTACAGCTTAATTGCCCCAGGCCCTGCTCCGGTTTTTCGCCGTGACGAATAATTAAAATTTCAATATCTGCTCTGGCAATGTTAACCGGTAAAATACTGGCACAAAATACAAAGATCAGTGAGCCAAATGCCATTCGTGGTGCCATGATCATACCGCTAAACCTCAACTAATTATTAACGTATAAAATTAACTTAACAGTGCCGCCAACCAATCGGGGTGCAAATTCCAACCAACAAAACCCGCAACACCAAACAACATTCCACCCATACCCGCACCCAAGCCAATAAAAAATACACTCCAGCGTTCTACCAATGAAGATACTGCAATGACTGCCAGAGACAATGACAATAACGCATCGGACATATCAAATTGATCATCGTGAAAATTCAGGGCATCATAAGTAGCTTCAAAGCCCTTAGCTTTTTCTTGCAGTTTTTCCAAATCCAGCTGATATCTCTCCATAGTTTTATTTTGTAATTCAATTTCTTTGTTGAAATTTTCTGCATTGCTATTGGCCAATGTATCACGTAAAAGTTCGGCCAAGTGCTTGCCGTTTTCCGCAAGATGTAATTTTAATTTTTTGGCTTGATACTCAGACCAGGTATCTACCGCATTGACTTTTGCCTGTTGCATAGCCTGAACTATATTGTCGTCTTTCACTTTTGTGATCGACAAAAACGCCGAAAAAATAACAACAGAAACCGCTACAGAGTTAGCGATGCGATTCTTTTTAATTTCTGCAGATGTTTGCATGCTTATAACTCCTAAAAATTATGATTAGTTAAAATATTTTAATCCTGACACATCCAGGATAGAAGCTTATACACCATTGAACACGCACGAAATCTCGCAGAAGAGAGTCATTTCTATGTGAATTCCGGGAACAGGCATACTAACCTATCTGCTGACGTCAATATTGCATGATATATGTTTAAATACAAACCTAAACAATGCCGCGCGCTTTAATTGATTGGCCGTACTGGGGTATAGTTATAGCGGAGGTAATTTTCGTTATGTACTAACACAAAAACTTTACATCATCGTTACATTCGCCAAGGCATTAATTACCTGTGACATTAAAAATGAACTGCTTTAAAAAAGTGTTTTTATGGCTGCTCGCGCTCGACCTTTATAGCTCAAGCATCGTTGATGCCTACAATCGCCCACTCGCTGGCTTATAACTATGTCTTACTCTGCAATTATTTTAGGTTTGTGCCAATTTTTATTTATGGCGGCGGTTGCCGTGGGCATTGCGTTTAATGCGTTAGTGGGCAAGGAACTTGCGCCTTCACCACTGCTGGCCACCTTCCCCTTTTTATTCATTATGGGCAGCACCGCCATGCTCACGTTATTGATGCCGAAATTATTGGCGCGCCTAGGTTACAGATGTGTATTTTTATTGGGCAGCGCTGCTGGTTTAGTGGCCGGGCTAGTCGCAGCAATGGCAATATGGCTGCACAGCTTTAACCTTTTTTGTGTCGCTGGTTTTTGCATGGGCTTGTATCAGGCGTCAGCCATGTACTACCGGTTTGCCGCAGCAGATGCCGTAGATACGCAACACAAAGGCGCTGCAATTGCATGGGTACTCAGCGGTGGAATTCTTGCAGCACTGGCCGGGCCAATCATTGGCAGCAACAGTTTGCATTTTTTTAGTGTGGATTATCTGGGTGCTTATGTAGCTTCCAGCTTGTTAGCTTTATTTGCGCTGCCTTTGCTGTTATTTGTGCCCATTCCCGCGCGTCAGGTATTACTGAATACGCAAAAATTCCAATTCAAAGATATAAATCGCACAGCATTAACTGCCATGCTTTTTTGCACCAGTGGTTACGCCATGATGGCAATGGTGATGTTAGCCTGCCCATTAGCGATGGCTAGTTGCGGTTATCATGCTGCAGACGCAGCCAGCGTTATTCAATGGCATTTACTGGGGATGTTTGCGCCGTCATTACTCACTGGTAAAATTATCACACGTTTTGGTGCGAAAAAAATTGCGCTCATTGGCGTTTGCATTTTAGTGTTCGGCTGCTTACTCGCACTTGGGGGACAAGCATTAATATTTTTTCACTTTGCGCTATTGGTAATCGGCGTTGGCTGGAATTTCATGTACATGGGCGGCAGTACGCTGCTCACGCAAATACCGGATGCCGCGCAACGCACTCGCTTGCAAGCGATCAATGAATTTATCACCTTTACTTGCGTCACTATCATATCGGGCTTAACCGGCTGGCTATTTGAGCTGCTAAGTTGGCACAACATTTTATATATCGCAATTACTTTGCTGCTAGCCGTGATGACATATTTATCGTTAGGTTGGGTATTCGAGAAAAAATTAGCCCATTAAAATATTTTTTGCCAAAACATTGCTTTGCCCATAACGGGATCTAACTCATAACCCGCAAAACCAAATTTTTTGTAGGCACCTTGTGCAACGTCGTTACCTTCAAGGACTTCAAGCGTTAGCTTGCAACATCCTTTTTCTTTTGCAATTTGTTCTACTTTGACCAACATTAATTGGCTAATACCCAGACCGCGAAAATCATTAGCGACAATAACATCATGAATATTAATAAGCGGCTTACATTGGAAAGTGGAAAAAACTTCAAAGCAATTTACTAACCCCGTAGGCTTGCCGTCAACGTAACAAAGCACACTAAAAGCATGCGGTATTTTCGATAACTCTGCTGCAACCTTATTTTTAATATCCGCGCCTAAAGCACCGCCACCACC
>JAYTSJ010000260.1:0-8454 GCA_043745725.1 Gammaproteobacteria bacterium | reverse complement strand
CTCAATATAATAAAACCGTTTTTAGAGGGAAGAAGCATTTTAGTCGGCAAGTCATAATTCCTGCTATATTAAGTATGAGTTGCTGCCTAAATTTACATTTAGCGAGTGCCTTATAGATAATAAGTGTTTTTACCTTATTGCCGGATATTGATTGCTTCGTGCCATAAACCAGAATTCCCATGATAATTATTCTTTGCTGGAATACGCCCTGATGCTGACTAAAAAAATTGGTATAGACATAAATGCAGATTGAGTTACCGGGATATAAAATTAAAAGCACCCTTGGCAAAGGGGGCATGGCGACTGTTTATCTCGCGATACAGGAAAGTTTTGAGCGTGAAGTGGCGCTTAAAGTGATGTCTCCTGATCTTCTTGCCGATGATAACTTTGGTGAGCGTTTTTTACGTGAGGCGAAAATTGTTAGCCGTTTAGTCCATCCCAATATTGTGAGTGTTTATGATGTTGGTATTCATAATGGCTATTATTTTTTATCCATGGAATATGTTCCCGGTAAAGATTTGACCCACAAACGTTTAGACTTGAGTTTGCTTGAACGCTTGAGAGTTGTTAAAGAAATTGCTCGGGCGTTGGATTTTGCGGGTAAAAAAGGTTATGTCCATCGCGATGTAAAACCTGAAAATATTATGTTACATGAAGAAGATGGTCGTGCCATATTGATGGATTTTGGCATTGCGCGACCTTCTGATACTGCGTCTGGAATGACGCAAGTGGGCATTGCAATAGGCACCCCCCATTACATGAGCCCGGAACAAGCCAAAGGCTTGTCGGTTGATCCCCGATCTGATCTTTATAGCTTGGGCGTAGTATTATTTTTATTAGTAACTGGCGCTGTGCCTTATGATGGCGAATCAGCCGTTGTTGTTGGCATTATGCATATCAGTGAAGATATTCCCTGTTTACCTCCCTATTTAGAAGTTTTTCAGCCAATCATTGACAAAATTATGGCAAAAAATCCAGAGCGACGTTACCAGACGGGCGCTGAATTTATTGCCGCATTGGATGCAATTTCTGCTCATGTATTGGCGTCCGTTGCTGAAGCCAATACACGAGAAGCTATGGATGATAAAACGTTTCCCAAACCCTTAAAAGTTGGTGAGCGAAAAGTGAAGCGGCACAATACTACTGAGCTTGCGCATAGCAATACTATAGTGGCACGGTCTGAAGATCGTATTGTGCGGCACCAGTCCAATTCACCCAAAAAATCAGGTACGAGTAGTGGGTGGCTTGTATTAAGTTTGATTGTTGTGGCAGCGGCGAGTTTTTATTTTCAAGAAGATCTTAGACAGCGTTGGCAAGAATATTTCGCTACCAAAATAGATGTACCAGTTATCGATAAGCTTGCATTGGTTGCTGCGACAACACAATCCGAATCACCACCTTCTATGCAGCATGAGTCAAAAGTATCCGCGCAGCCTACTGTCATAGCGCCGTCTCCTACAACAGAGCAGTCAACAGTTGTTGTGCAGTCAGCAATTGATGCGCAGCCACCAACAGATGCGTCGCCAACGTTCATGGAGCAAATAAAAGTTTTACGCGATTCTTTAAAGCAAGATTGGCGGTTTGCACCTGAGCTGGTAAATATTTATCGTAAGGAAGTTAACAGTAATAATTCGGATGAACGACAAGCTGCGCAAGCCGGTCTGGACGAGTTACAAAATTTTTACGCTAATTTAATTCAAAAATCGCAACAAGAAAATACTCTGAGTGTAGCGCAAGAGTATGCGAATTCTGCCGAAGTTGTATTCGCTGCTGATGAAAAAATAGCGGCGTTACAGGATGCGTTAACGGCCTTGAATGTTGCTAAAGCTGCCAATGAGCAGTTGCAGAAAGCGGCATTGCAACAGCAACAGCAACAACAGCAGCAAAAACAAAAAGAGTTAAGTCAGTTAAAACAAAAACAACAAAATATTGAACAGGATTTATTGAATACCGCCAAAATACAACAAGCTGCGGGCAAACTTATTGCGCCGAGTGGCGACAATGCGTTGAAAACCTATCGTGAATTACTGGCGCAGAATGCTCAACATTCGGCTGCACGTGAAGGCGTTATTGCGGTAGAAAATTTAGTAGTAAAAAGAATTGAGCAGCTAATCAGTGAAGAGAAATTTACCGATGCTTCAGCAGAGTTGGTTAATGCGCGTGAAAGTTTTCCGCAAAGTAAAGCATTGCTGGGCTTGTCCATGGATCTTGAGCATGCCATTGCAGATAAAGTGCCTACTGTATCGCGGCTATTGGTAACGAGTAATGAAGTCAATAAATTAGCGCAGCAAGATCCGTCTATCGCTGCTGAGCGAATTATTTATATAGGCTTTGAATATCGTAATTTTAAAGGTGAAGCTTCAGTCTTGCAGGCTATTCTTTACGATGGATCGCGCAGCTTACAGATTGCACAGGTGCCCGTTGTTGTTAACGGTTCGAGTGGGCTTAAATTTTTTCGCATTGAGCAACCGGTAACTGGCTTTGCTGATGGCGGATATAACATTGATTTATTATTTGAGCAACAACCCTTAATTTCTAGCAAATTTAGTGTTAAAAAATAGTTGTACAGAGGTTGCAGTTAAATATTCTATATGAAATTAAATTCACTTTAGGAGACTCTCTTATGAAACTGGTTAATGGCTTAATATTGTTCGGTATAGTGACACTCAGTGCTTGTCAAACTTCACCCGATGTAAAAAAAATGGAAAAACTCAAAGCTGATTTGGGTGTTGCCAACAATAATATTGCACAACTGCAAAAGCAAGAAGTTGAATTGCGCCAGGACTTGGCTGAGAAAACTCGTGTGAATGGTGTGCTTGGTGTGGAAAAAACGTCGCGAGTTCAGGAGTCTTCTGAATTGCGTGGACAGGTGCGCGTTTTTGTGCAGAAACAAATTGATGCCTATAAAGATTTTCTGGTGAGAGGTGGGTTACTCGATTACATTGGTGGTGAATTAGTTGCGCGCGCTAAGACTGATGAGAAACCCCTTTGTGTGGTTGATTTAGCAAATGTTATTCCTAAAACCGGAACCTTAACCGGAGCTGGGGCATATTTTGTAAAACCGGGAAAATTTAGTGTCAAGGTCTTACGTAAAGTTGATAAGAGTTTAGTGGTTATCTGGGATAGCAAACCTTTATTGGTCACTCAAACAGGTGTTGTTCGAATTAATTTTCCTGTTAGTGTCGGTGTAGAGCAAGGCGATTTAATTGGCTATTACTTAGGTGAAGGTGTAGCAGTAAGTTTCGATGAAGGCACCGGTATTACACGCTTTCAATCAGAAGATTTAAAGTTGGGTGAGGTAATCAGTACCGCGTCCATGCAAGGCGAAAGAAACCATCGCGCATATTCATTGGGTGTCTACGGTTTGTTGAACTGATGAAGAATATTAATTTTTTCCAGTTACACCAAGAATGAATTAGATCAGGGATGAGTTAAACCGGGAATGGGTTAGGCCAGGAGTGGAATTAACTTTGCCAGCAAAAACTCTACAAACGCTAACGTTTTTGCTGGCAAAAAGTTTCGCGCGGGATAAACCACATAAACGGGAAAGCCGGGTGCGAGTGGGTAATTCTGCAACAAAGGAACTAGCTGTCCTTTAGTCAATGCATCGCCCAGCAGGGCATCGTCAATTAATAAAATCCCCATGCCGTTAATGGCGGCATCGACTAAAGCGCATGCGTCGTTAATAACTAACGGGCCGTTTACTTTAATACTTTCTACTCCGTCCTTTGTCGTAAAGTTCCAGGTATTCATGAATTGCCTACGGTTGCCGTAAAACAAACAGGCGTGATTTGTAAGATCAGCAGGGATTTTGGGTTCACCATACTGTGATATATAACCTGGGCTGGCAGATAGCTTCCAGCGAAGTTCACCCAGTCGTCGAGCGATTAATGAAGAGTCAGGTAAGTGGCCGATGCGGATAGCAACGTCTATTTGTTCCGCGACCAAATCAACAAATCTGTCTTCCAGCCCCAGCTCCAATTCCAGTTCGGGATAGCGCTCGGAAAAATCCTTTAACAGCGGCATTAATGCCACTCTGCCAAATGAAGTTGAGCACGAAACTCGCAGCTTGCCGCGTACCTGTTGGCTGAAGTTATCGGTAATGCTTTCGATGGTATTTAAGGCAACATCCACGCGTTCAGCTTCTTGTAAAATTTGCTCACCGAGTTCAGTGAGTGCTAGTTTGCGTGTTGTTCGCTGCACCAGGCGTGCGCCTATTTGTGTTTCAAAGTTGCTGAGTTGCTTGCTCACCGCTGAACGGCTAATGCTAAGGCTCTGAGCCGCAGCCGACAAACTGCCGTATTGTGCTACACGCGCAAACAGCATTAAGCCTGAAAGCCGGTCAAGAGGGATAGACATGATGATTTACTTTTGTTGAGTTAATGGAAACAATCTAGTGATAAAAAGCGGGCTAATCAAGAGATTTTTTTTGCCTTAGACTGGTCTCAATGTTATTCAACTTAACCAGTCAGGAGTTTTATCATGAGCCAATCCTATCAAATACCTCAAACACAACAAGCCGCTCGCATTCATAGTTACGGTGAGCGAGAAGTGTTAACTCTCGAATCTGCGCCTATTCCCACCATTAATGCGGATGATGTATTAGTCAAAATCCACGCGACAAGCATTAACCCAGTGGATTGGAAAGTACGCAAAGGCTATCTACAAAACTTCCTGCCACATAAATTGCCATTGACTCTTGGTTGGGATCTCGCGGGTGAGATTGTTGCCTTGGGGGACGAGGTCACCGGCTGGAAAAGGGGTGATGCAGTTTATAGCCGCCCGGATATTGCTCGTGATGGCACTTATGCAGAATACATAGCAGTACGCGCTAGCGAGATTGCCCATAAACCACAGACCCTTAGCTGGCAAGAGGCCGCAGCAGTACCTTTAGTTGCGCTTACGGCATGGCAAGTGCTGTATGAATTTGCAAAACTACAAGCTGGCGAACGCGTGTTAATCCACGCCGGTTCCGGTGGTGTTGGTACTTTTGCGATTCAATTGGCGAAATTGCGTGGTGCTTATGTGTATACCACCAGTTCTACACGCAATGTGGCGTTACTGAAAAGCTTGGGTGCTGATGAAGTGATTGATTACACGCAACAGGATTTTAGTACGCTGCGCGATCTGGATGTAGTGTTTGATACCTTGGGTGGCGATGTTCAGCAGAAGTCCTGGAAGACTTTGAAACGCGGTGGCCGATTAGTGTCGATTGTCTCTGTTCCCGATGCCGCCACTGCAGAGCAACATGGCGTAACACCGCTATTTTGTTTTGTTCAACCCAGCGCACCACAGCTAAATGAATTGGCGAAATTGATTGATGCGGGAAAAATTCAAATCATTATTGACAGTGTTTATGCGCTGAAAGACATTGTGCAAGCGCAGGATAAAAGTGAAGGTGGTAGAGCGATTGGAAAAATTGTGGTGCAGGTCGCCTAAGCCAGGCGCCCGATTATCCTTTATTTTTAATTGCATCTATTTACTCGCTCCACCCGTTAAACTAGTGCGCTTAATGATTCGCTTACCCCAATCAAGCGGCGCAGCTATTTATGATTATTAGAAAATTTTTGTTTGTATGCATATTATTGCCTATGCGGTGTTATGCATTTGCTGAGATAGAAACTTTGGTGGTTACGGCGAAAGTTTCCAAGGCAGATGAGCGTGAATATTCCGTTACTGTAAAAGAGCTAATGCCCGGCGCGCGCAGTGATGCCGCAGAGTTTTTGTCGGGCTTACCCGGTATACAAGCGGACAGTCGCTCGAATTATGCGCAGGATACTCGCATCACCCTGCGTGGTTTTGGCGCTCGCTCAGCCTTTGGTGTGCGCGGCGTAGATTTACAGATAGATGGAATTTCCCTGACCATGCCGGATGGTCAGGGGCAGTTTTCAGGTGCGATACTGGATAGTGTTAGTCAGGCAAATGTATTAACAGGGCCAGTAGCGGCGCTCTATGGTAACGGTGCCGGTGGTGTAATTCGATTACAAACCCAGGCGCCAACAATCAATAATATTGCGTTCGGTGGTTCTGCCGATGAATCCGGTTTGGCGCGTGAAAATGTGCTGGGTGAATGGCAGCAAAACGACTTTGCTTTGCGTGCTCAAGGCAGTCATTTACAAGCAGCTGGCGATCGCCCTCATGCCCGTGCGGAGCGCGAACAATTGGGTGCGCAAGCCTATTATCATTTTGACAATAACATCCAAGCCCAATTACGTTTTGATAAAGAATCTGCACCGCAATTGCAAGATCCACTTGGGCTTACCGAACTGGAATGGCAAACCGACCCGCAACAACTCAATACTTCAGCCAATTTTTTTAATACGCGCAAGCAAATTCAGCATCAACAAACCGCATTGAGTTTACGTCAAGCAGAAGGTGGTCGGCGCTGGCAATTAGCATTGTGGAATGGTAAGCGCGCCATTGAACAATATCTTGCGCTCAAGGGTGATGCGTTAACTAGCTCGGGTGGAGTGGTAGATTTACAGCGTAATTTTAACGGTGCAAATGGCAATTACACTTGGGATATTGTATCGAGTAATCAACCAGTCAGTATTACGTTAGGCGGTGAGTATTCAACAATGGATGATAAGCGTAAAGGCTACATTAACCTTGCTGGTAATCACGGTGATTTACGCCGTAACGAGCTGGGACAAGTCGATAGCCGCGACGTGTATGCTATTGCGCAGTGGCAGCCAACCGCGCGTTGGCAATGGCTGGCGGGATTGCGCGAGTCACAGGTTAATTTTAGCGTGGATGATTATTTTGTTGTGCCGGGTAATGGCGATGACAGCGGCAATCGTGAGTTTAGTCATTTATCAAATGCATTGGAAACCCGCTACGAATTTACTAAAAGTTGGACGCTGCATGCGAGTAGCGGCGGTGGATTTGAAACGCCAACCCTTACCGAAACTGCTTACACTGTAAGTGATAAGGGGTTTAATCAAACGTTAGAGGCTGCACAAAATCATCAGCATGAATTGGGGATAGAGTATTGGCGGCAAGGAATGAATACCGCGCTCACCGCTTTTACAATTCAGACGCAAGATGAAATAGTTGTTGATCAATCACAAAATGGCCGTACCAGTTATCGCAATGCAGCAGCAACTGAACGCAACGGGTTAGAGTTAAGTGGCCGCTGGCAGCTGTCTACACAATGGGATAGTCGTTTTGTATCCAACTACTTAAATGCTGAATATAGTCAGGGGCAATGGAATGGAATGCAATTGCCGGGTGTTGCAAAAATTAATCACTCTCTGCAAATTAATTGGCAGCCATTCAATAATGATTTTCAAGTCTCCATTCGCTTTGCACACCGAAGCGCTGTTGCCACCAGCGATAATAATTTAATAAAAGCACCTGCAAGTAATACGGCAGATATTGCGCTTTCAGGCCGCTTAGCGTCAGGTACAACGGACGGCCTTAGGTGGCAGGGTCAATGGTGGATTAAACTTGCCAATGTAACTAATGAAACTTATGTTGGTTCAGTGATTGTCAATCAAAGCAATGGCCGCGCGTTTGAGCCGGCACAAGCACGAAATTTACTGGCTGGAGTCACCATTGTATTATTATAATGGTTTAATATAATTTTGCTTTACTGAACATGCTGCGGAGATAATAAATGAGTTCAGATTTTGTACCGCCTTTGCATGCTGAATTTCGCTATCGTGTTGATTATGTAGGGGAAGAAAAAAATCCTGTTTTAGTCATCGATAATTTTCTCGATAAAGCAGAATTATTAATAGAAGTTGCAGAGCGTTATTGTCAATTCGGTGACCCTACTCATCTGTACCCCGGCGTTCAAGCTCTGGTGCCAGAATTTTATGCTGGTGCCATGTATACCCATTTGCGCCATATTATCTGCAACACTTTTAATATTCTTTCTGAAAATATTACTCATTCAAAATCGTTTTTTTCAATGGTTATTGCGCCACCTGCTAGTTTGCAGCCAGCGCAGTCGCGACCACATGTAGATTCGCCTGTACGTTCACAATTTGCAGCGATTCATTATTTATGCTCGGCGGATAAAGGCGGTACCTCTCTTTATCGTCATCGTGCAACAGGATTTGAGATGGTCGATGATGCTCGTATGGTAGAGATGAAAAAATATTTGTTGCAAGAGGAGGATGATCCTCATTGGATGGGTCAATATATAAATGGCAGTAATAAATATTATGAACAAATTGCATCCTATGATGCAGTATTTAATCGCATAATTATGTATCGCGGTAATAGTTTGCATTCAGGGAATATTAGCCCTGATTTTAATTTTGATCCTAATCCGCGTACTGGCCGTTTAACACTTAATACATTTATCAATAGCCTTGAATAATTTAATCGGCGGTGAAAAGTTTTTTCATAATTTGCCAAGATATCCTCTTACTGATTTACGTGAAGAGTTTATATCATCGCTATCGCGCGGATGCTTATTATTGGAAGCAGAGCCGGGTGCGGGTA
>JAYTSJ010000259.1:0-8527 GCA_043745725.1 Gammaproteobacteria bacterium | reverse complement strand
AGTAAACTCTACCGAAGTTCCGGCAGGAATTTCCAAAGTTTCCACAAGATCCATTTGAACTTTATCTTTTTCAATTTTCGTTTGATGCAACAATACTTGCGCGTAACCGGCGGCACTAATATGAGTAATTGTTAATGCTTGTTTATTATTGTTAATGAGTCGCAAATAAGCTGCATGGCTTGTAACTCCAGGGGGAGCTAACTTTATCCATGCATCTTCGACGATTAATTGTGCCGCCGATGCGCTCAACACAAAACTGAGAAAGGACATCAATAACAATATTTTTATTGTTATTGATGTCCTTTTTTGAATTGCCATTAGCAAACAATAACCATGGCAAATTTTATAAAGTAATTTGCCATTTAACATAATGGTCAACTAAAAGTATGAGAAATAATAACATTAGATGAACGATAGAAAACTTAAACGTATCCATCGCCAAATTGGCAGCTGGACGATACTTCATTAACCACGCGAAATGCATAAAGCGCAAATTCAAGCAGCAAGCAACCACCAAATACAGCACTCCTGACATTCCCACCAAATAAGGCAACAAGCAAACTACAAATAACAATACTGTGTAGAGCAAAATAACCGTTTTGGTAAATTCAATTCCGTGAGTCACTGGCAACATTGGAATATTCGCTTTTGCGTAATCATTACAGCGATGTATAGCTAGTGCCCAAAAATGTGGTGGTGTCCAGGTAAACACAATCATTACCAATAGCAATGCATTGGCATCAACACTACCGGTAATTGCTGTCCAACCTAACAATGGCGGCATAGCGCCAGCCAAGCCACCGATAACAATATTTTGTGGTGTCGCGCGCTTTAACACCATGGTATATACCAGCGCATAACCAAATAGACTGGCCAACGTTAAATAGGCTGTTAAGGCATTTACGGTAAACAATAAAAGCAAAAAACCAACCACCGCAAGCGTTATAGCAAAGCTTACTGCCTGCAGGGTAGAAAGCCGTCCTTTGGGCAAGGGGCGCGCGCTGGTACGCGCCATTTCAGCATCTATTTTTTGATCCAGAACATGGTTAAAAGCTGCGGCTGCTCCAGACAGCATAGCGATGCCCAGGCTTCCCATAAGAACCAGATATAAATTCGGCAAGCCGGGGGTAGCCAAGACCATTCCCACCCAGGCTGTTAACACTAAAAGGGCTACGACTCGTGGTTTGGTGAGCTGATAGTAGTCGCGCCAATAGCCGCCAGCTGGGCTTTTTCCCGCTGCGGTAGCGGTGCTGTTTCCGTTTGTCATAAATGCTCCTAAGACGCAATTGAGACGGGCGAGCTCTGCGAGCCCCGTCGTTGATAAATTTGATAGACAAACACTACGACTAACATCAGTAAATTCGCGGCTACAAAATTATGCGCTACTGCATTCATTAACGGAAGGTAAGCCACGATATTGATAACACCCAGACAGAACTGCAGCGCCAATAAGCCTGCTATTCCCAAGGCAAGTCTACGCATGGTTTTTGTTTGCGAACGACGCCAGGCGAGATAAGCAAAGCTGCCGAGCAATGTTAAGGTCACAAATGCACCCAGGCGATGCAATACATGAATACTGAGCCGCGCATCCGCCGACAAGACTCCAAACTGATAACTTGCATGCCCAAGCGGTAAGGAGAGCGCGGATGACAAACTGAAATGTTGCGACCAACCCGCCTCGCACACTGGCAAATCATGGCAGGCAACTGCGGCGTAATTGGCCGATGTCCAACCACCCAGCCCTATCTGCATGATCAATACCAACAATGCCACCCAGGCAAAAGGATATAAGCTGGCAAGCTTAGGCTCTGCGGCAAAAACCATGGGCTTGGCAGCCTGCATGCGCAATAACACCAACGTACTCAACAAGCTAAAACCACCTAGCAGGTGCCCCATTACCACTAACGGCAATAAATTCAAGGTTACAGTCCACATGCCTAAAGCAGCCTGAAACATCACTAACAGTAAAATAAACGTCGCAAGACCTCGACATTGCTTAAGCCATTGGCTCATTAAAAAAATAAACGCCACACTGAGACCCAAAAGCCCGGCGAGGTAGCGATGATGCATTTCCTTGTGAGCTTTGTGTGGAACTATTTGTGCTCCGGGAAAATCCTCAAGCGCCTGCGCAACCTGTGTTGGATGCTCTGGCACAGCAATAAAACCATAACAGCCCGGCCAATCAGGGCAGCCCAACCCAGCTTCGGTTAAGCGCGTATAAGCACCTAAAACAATTGTTCCCAACGCTAAAGCAATGGCGATATTAATTAAAACTTTAAACATGCTTACACCCCTGCCCGATCATAATTCATCAACCGCAACAAGTCGGTGCGTATATCTTTGCCAACACCCAGCATCGCTGCAGGATCAAGCGATACCGGATAACGCAACAGCACTATGCCCTGTTGATTAACAATTAAAATATGATTTTGTAATTCCGGCTCAGAGGTTTTCGGCGCTTGCCAAGTAATAAATGAAAATTTTGCGAGTTCTGCAGGAGATTGTTCCGCCACGATTAACGCATTGAATTCATCTTGCTTACGTCCGAAGCCTATATAAAGTTGTTGCATGGTATAGAGCGCTATTTCGCAATTGGCATCACATTGCTGCGCTTGAACATACACCAAATGCCAACGCAATTGCGGATGTTCGGTTGCTGGCAATAATTGGATCTCGTGATCAAGCCACTGCCCTTTATTACTGACGCCGGCATTAAACCATCCATATTGCAATGCGAGTTTTGCAGCAATAAGCGGCAAACTGCTGCATAAAATAAATAAAAATAAAAATTTTGATTTACTAAGAGTGCGATTACTTTTGTTCATCGGAAGCTACCTTTTTTGCACTCGCAGCCAAAGCAACTATCAACACAGCAAGCGCCAACAGAAACCACTGCAGCGCGTAAGCACGATGACGTTCTGGTGGCATAACTACGGTTTGATAATGCACAACATAGGGCGAGTTTTGCAGTTGATATATAACACCAGCATAAAGTGGTCGTTTTAGATAAGAACCTAATGTCTCAAGATCCAATTGCTGAATTCGCATCGGCCACTGGCCATTATCTTCAAAGTTTTGTCCAAGCCGAATCCCTCCAAAATGAGTACGTAACATACCTTGAATATTAAAATTCGCCGGCACATTAACACTCGGTAATTGTCCACGCGTTCCAGGTGCGGCCAACCATCCTAAATTTACTAATATCACATCCGCAGTCGCATCTAACTGCATGGGAACAAGAACGTCATAACCCACTTGCCCTTTCACAATTTGGTTATCAACCAACCAAACCGCTGGCGCTAGCCAATGGGCTTGGGCAGTGACATTTAAGCCATCCGCAACTTCGGGAAGCAAGCTATGTATCGCTTGTGCAGTGACCGGACCGTCTTGTTGTATTTGCGCGAGATGTTGCAAAAGTTGAGCTTTGCCTGCAGCGCGCTTTAACTGCCACGCAGACAAACCAAATAAAATACTAGCGGCAATCAGAGTAATGATTAACCAACGGAGATGAATGACCCAGCAACGATTAAACGCTATAATTTGCATGCACCCACTCCGAGGCTATACCAACATGCTATTTAAAGCGTTATTAGTTGCTTTACTACTTTTTGTCATTTTCAATTTATTTCAAGCATTGTATTACATGGTAAAAAACAATGAGCAGCAGCCCCATTTATCAAAATTTCTAGGCCGCCGCTTATTGTTTTCGGTATTCATAATTCTCTGCATTCTTGTGGCTATAGCCACTGGCTTTATTACTCCAAACCAGCGGCCTTATTAATCAAGGATTAAAGAATATAAACCACGACAAACAAAGTTAACCACACAACATCAACAAAATGCCAATACCAGGAAGCTGCTTGAAATACAAAGTGACGTTCGGGAGTGAAGTGGTTTTTAAGCAAAATACGCAAGAACACTACACTCAATAAAATTGCGCCAAGCGTTACATGGAAGCCGTGAAAACCAGTCAGCAAGAAAAAGGTATTGCCATAAACACCAGTGTTCAAACGTAAGCCCAGCTCATGATAAGCGTGGATATATTCGCCCACTTGCTGGTACAAAAACGCTGCGCCTAACAAAATAGTAATTGCTAGCCAAATTTTTAACTGCAAGCGCTTACCTTGCTCCAACCCAACATGGGCAAAATGTAAAGTAACTGACGAAGCTAATAAAATAATGGTGTTATAAAGCGGCGCACCCTGCCAAGGCATTGCATGACTTTCTGTACCACCTGGAGTTTTAATCAATGGCCATACAGCATGAAAATGCGGCCAAAGTATTTCTGCCGTCATAGCTCTATTACCCGCACCGCCTAACCAGGGCACCGATATTATTCTGGCGTAAAACAATGCGCCGAAAAACGCCATGAAAAACATAACTTCAGAAAAAATGAACCAACTCATACCCTGGCGAAATGAACGATCCATTTGCGCACTGTAAAGTCCTTCCATAGATTCGCTAATAACATTTTTAAACCAACCCGTCAGCATAAAGAATAACAATGCCAAGCCAGCGATTAACAAATAAACACCAAATCCGCTGCGGTCACGGGTAAAGTCATTGACCCAATGCGCCGCACCATAACCTATAAAAAATAAAGCTACCGCGCCAACTATTGGCCAGGAACTTTGATTGGGAACGTAATATTTTTCTGAACTATTGTGCATGCTGTGCTCTCCCGCTGCTGGCGACTTCTCAATAAATTTATTAAAAAACAATTTCAGAAACCAAATCATTAAAACTTCTAAATCATGAAAACATTTAACATCATTGTGCAACAACTCTATATAACGTATACGACAAAGTAACCGTTTTTGTCTCAGCCGGCAGTGCAGGATCTATATAAAACTGCAACCGCATAAGCTTACTTTCTTTACCTTGTAGTGGTTGTTGGGTAAAACAAAAACATTCCATTTTTTTAAAAAACTGCGCGGCTTGTCCAGGAGAAACCGAAGGTACCGCTTGGGCAATCATTGCTTCTGAAGTCAAATTCTCAACTTTAAAATTAACCACCTTGACTTCACCAGGGTGCACAGTAACGCGCGGCACCTCTGGCGCAAACGTCCACGGAATAGATTTATCAACAGTTGCCAAAAACTCAACGCTAACCTCGCGCTGTAAATCGACTGTAGTCGCAGCAGCAGCGGTACTATTTTCCGTTTTTCCATTCAAACCGGTTAATTTACAAAAAACACTGTAAAAAGGAATCAACGCAAAAGTAAATGCGAACATGCACGCGCCAATCAATAACAACTTGTACAACAATGGCTTATGCATACTCGCAACTATCTCGGTATTTTTTTATTTAACGTGCGGTGGTGTTTCAAAAGTGTGATATGGCGCTGGCGATGGAATAGTCCACTCCAGGCCTTCAGCCCCTTCCCACACTTGATCCGTCGCTTTCACGCCTTTCCTGCGGATGGCTTTAAAAATCACTGCAAGGAATATAAGTTGCGACAAACCAAACAAGAAACCACCAATACTAATGAACGCATTGAAATTCGCAAACTGTAACGCGTAGTCTGGGATTCTGCGCGGCATTCCGGCAAGGCCAACAAAATGCATAGGGAAAAACAGCATGTTGACCGACACTAGTGAACACCAGAAATGCAATTGGCCCAAACGTTCGTCATACATAACCCCGGTCCATTTTGGCAGCCAATAATAAACAGCAGCAACAATCGAAAAGACTGCACCGGTCACCAATACATAATGAAAATGCGCCACTACGAAATAAGTATCCTGATACTGGAAATCAGCAGGAACTATGGCAAGCATTAGCCCTGAAAGGCCACCAATCGTAAACAATACAATAAAGGCGATAGAAAACATCATAGGTGTTTCAAACGTCATGGCACCGCGCCACATTGTCGCCACCCAGTTGAATACTTTTACTCCAGTGGGCACCGCAATCAACATGGTGCTGTACATAAAGAATAATTCAGCGGTTACTGGCATACCAGTAGTGAACATGTGATGCATCCAAACAATAAAAGATAAGAATGCAATACTTGATGTGGCCCACACCATTGATTCATAACCAAACAAAGGCTTACGCGCAAACGTAGGCACAATACTCGAAATAATACCAAAGGCAGGCAAAATCATAATGTAAACTTCTGGATGCCCGAAGAACCAAAAAATATGCTGGAACATTATCGGGTCGCCGCCGCCTGCTGCATCAAAGAAGCTGGTGCCAAAATATTTATCGGTCAACACCATGGTAACTGTGCCCGCAAGTACCGGCATAACTGCTATCAGTAAAAACGCAGTAATCAGCCAGGTCCAAACAAACAACGGCAATTTCATCCAGGTCATGCCGGGAGCGCGCAAGTTGAAAATAGTCACGATGACATTCATGGCACCCATAATTGACGATATGCCGAGCAAGTGAACGGCAAACACAAAGAACGCAGTGCTATCGCCACTGTATTTGGTAGACAGGGGTGCATAGAATGTCCAGCCAGCAGCTGGTGCACCACCATCCATAAACAAGGTTGATAATAAGATAGTGAATGAAAAAGGGAGAATCCAAAAACTCCAATTGTTCATGCGCGGCAAAGCCATGTCTGGAGCACCAATCATCATCGGCACTAACCAGTTAGCCAAACCAACAAACGCTGGCATAACGGCACCAAACACCATTATCAATCCGTGCAGTGTAGTCATTTGATTAAAGAATTGAGGCTGTACCAATTGCAATCCAGGCTGAAATAATTCAGCGCGGATTACCATCGCAAAAATGCCACCGATGAAAAACATCAGCAACGAAAACAATAAATAAAGCGTGCCTATGTCTTTATGGTTGGTGGTGTACAACCAGCGAGTTATCCCGCCGCCTGGTTTATGGTCATGATGCGCATGATCATGATCGGCATGTGCAGTTGCGCTATGTTCATTAGTACTCATCTTTTACTCCTTAGCCGGCATAGCGGCGGCTACATCTTTTGCCTGTACCAGATCGCCAGTGTCATTACCCCAAGCATTACGCTCATAGGTAATTACGGCAGCAATTTCACTGATACTGAGTTGTTTTCCAAAAGCCTGCATCGCTGTACCGGCCCTACCTAAAATGACAGTTTGTAGATGTAGAGGTAAATTTTTAGTCGCAACCACACTACCTTTCAAAGCAGGGAATACACCAGGCAAACCTTCACCGCTAACCTGATGGCAAGGAGCGCAGCGCGCTTCATAGGTTTTTTGTCCAAGCGCCATTAGATCTTCTTTGGTCATAGGTGCCAAAGCTTGCGCATCGGCCTGCGCCTTCGCAGTTGCTTCAGCTTGCTCTTTAACCCAGGCATCGAATTCTGCAGGAGCTTTCACTTCCACTACAATTGGCATAAAACCGTGGTCTTTACCACACAGCTCCGCACACTGGCCGCGATATACGCCAGGCTGATCAACACGCGTCCAAATTTCATTAATAAAACCTGGGTTAGCGTCTTTCTTAATGGCAAAAGCCGGCACCCACCATGAGTGGATTACGTCATCTGATGTCATTAAAAAACGAATTTTTTTACCGGTAGGTAATACCAGAGGGCGATCTACTTCACGCAAATAATGCTCGCCTTTTTCGGCGGTATTATGGATCTGCGCACTCGGAGTAGATAGCAGCGAATAATATTCGATAGGGTAATCGAGATATTTGTAATGCCACTTCCACTGGGATCCAGTTACTAATATAGAGATGTCAGATTTAGAAGCATCTTCCATTTCTAACAAAGTCTTAGTAGCAGGGATGGCCATCACGATTAAAATAGCTACCGGTATAGCAGTCCAAAGTATTTCCATTTTAGTGCTGCCATGGAACTGTGCCGGCTGTACGCCACGCGCTTTGCGATGACGCAATATCGCCCAAAACATCAGGCCGAAAACCACCACCGCAATAACACAACAAATGTAAAAAATAACCATATGCAAGTTATACACATCGTGGCTAATGTTGGTGACACCTTGTGTCATGTTAAACGACGATGCCTCAGCCAGTAGCGGCAGACTGCAGCAGCAAAGCAACAGCCACACTAAAAAATTCCGGTTACTAAAATATCGCTTCATACGACCCCTACATATTTTTTGCATTTTGCAAATCAACTAACGACAGAGCAACCATCCAACAATCAGCGTGAAAAACCACACTGCCGCCAGAACCAAAAGCATCTTATGGATATGTTGCACAACTAAACAGGCTATTAATGAACCTGTCACCTCAAACACCAGCAAAAACTGCTAATTGTGATCTCCTATTTTTCGCTCAAAGTATGTGAACACTATTGAGTTAATACGAAGAGATTTCTTTTTAATGTGCGGCCAATATTTGATCTTTTCGATCAAATAAACACCTGTTTTGTGTTTGCAACTCTCTGGGATGAGAGCCAGACATCGCGACAAAAAACATAACAATAATTATTAAGTGATTTTTAACTGACAGATCCAACCGCAAAATTGCATAGCAATTTAAGCAGCAGCTGCCACAGTTGGCCGCCACCTTATATCAGCTGACTTTTTTTTTCAAGGATGGTCTTTT
>JAYTSJ010000258.1:0-3215 GCA_043745725.1 Gammaproteobacteria bacterium | reverse complement strand
GCGCAAAAAACCGCTGTTGCGCAGATTGAGCTGCAGGCTGATCAAAGTTTTGATGACAGGGCGCTCATGTCTGAAGGTGATCCAGCTATCTTGATTGTTGACCACGACCAGGATCGCGCCAAGCTACTCTTGAATGCTGCGCGTGAGCAAAACTTTAAAGGTATAGTCACCTTCACGGGTGATGCCGTGCTGACGCTCGCGCGTGATTATCTTCCCTCGGCCATCATGCTTAATCTACAGCTGACTGATATTGATGGCTTTACCATCCTTGAGCGTTTGAAGCGCGATCCTGCAACGCGTCATATTCCAATTCATATTATCTCCAGTGTGCCAGTAGCAGAGCTCGCGTTGCAGGAGGAGGAGCGAGAACGCTGCCTGGATCTTGGCGCTATTTCATATCTGGCGGAACCGATCAATGGCGAACGTATACAACACGAATTCCTTCGAGTCCAGCGCTACCTGGTTCGTGGCAAACGTAGTTTGTTAGTGGTAGAGGATGATCAAGTACAACGCGATAACATCGTCGAGTTGATTGGCGCATCTGACGTGCAAATTGTCGCAGTTGCAAGCGGTAAAGAAGCACTCGAAGCCCTGACAAAAACCACCTTTGATTGCGTGGTTCTTGACCTTACATTGCCGGATATGAATGGTTTTGACGTACTGGACGCAATGAGCAATGACAACACTCTTCGAAATGTACCTGTAGTGGTTTACACCGCGAAGGATCTCAGTCACGAGCAGATTACCAAGCTAAAACGTATTGGCAAAACAGTTGTCATTAAAGATGCACGTTCACCTGAACGCCTGCTCAATGAAACCTCCTTATTCCTTCATCGCGCACATGCCAGCATGCCAGAGCCACAACGAAGAATGCTGGATGAAATGCAAGCGGCTGATGGTGGCCTTTCGGGGCGCAGTGTGTTGATTGTTGACGATGATCTACGCAATATTTTTGCGTTAAGTTCAGTACTTGAGCGCCAGAAAATGAATGTATCGTTTGCTGAAAATGGACGAAGTGGTATAGAAATGTTGGAAAAAGATCCCTCCATCGAAATTGTTCTGATGGACATTATGATGCCAGAGATGGATGGTTACGACACTATGCGTGCGATCCGCAATATTGCCCGCTTCAAAACGTTGCCAATTATCACCCTCACAGCCAAGGCGATGAAAGGCGATAGAGACAAATGTATCGCCGCAGGAGCTTCGGACTACATCACCAAGCCAGTGGATGTGGTTCAGTTACTCTCATTGATGCGAGTCTGGTTACACTGACTGGTTACATTGAGAAGAAGAGAGATAATGCATGGGTACAGGAATGCACGGGTGCATACGTACTGGGTGGCGCTTTTTGTTAAAGGTGCTATACATTAAACTTGTTTAATCTACCCAGGGATTTATTTATGTCGACCGAAAAAGAAGAATATATTGAATCCTTAGTGGTAGAAGAAAGGCGTCTTTTATCTATTATTGAAAATTTAAGAAATAATGTTGATGGTTATGGCGGCGTTAGTTTTTCAAATGATTTACTTGAAGCTGAAACTCGGCTTTTACTTCTTCGGCGTGTGTTAGATGTTCAGCGTCACGGTCCCTTTAAATAATTTTTGCACCGGCAACTGAAATTTGGTGCGCTTTTCTTTATTTTTCGTTCGGGTTTACCCAAACGATTTTCAGTATTCGATAACTCCCCCATCACAATCACCTCATACCCGACATCTTAACTGACCATTTCTATGTTACTTCTTTTTGTCATGAAATTATTTTGTAACAAATAGCTAGTACCCTGCGGATCACGGTAAAACCTGCCTGAAATATCACTTTCAAACTAGATCACTATTTAGATCCAAACAACAAACATTGTTGAAAAATCTTACAGCGTTAAAAATTCGCTTATCGGTTCTTGAGCTTATAAGATTTTTATCTCTGTTTAGAATACGCACTGATATTTTGTGACAGAAAAATTACACATTTTTGACTAAAGCAATATTTTTACCAATTTAATGTCAGTTTAAGAAGGATAAATGAATGCGAGTTGTTATTTACTTAATGTTGTTGATGGCAATACCAAATGTTGCTCACGCGTGGTGGAGTGATCAGTGGGCTTATAGGATGCCTGTTACTATTAATTCACCCGCTAAAACGGGTGAGCTGATTGGCGGTGTAGATAATGTAGTTCTTATCAAACTGCATGCAGGAAATTTTCCTGATTTTTTCTTGGTACAGGAAACGCTTGCAGATCTAAGATTTATTGCAGCAGATGATAAAACGCCGCTGCAATTTCATGTTGATAGTTTTGATTTGGTTAACCAACTGTTATTTGTCTGGGTGAATGTTCCCATCACCGTCGTGGGCACGCCTGAGAAAATTTGGATGTATTACGGAAATAGCAAAGCTGTTGCTGCTACCGAAGGACAGAATACTTTTGATGTTACGCAAAGCGCAGTTTTTCACTTTCATGTTGCGGAGCCTTTTTTAGCTGATGCAACAGCTTATAAAAATAAGGTCACTATTACAGGTGTTGAGGTTACTGGTGCTTCGCTAATCGGTGCCGGGCTGAAGTTTAATGGTGAAGGCCAGTTGGTTATTCAGGATTCCCCCGCAATTCAATTTGATTCCACCAAAGGGCTGACATTTAGCGTTTGGTTAAAGCCGATTACATTTGAAGGCAAGCCTATGTCGCTCTTGTCGCGAGTCGATATAAAAGGAAATAGTCTGGATCTTTTTGCGGATGCAAATGGAATTTTTATACAAATTGTAAATGCTGGTAAGACGATTAAGGTTCAATCAGCAATGCCTTTAGCCATCGGTACTTGGAGTCACCTTGCGCTTGTTATCGATAAATCAAAATTACATTTATTGGTCAATGGAGAAGAAGTTAAATCCGAATCTCTGGATTTATTTAATCTCAGCGGACCTATAAAAATCGGAGCCAAATCAAATTTAGCTGCGGGTTTTAAAGGAGAGATGGATGAAATTCGGCTTGCAAATACTTCTCTTTCACAAAGGTCGTTAAACATTGCAGTAAAAAATCAAGGGATCGTGGATGAAATTGTTAGTGCGCAGGCGCCAGAACAATTAGGTAAAGAGTCATCTGAGGGTGATGGTCCGATGGCCTTAGTGGGTGTTATTTTTAAAAATACCGACCAAATAGGTTGGGCGATTTTGACTCTCATGGGAGTCATGTCTGTTATTAGTATGATAGTCATGGTGGGCAA
>JAYTSJ010000257.1:0-10136 GCA_043745725.1 Gammaproteobacteria bacterium | reverse complement strand
TTCACAAGCATCACACACTTCATAGGCATAGAGAACTCCACCGTTTGCAGTGTTTTCTTCAAACACCGTTAAATTGATGGTGGGGTCGGCTAGCATTTCCAGAAGTTCATGGCTTGCCGTGCAGGCCCAATCTTCGCCGTAGGTTAAATCGGTTTTCGCAAATACCTTGCCGAGTGGTAATCCTTTGCTGGTAATATCGTGATAACCCAGTGCGCCCGCTTGATCCGAGTTATCTAAAATGACTAGCCACCATTCATTGGCTGCCGGTTTGCTATTCGGTGCAACAAGGCGTAAGTCTGCATCAATTCCCCAAGCGGGGGCAAAATCCCGTGACACTTGTTTTTGTAGCGCGGCAACCACTTTTACTAGCTGACTGTCGTTTTTTACTACGGTGCTCTTGTTAATAACTGCAATTTTAATGTTAGCCATAATACATTTCCTTTTATCAAACCGATTAAAAAGTTTGAGACAAGAGCACTAAATAAAACCTACAACAAAAGGGTAAAAACAGCTTAGTTGTTTGTCTCCTTGGTACATAACCCGCAAAGTATTATTTTAAAAATGCTAAAAATAATACCGATACAGATTAAATTCCTGGCGCTTTAATTAACCTTTTTAAGGTCCCAACTCAGGTTAATTACTGCTTTTAGCAAAATACAAATTAGCGTTGATCATATTCTTGATTGTATACTTTGTATACAGAAAAATATTTTTAGAAGTATTAGGCAGGGCTTGTTAAGAATGAATAGAAAGTTTTAACTAACTATTGTATTGCAAAAAAATACTCACACAGATTAAATTCCGGGACGGTAATTAATCTGTGTGAGTAAATAGTTAAAATTAGATTTTAGCTTGTAAGATTAAAATTAAAACTGCTTATTCAATGCCACAAAAACTCCCCGACGTGGACCGTATTGCGGCGCACCTACACCTACGCCGGTCCCGTCGCGAATAATGTAAACCTTATCAAATATATTTGTCGCTGCAATGCGAAGGTCTAATTTCCCCAGTAGGCTGGTATTGAAAGTTTTATTCGCACTTAAATTTATTTGTGTATAAGCCGGAAGACTTTCGGTGTTGGAAAACCCATTGCGTAAGCCTGAGCCGCAAATTAAATCGCCACTGAATGTAACCTCATCCCACTTGTAAGATGCGCCCGCTGAGCCAGATAATTTTTGGTCGTGATCGAGATGAATCCAATGTTGATTAATGTAATCCAGCTCGTCTGCTGCGAAATTATACTGGCCGGAAATAATATTTTTTGCCATGGTTTTCGATATGGCAATGTTGATGTACGTTGAAAAGCCTTCGTGCTGATAAGAGGTGGTTAGCTCAAGGCCGCCGATGCGCGCGGTTTCATAATTGAACGCAGAATAAATTAGCGCGCTGCCGAATTGGCCTTCATCCTGTAAGTTTTTTACTCTGCGATAATAAGCGTCCACGCCGGCAGTCCAACTTTCACTTAGCTTTTGAGTGAAACCAATATCAAAGTAATGCGAGCGTTCGGCTTTAACGGAGGTGTTCACATCGGTCGGTAAAGCGTTGGTTGTGTTTTGAAATTTTTCGAGCGAGGTGGCACCAATTATTTCTGTGGGTGGCGGTGTAAAATAGTTAGCATAGCCCGCATGAATACGAGTTTCCGGAGAAAGATCGTAAACCAATCCGAGACGTGGGCTGAATTGTTGTTCTTTCGTTACTGTGGTGGTTTTATCCATGCGGGCACCATAGTTAATGGTGAGAGCAGGGTTAATTTGCCATCCATCTTGTAGATACACGCCACAAGTTCCACCATTTAAGCCTGTCGAGTCGGGAATGGTAATAGGGACCTCGCCTACATTACCGATAGCGTCCACCGGAAAAACAACTGAGCTGCTATTTGCAGCAAAGGTTTCGTGCGCGATAAAAAAGCCGGCGCGTATTGTATGTGCATCATTGATCTTGTAGCTCGAATCTGCCTGAATGCCAGCAGATTCCGCTTGGCGAAAGATGCTGGCAGCAACGCCATTGAATACTAAATCTCCCACTGGATCGGGGTAATAATGAACGTCGGTGGTGCGATGGAACAATGAGAACTGATAGTTAAATTTGTCATTGACGCTAGCTTGATAAGAGAGCACTTCAAACTGATTGTTTTCGTTTTGCCTGGCATTGAGCGCAGTTGAATCCGGTGCTGGTGTGCCTGCTAGTGAGTAAGTGGGAATTTGCCCGGGAACGTTGGGAATTTGAAAACTATTATTCGAAGTTCCGAACATAAAGCTCACGCGGCTACTCTCATCGAGTATGCGCGACAAGTAACCAAAGCTTTTAGTTTGATTGGTGTGGTCGTGCAGCGCGTTTCGTTCTGCCGTTGGGTTCTCTATGCCCATGTCATCACTCAGGTGCGAGCCGCTTAAAAAATAATTCCAATTTTGTGTTGCCCCGCCGATATCCGCGCTTTCCTCCTGGTGACCGTTGCTGCCAGCAACCAGGCTTAGGTCGCCAGTGCGTGCGAACTCAACACCTTTGGTATGAATGTCGACAATGCCTGCCGTGCGATAGCCGTACTGCGCGGGCAGTGCGCCAGTGAGCACATTGATTTGATCCGCAAAGCGCGTGTCGAGGCTCTGGCCAAAGCCATTCATAGCTTCGGGAATAATAACTTCGTTAATACGATATTGCAGGTTGGCATGATCGCCGCGTACGTGGAGCTGACCATAGGAGTCTTGCACTACGCCAGGCGCTTGCAAAATCACTTGATTGATTGGCGTGTCATCGCCGAGAGGTAGCGCTTGTATGTCGCTACTGTCAAAGCGATATACAGTGCTACCAGTTTCAGGCATTAACTGGCTGCGTGCCTGATCGAGCTTTTGCGCGGTTACCAGCAGCGTTTCAATACCATTAGCATCCAGCGTCTCATCAGAGGTTTGCATATTTTTAGTAAAGACAGGATCGGCAAAAACAGGCTGGCAGGCAGCCGCAATCACTACCGCGAGGTAGTGTTTTGGAAAAAATTTCATGGTGAACTCCAAATATAAATAGCGCGACAGCTCATAGCTACCGCACGCAAATAAATCGCTAGTTAAGGCTAAATAATTAGTAGCGTTGGAGTTTTACAGGGGGCGCGCGAATAAGCGCGAAGTGGTAAGCAAGGGTTGGTGTGAAGTGGGTAATCAGGGTAAAGGCAAATACGGCAAAAAGCAGTGGTGCAACAAAATTGGTACTAGTAGTAAGCGTTTTATCGAGTGTGGTGGAGTGTTGGCAGAGTGTACAGTGATCGTCTACTTCGGTAAAAACGCCGTGAATATGCCCCGCCTCAAGAATAGAGGTGATGAGCAAAATCGCCGCTGCGGCAATGAGCCAGAAGCGTAAACGACGGATTGAATGATGCGTAAGATTAAACATAAGTAGTAATGTAAAGAAGATGGTTGCGAAACGCAAGCCTTGCTACTTTCCAAAAGTAATGGGTTTCAGTAAAGTGGTGGACAAGTAAATGCAAGATTAGTTTGCAACTACTTTGCCGTCAGGTCATTAATTGCGGTAATTAATCGCGCAATAAATTCTCATAACATGACAATTTTTATAACGCTTCTTTTTTTATAATGCTTCTTTAGGAGGGTTTGATGATCTGGCTTGGATTATTTTTCGTCATCATTGGCTATATTATTTATCGCGCTGATAAAAACTTCAAAACAAAATTTGAGGATAAATTTAACCCCCAGGATTGGCAGCTTCCTATTGATGCAACTCCCGACGCAAGCGGGGCGCCGAGTGCAGCTCAGTCAAACACTGCGCAGTTGAATGCAGCGCAGTTGAACGCAGCTCAGAAGGCATCTGTCATTGCCTACGAAAAAAAAGATTCGATATTGTCGCCAGCTGAAAGACTGTTGTTTGATGCATTGCAATCTGCGTTGGCAATGGAATATCAGTTGTTGACGAAAATAGCGGTAGCTGATTGTATAAAAATAAAAACAGCCAGTGAAAGTGTTTCACCGAATCCCTTAGGTGAAAAACAATTTGATTTTGTCGTGTGCGATAAAAGCACTTTCGGCTTGCTTTGTGTGATTGAGTTTAATGAGAAAAATTCGCCAGTGTTTGGCGATGCTGTATTGAGTGCTATTTGTCGTAGCGCGCAATTACCCTTATTAAGTGTTAGCCGGGAATTGAAATATAATGTGCCGCAACTGCGCAAACAATTATTGACCGCTATAGGCCTCATTGAAACAGAAATTGAGCAAGCTCAGAAAATTGTTGCTGTTGTTGCGAATAAAAATATTGACCAAACTGTTGTGAGCACAGCTGTAAACACAATGGTTGCTGCGGACAGAATGGTTGCTAATGCATGCCCAAAATGTTCAGCAGTTATGGTGCAGCGAAAAGCAAAAAATCTGGCGCAAGAAGAAAAGCTGTTTTGGGTTTGTACGCGTTATCCAGAGTGCCGGGGGCGAGTGGCGGTAGCAGGCTAGCTCCCACCACCACTTCGTATTTATTATCAGTGATCAAACTGAATAAATTTTGAATTCTCCCCCGCCAAATATTGTGTTCCATTACTGGTGTTTGCGTAGCTCATAATCAGGCCAGCATTACCATAACCTTGAAAGTAACTTAATTTAAAGTGGTGCTCGCCTTGGCTTAAATTAACGTGGCAGGTATCTGTTGTGAGCGGTCGGTCGTGAGTCCACTCGCACAATTGTTTATTGTCGACGCTGAAAATAAAGCCATCATCGCTAGCGAGAAAAAACTGATAATCGCCAGCAATTTTAACGGTAAAAGGCGCGTCAAAATCTGCAAAGAAATCCCCTGCGTAACCCAGATCGCCTAATTTTGCATGACGAAAACGACTTTTGTCGGCGAGATTGATGCGATCAATCATAATTGTTTTGCTGATCTCTATGTCGCGCGCTTGATGTATATCGGTAATGCCGATACGGTTTTTACTGACGACCATACTAAATACTGGATCTACGGAAGGCGGAATAATTCTATTCAGAATTGAACCAATTACCACAACGAGTAGTATTGAGAAGGCAATATTTTTATCAAAGAAAAACGTTTTCATTATGACACCACCTGTAATTTCCAGAAGCTAAACCAGTTGCGCAATTCAGCTTGATCTTCTGTGATTCCGAAGCCATAAGTGAATGGTGAAAAGAATGCAAAAATTGCAATTAGCAGCGCGATAAAAATCCCCAGGTTAATCCACATATGTTTGTTGTTCGCGATAATATCTTCGCGATAAATATAACTAAAGATCAATGCCGCATTGATGGAGCCAAAGATCAAGGGCACAAAGTAATGGTAAAGGTACATTACCCGTTCAATTTGTAAAATTGCCAGCATGTAGCAGACATACAATGTGGTGAATGCACAAATCCAATAAAATAACGGCGTATCTTTTTCTTTGTGGCCGTAAATAAATTTACTCATGATAAGGCCAAGACTAAAAATAATTCCTGCCGCCACACTAAACCAGACGATGGGGTTGGCAACTATACTCATGTAATGAGTTTTTGCTTTGCCGTCGACAGTCTCTTTATCCCAGCGGTAGCTAATAGTTTTTTTGCCTAGTACCCAATCCATAGCAAAACTGCCATTTTCGTCAGACTTACATTCATCGAGTTTGGGTACGCCATCAGCGTATTCACTCATGTATTTTAAGTTGTCTCTCATGCCAACAATGAAAGTGCTCGGGCTCCATGTTGAATGTTCCTTAATATCATTTAAATATTCAGGTGATGCTTTGTAGGTATGGCCGGCTAACACTTTGGTGCCCATACCTATGTGAATATAAAAAATCCCAAAAAATATTAATGCTGCTGGAAGAACACCTGCAGGCACTGCAACGGCGAGACGCTGAAGTAGCGCGATCGGGTTAAATTTTTGCAGGTTATCCCATTGGTCAACACCAAACAGCATAGGAAACAACAGCAGCAAAATAAAACCGTTCACTTTTACGCTGATCACAAAGCCAATAAATAAACCGATAATGGCGTAATGCTTCAACAGAATTTTTTTACTGCTAGTAATCGCAAGGGTGAAATAATATAGCGCGGCTAACACAAAAAATAATTGGATACCTTCCAGCATTGCGGCGCGTGCATGCACCACTAAAGCGTTGTCGAAAATAATAAAACTGCTAAATGCGAAGGCGAGTAATTTGTGTTTGGTAATACGATGAATAATGCCGTAAAAAAATAACACCGAAAACGCCATAAGCACCACTGATGGAAAGCGAAAGCCGGTGTATTGCATTGCTGGCGGCGCATCTTCGCCTTTTAAATAATCAGTTTCGTCGAGTTTGTGTTTGTCGACTTTGGCATTGTCTCCGATAACAACCTCGGCAAGCCCCATCAGCATTTTACCCAACGGTGGGTGTGGTTCCATGTACATAATGTTATCAATGTGTTTTTGCGCCGAGACTATGTGGTAATTCTCGTCCCAAAACATCGATTTGGGGCTGCCGTAGTAGCTGAAGTAAATCGCAAAAGAACAAATCAGTAATATTAACGGGTAAACGTAATCTGAGTATGGCTGTAGTTTTTTTAGCATGGTTAGTTACTTATTAGAATGTGGTTGGAATTTAGCGCATATAGGTGTGCGGGCTGCGGGCGAATCTTGCCCTGTTCTGCGGCGAGGTGCAATTAGCTAAGGGGGTTAAAGGCTACTTTTTTTGGTAAAGTTGCAATTGATCCCCAGGGTTTAATTTATGAATATCCATCTCTGGGGTTAATGAGTACACTCAAACGCAATATTGGGTGCTGAATACAGGGTCTCTATGCAGCGCCTATTTATTTTAATAGAAATAAAGCGGATATTGCCAAACTCACCTATTGTTGTTCCGGATGTCTTGTTCTGGATGATTTTTAACGTGAAGCCGGTGCGTATTCAAAAGGCCATCAAACTGCGGTCATAAAAGTAATTCAAAAGGTGGGCATATTTTATGAAAACGGCTGTTATCACCGGTGCAAATCGCGGTATTGGTTTGGCGTTGTGCAAAGAATATCTAGCGCAAGGTTGGCAGGTTTTTGGTGTTTGTCGCACGGCTTCGGAAGAGTTGGGCGCCACTCGTGTGAAAGTGATCGCGGATATTGATGTAACCGATGCCGATGCGATAAAGCAACTGCCTACTTTGTTGGCAGGATGCAAGATTGATTTACTGATTAACAATGCCGGGATTTTCAAACATGAGAGCCTGGAAAGTATTAATTATGTGGATGTCGCGCACCAATTTTTGGTAAATGCTGTTGCGCCCGTGCGAATTAGTGAAGTATTGCTTGGTCTCTTCTCGGCGAATGCCAAAATTGCTTTTATCACCAGTCGCATGGGTTCGATTGCCGATAATACTTCCGGTGGTTATTACGGTTATCGCATGTCCAAGGCCGCATTAAATGCGGCCGCTATGTCATTAAGCCACGATTTGAAATCGCGTGGTATTGCTGTGGCTATTTTGCATCCAGGCTATGTGCAAACTGCGATGGTAAATTTTGGTGGAGATATTACTGCGGAAGAAGCTGCGCGACGTTTGAGCCTGCGAATTAGCGAATTAAACATGGCCACGACGGGTGGTTTTTGGCATTCAAATGGTGAACGGTTGCCTTGGTAGCCAACAGGAAGGCAAAATTATATTGAATGAAAAGGATGTATTTAAAATCGAGTGAAAAAATCGTTTGTGCCTGAAAATAAATTTATAAGTAAAGGGGTATTAATGGCAATGCTAGACAATCTAGATAATATCGTTAAGCTCATTACTGTTAACCCACGTTGGGCCACATTCTTCATGCTTGCTTGTTTCAGCATTTTGGCTGCATTGCTGGTTCTTGTGGTTCGCGCACGTGCAGCTAAAAAATTGGCCTGTGAAGTGCAAAATGATATTGCACAACAGTCGCACGTTTTTATGAAGCTGAAACCAATACAGCTTTTCCCTAATGACCCTGCCGCAGAAATTAACGTTGTTGTTTCTGTGAATGGAATTGAGTTTGTACACCCGTCAGCAACGGAAATGCAATGGATGCCAGCGAGCTCGAGTATGGACGAGAAAATAATCGCGTTCCCTTGTGCAGAAATGTACTATATTCGATTTGAGATAAATTTCAGCTCAGAAAAAAAGCTCGAGGGAGGCCCTCTCTTGGTGCGCGGTGCAGCTTTAAAAAAAGACGTAAAGAAGGATGCGAGCCAATCGGTTACGTTCCCAGTACTACCGCTTGTAGATGAATACAAGCTCTACCTACTTCAGGATGGATCGCGTGATACATCTGTGAAGGCTGTAATCTCCTATGAGATTTATGTTGAATAAAACTCATTGTTAGAAAGCTATTACCCTCAACCTATATTTGTTTTTTTTATCCACTAAGGAGTTGTAAAAATGAAAAAACTTGTTGCTTTAATGATCTTTTGTTCGCTTGGTTTTGTTGTTGCCCCTGCTTTTGCAGAGAAAGATTGTGAGGAATTGAAAACGGAGATTGCTGCAAAACTGGAAGCCAAAGGTGTAACAAATTACACGTTGGAAATTGTCGAGAACGATGCAGTGACTGATCAAAAAGTGGTGGGAAGTTGTGCTGGAGGCACGAAGAAAATTATTTACAAGAAAAACTAAAATTATTGTAAATCAAATAAATACGGCGGAAGAGTTTAGTGCTTTCCGCCGTATTTGGTTTATGAGTGTTTACTTTGCTTCATGGCTGATGGATTTGCTTTTTAGCGATTCCAATAACTGTAATCTTCGCACAATAGCAACTTCAATTCCTGACGCATCTAACCCTTGAGCCGCAAGTTGCTGAGTGTGGTTGGCGTGATCAACAAAGCTGTCAGTCAAGCCTAAGTGCAATATCGGCATCACATAACCTTGGTTGCTTAGGTATTCGCTAACTGCTGAACCGGCCCCGCCGGCAATCGCATTTTCTTCAATCGTTACTATCAAGTTGTGGCTGTTGGCCATACGCACAATGAGTTCAATATCCAGTGGTTTTACAAAACGCATATCGCATAAGCTGGCGTTGAGTTTGTCTGCAACTTGTTGCGCTGAGGCAAGCAAGGTGCCGAAGCAAAGAATCGCCACTTGCTTTCCTTCTCGCTTTAACAATCCCTTGCCAATAGGTAATTCGGTCATGGTTTTTTCAATGACGATACCTGTACCGGTACCGCGTGGATAACGCACTGCGGCTGGCCCTATGTGTTGATAGGCGGTGTAAAGCAATTGGCGACATTCGTTTTCATCGCTAGGCGTGGCAATGACCATGTTGGGAATGCAGCGTAAAAAGCTGAGGTCGAAGCTACCGGCGTGGGTTGGGCCATCTTCTCCGACTAATCCAGCGCGATCGATGGCGAAGGTAACGTCCAAATTTTGCAGGGCAACGTCGTGGATTAGCTGATCGTAGGCGCGCTGTAAAAATGTAGAATAGATAGCAACGACCGGTTTTTGGCCTTCACATGCCATACCTGCGGCGAGCGTGACCGCATGTTGTTCCGCAATGGCGACATCGTAAAAACGAGTGGGAAATTGTTCGGCAAAATCGGCCATGCCTGAGCCTTCACACATGGCGGGGGTTATACCTGCCAAACGGTCATCCTGCGCAGCCATATCGCACAGCCAATCGCCGAATACTTGTTGAAACTTTTTACGGGGGCGATTTGGTAGATTATCAGGTAGCTCCGCAATTTTTTTCGGTTCGAGTTTATTGAGTGCGTGATAGCCTACGGGATCTAATTCTGCAGGCTCAAAACCTTTACCTTTTTGCGTAATAATGTGCAGTAGCTTCGGGCCTTTAATATCGCGCAAATTACTAAGGCAGCGAATTAAATCGCCCAGATCGTGGCCATTAATAGGGCCGACGTAGTTAAAACCCATCTCTTCAAACAGGGTGCCGGGCGACATAAAGCCTTTGAAATGCTCTTCAGTCCGCCGTGCAAACTCCCACGCTGGTGGAATTTTTCCGAGTACTTGTTTGCTGCCTTCGCGCAAGGAGTTGTAAAACTTACTGGCCCAAATTCTGGAAAGATAGGTGGAAAAACCGCCAACATTGGGCGATATCGACATATTGTTGTCGTTGAGCACTACCAGCATATCGGTTTCAGTGTGCGCCGCGTGGTTGAGTGCTTCAAATGCCATACCGGCAGTCATAGCGCCATCGCCAATAATCGCCGCACATTTGCGTTCGCTGCCA
>JAYTSJ010000256.1:0-11232 GCA_043745725.1 Gammaproteobacteria bacterium | reverse complement strand
TGCCAGATGGAGTGGAAGAAATTCTGCCCGCTGCAGCTAAACCACTAGAATTGTTACGCCGCCAATTGTTGGATTTATATTCTACCTGGGGCTACGACTTAGTGATTCCGCCTTTGTTGGAATACACTGACTCTCTCCTTATTGGCCTTGGCCGAGATGTAGACTTACTTACCTTTAAAGTAACCGATCAGCTTACCGGTCGCACCCTTGGTGTGCGTGCAGATATTACTCCGCAAACCGCGCGGATGGATGCGCATAGCATGGCTGCCACTGGTGCTAATCGTCTTTGTTATGCTGGCCACGTTGTGCATACCAAACCCAAAAATCCTTTGGCAACACGCACACCTATTCAGGTTGGCCTTGAGTTTTATGGTGAAGCTGGCATAGCGGCAGATATTGAAGTCGTTTCGTTGTTGTTGGAATCTTTACGTATTGCCGGGCTACCTAAGCTACATATCGATTTAGGTCACGTGGGCATCTACCGCGCACTTGCAGAAGCAGCAAAGCTTAGCGCTACGCAAGAAGATGAATTTTTCGATTTATTACAGCGCAAAGCCATTACTGAAATTCGGCAATGGGTTGCAAAAAATGTGGCTGATGTTGCCTGTGCTGAGTTGCTATTGGCATTACCCGGTTTGTCTGGTGGTATCGCTGTTCTGGCGCGCGCGCGCACATTGTTTGCGAGCGTCGCTGCTGCGGTTGCAGCAGTTGACCAGTTACAAGCTGTGGCAGAAGTGATGGCACAGCGTTATTCAGAAGCAGAGCTCTATTTTGACTTGAGTGAATTGCGTGGCTATCACTACCTAACGGGTTTGGTGTTTGCCGCATTTGCTCCCGGTTATGGTAACCCTATAGCGAGTGGTGGTCGTTATGATCACATTGGTGAAGTGTTTGGTCGTGCACGCCCTGCTACAGGTTTCGCGTTAGATGTTAGTGCTGTCAGTAAATTAGGTTTATTAGCCCCAATCGCGGTGACAGCAATTGCTGTTGTTGATAATGGCACTAGCCAGCAATGGCAAGCGGTGCAGGCTTTACGCGCAGCGGGCGAGCGTGTGGTTTATGTTGCTGATCTGCAACAATTTGCGGGTGATCGTGAATTGCGCTTAGTGAATGGTACATATCAGGTCGCTGTTCTTTAATTTTGTGCTCTTTAATTTCTGGTTCTTTAGTTTCTTGTTCGTTAATTTTTTTCAATTGTTTAACAGAGAGTTAATTCAGTCATGGGCAAAAACGTTGTCGTATTGGGCACCCAATGGGGTGATGAAGGCAAAGGCAAAATCGTAGATTTGCTGACTGATCAGGTTTCTTTGGTCACTCGTTTTCAGGGCGGCCATAACGCCGGCCATACTTTGGTTATCGACGGCAAAAAGACCGTCTTACATTTAATTCCTTCTGGTATTTTGCGTGAAGGTGTTATCTGTTTAATTGGTAATGGTGTTGTGTTATCACCAGAAGCGCTGTTTAAAGAGATCGGTGAGCTTGAGGCAACAGGTGTGCCTGTGCGCGAACGTCTGCGTTTATCGCCTGCCTGTCCGTTAATTCTTCCCTATCATGTTGCTCTGGATCAGGCGCGTGAAATTGCTCGTGGCGCAGCTAAAATCGGTACCACTGGCCGTGGTATTGGCCCGGCTTACGAAGATAAAGTTGCGCGTCGCGGCTTACGTGTCAGCGACATGCTCGACATGGAAACTTTTGCTGTTAAGCTCAAAGAAATTTTGCAGTATCACAATTTTGTTCTTACGCAATATTTTAAAGTTGCGGCAGTTGATTTCGAAAAAACGTTGGCGGATTGTGTTGCCTGGTCAAAACTATTGTTGCCGATGGTTGCCGATGTCACCGACTTGTTGCACACAGCCCGCGAACAAGGCCGCAGTATATTGTTTGAAGGTGCGCAGGGTTCATTGTTGGATATAGATCACGGTACTTACCCTTTCGTTACATCGTCAAATACTACAGCAGGTGGCACTGCAACTGGTTCTGGTTTTGGCCCGCTGTATCTGGATTATGTATTGGGTATCACTAAAGCTTACACTACACGAGTAGGTTCAGGGCCATTCCCTACCGAGCTGGATTGCGAAGTGGGCGCTTACCTCGGCGAAAAGGGTCACGAATTTGGCGCCACTACCGGCCGTAAACGCCGTTGTGGTTGGTTTGACGCGGTAGCGGTACACCATGCAAATCGCATCAATAGCGTTACTGGTGTGTGCCTAACCAAACTGGATGTATTGGACGGGTTGGCTACGGTAAAAATCTGTATCGCCTATCAAGATTCTAAAGGCAATTCGGTAGGTATTCCTTTCACTGCCGAAGGTTGGGAAGATATTCAGCCTGTTTATGAAGAGATGCCGGGCTGGAGTGAATCTACAGTCGGTGCGCAAACACTGGCAGAACTACCGGCCAATGCCCGAGCTTATATCAAACGTTTAGAGCAGTTGATGTCTACGCCCATTGATATCATTTCTACTGGCCCGGATCGTGTACAAACTATTGTGTTGCGTCACCCGTTTGCGGAGTAGTTAAGTTTACAATCATTAAGTCGTCTGCTGATCCAGGTTTCAGTCTGGGGTTCAGTAAACTAAATGGAGTGCAGATATGAAATATTTGCCTCCATTTTTTTTGTACTGAAAAAATATCAATCATAAAGCGAGGCCAATTATTATGTATCAACAATCCGCATTAATATTTTTTTCACGCAAGCTATTCCTTGGCATTAAATTATTCATAGTGACCGCAATGTTAGCTGTGTCTTGCTACTCAGCAGCAGCTGCGTCTGCTAATACAAATTCAAATGGCACAAATTCGAAAAAAATAATCGCTGACGTAAAGTTTTGGAATGCTAATAAAACTTCCTCACGCCAAATTTATGAATTAGCGGTTTTAAAAGCCACATTAGATGCTACACAGGCAACTCATGGCAAATGGAAATTAATAGAGGATAAAACGGAATATCCAGCTGCAGAAGATGAAGCGAGTATTTTTCGCAGTAAAGGTTTTGATATTTTTGCCACAGTTGCCGGGAATATAAAACTTGCTAACGAAAAGAAAATTATTATTCCAATACCTTTGATGAAAGGCTTGTTGGGTTATCGCATACTGATCATCCGTGAATCTGATCGTGAAAAGTTTGCGGGAATCACAACAGCAGAGCAGCTACAAGCATTGCGGTTAGGTATTCCTAACACGTGGGCTGATGCAGGGCTATTTCGCCGCAACGGTTACCCTGTAGTAGAGAAAGGTAGTTTTGACGAGCTGTTTACGCGCTTGCGCGACAAAGAGTTTGATTATGTTTCCTTCGGTGCTAACGAAGTGGATGGGGTTTTTAATGAAAGAGCTAAAGCTGGCGGGCAATTGGCGATGGAGTCTTCATTACTGGTGTATTACCCTTTCCCGTTGGTGTTTTATGTGAACCCTGCTAATCCAGCTTTGGCAGAGCGAATCACTTCAGGGTTAAAAATAATTGGTAGCAATGGTGTTTTAGATGCTCTCTTTAAGCTGCATTATGGGAAGTTTATTGATGATTTGAAATTAAAGCAGCGTCATGTTATTGCGCTAAAAAATCCTATGCTTCCTGCAGAAATGGCCGATTTTAAACCGAGTGTATTAATGGATTAAGCGTTCTAAAGATTGATGTGTATCCAGCTTTATGGAATGAAAAATAATTTAAAAAAATTCACACAAATATTTAATCTTCTTAATAATAATGAGGTGCCAATTATGCGTAAATTTATTAAATCATTGTGTCGTGTGACCTTGCTGGCTACCGCTACCAGTGCCGGGTTGTTTGTGTTTACCGCGGCTTATGCGCAAGACAATCCCAATTATTTTTATGTGGTTAAAGGGCAGCTTCCGGGCGCTCGCGTTCTGCAATTGGGCGACCCGGAAAATTGGTCGTTACCGATTACCGAGAATACAGGAAAATCAAAAACAGGAAAGCTGTCCGTGGTGCCCACCATGTTCAAAACGAAAGGTGATGCCATTCAATTTACCTGGAATAGTTTAAAAGAAACGCCCGCGAGTGTAGGCATTTATGGTGCTGTATTAGATTTATCGAGGTTTAAAGATTCGGCTGCATTGGTGATTGATTTACGCGTAGACTCTAAAGCAGAGAGCGACGTAAAAGTTAGTATTGATTGCGGATATCCGTGCAAAGGCGAAGTGGTAGTTAATAAATTAATCACTACCTTCCCAAAAGGCCAATGGTTTTCTCTGCCTATTCCGCTGAATTGCTTTAAAGGTGATACTTTTGATTTAGCAAAAATTATTGCCCCGTTTACCATGATCACCAGCGGAAAATTTGCCGTGAGTATTAGCGGGGTGCACCTGGAAAAATTAGGCGTCGATGAAAAAGGTTGCGTCGACGAAAATAAGACATAAAAAAAGCCCCGATTTAATCGGGGCTAAGGTGATTTCAGTATCTTAGTAGTGGCTCCTTTCAGAGCCATATGGAGTGATTAATTGCAAACACCACCTTGAGTCCATGCATTGGCCCAAGCCCAACCTACACCTGGTTCGTAAGCGCCGCCCATAGAGCACCAGCCACCTACTGTACAAGTATATTCATAGCCAACGTTTTTCACTTTAGCGCCGGTGGCATAGGTAGTACCGTTAATGAAAGCCGCCGTTGTACAACCAGCCACACTGCTAGCTGCTGCCGAACTTGCAGGCTTACTACTGGCGGCAACACTGCTGGCTGGAACTGAGCTAGCTGCAACTGAGCTCGCTGGTTTGCTGCTGGCAGGAGCACTGCTTGCGGCAACACTACTTGGTGCAACCGAGCTAGCTGGTTTGCTGCTGGCTGGAACACTACTTGGTGCTACTGAACTTGCGGCAACACTACTTGGTGCTGCTGAGCTTGTTGCACCTGAACAGCAAGTAACACTTGCCCATGTAGTATCTACTGCACCACCAGCCGCTATACCTACAGTAAAGAAGTAGTTGACGACTGCACCGCTAGTTAAGCCAGTAACATCGTAGGTGTTATTAGAACCACTTACGGTCATTCTGATGTTTTGTTGTGCACCACCACTGATTGTGAAGTGAATATCAGCCCAAGGTGCGTTGTTAACATAGAATCTGATACTGGTCGCCGAAAGTACTGTGTAGCCGTTACCAGAAGCAACTGAGGAGCTAGCTGCTACAGATGAGGCGGCAACAGATGATGGTGCAGCAGATGATGGAGCAACAGACGATGCCGCAACGGATGATGCTGGTCTAGATGAAGCCGGAACCGATGATGCTGGAACAGACGATGCCGCTATAGACGAAGCAGGAACAGATGAGGGAGCAATAGATGATGCAGCCACACTGCTTGCTGCACTAGAGCTAGTGCCCGAGCATCCAGCCGAAGTAGATACCACTGCCTGAGCGCCGCGTTTAAAGGCAAAGCCTTTAACGGGTACTGAGAAGCTGGTGCCATCTGAGTATGAGACGGTTTGTGGAGTACAGCTAAAGTTGTACGCCATGTAAGTCATTACTCCTGCCTTATTAAAGGCTACTGCTGAGGGGCTATTGGCGGTTAACGCGCCTGTACCCGTGGCTAATGCACCTAATTGTTTTAGGGTGTAAATCCAGTGATAGGTATGAGCCTTGGTTTCACCCTCTTCTGGTGTGTAGTTGAAGCCATAACTTGCCAAGTCATCTGCAGCAGCTTGACCATTAGTCATTGCCCAAATATTCCACCAGACATCGCGCCAGAGGCCATTTGATAAGCCTGATGGTTTGCCATTGGTTGATTCGCCAGATCCAGACATACCTAAAGTCACATAGTTAGCCAGGTAATCTGCGTGTTGGCCAATGTGGAATACCAGTGGGCTCAAAGGCAGGCCTTGAATGCCGAGGATATGTGCGTAGGCTCCGCTAAACCAAGTCCCAAATACGTGGCCGTTGCCCCAAATGATCGAGGTAGTCATTTTGGTGTAGCTTGGGTCAAAGTTGTCGTAGTCGCCTGTCAAACCGCGGAAACGGTCATAGTTATTCCAGTATTCCCAGTACGCAGCGGTAGATGAAGCGTGTAAGTACATGCCGCGTTCAGTGATTGCTGTATTACCGGTAATCATGCCGTATAGCACCATCGCGCCGTAGGCATTAGCCGCTTCTGAAGTAGACTCGTTGTTGTTGCCCAATACGAAGTTAGCGTGACCGGATGCCCATGAGAAACCATAAGCCGGGTCAAAGTTACGCAAGTAAGGGAACATGGTGTCGTTGCGGTCTGCAGCGTAATCGCGAATTAATAACTCAATCATTGGGCCGTAATTAGTTGCGCTACACCAGCTGGCATCAACGCGGCATACTTCTGCTGCTGCGCGTACAAAATAGCCGTAATGGAAGTGGTGATCGTTCAATTGCTGTTGCGCACCAAATGATTCTTCAAAGCCAAGCAGTGTGTTCCAGTTACTGTCATACATAAAGTACTTGGTGGTATCCAAACTGCCAGTAGTATTGGCGTGGAACCAATCCTGTAATTCACCTTTGAGCCAATTGACTAGTTGATCAGCCTCTGTCGTCATGCCAATTGAACGAGCGATGGCAGCTAATTCAGCGACTTTGCCGTAATTTTTACCCGCCCAGTAAGTGTCAGGAGCAGTATTCCAATTGGCAGAGCCCTGGCTAACAAATTCAGTCACTAACGCACGCAATTGAGTGATGTTGTAATCACCAATACCATCAGGAAGAGTGGGTAACACACCCACGAATGGGATGGTGTAGCTAAAGCCGTTGGTGGTTGCAAATTTAGTTACACCGCGTGCACTGCGTACTTTGTAGCTGGTAACTGCTTGAGTAGAGTTTTTCCAATGCAAAGGCAACATACCTACCATAGTGGTTACTGGTACGCCTGCGAATTGATATTGATGAGTAATCGTTACTTTGTTGGCACTACGATCAACGGTATAGTTGATGTTCACTTTATCAACGCGTTGGGCAGCATACTGCTCGAACGCTTGGATCATCGCGGTTGATGGAGTGCCGGCACCCTGTGGCAACAAGGTAACGGTTAAGCGCTTGGTGCCATTGTTCACGCCAATTGATGCGCTATTGGGATTGGTAAAGGTGGTGGCGTCATGACCTGTGATCAAGAAGCTGTTGCGATCGCCAGCAACATCTGTCCATATACCTAAGCTGTTACCCGCTTGGTAAAATACGCCTTTCTCACCACCATCTGGACTTTTGGTGCGCACGACTAAATTGCCTTGCAACGCAGTGAAATAAGCGTAAGGCGAGCCGTGAACGAAGGTTGCTTCCATAACGGCAGTAGCGCCACTGTTCCATTGCACAGTAACCGATGCATCACTGTAATCTTTTAAGTTGGCAGTAAGGTTTGAATAGGCAGAGTTACCTATTGCAATACCATCAAAAACTTCGCTGAAGGGATCTGGAATTTGGTAGGTATATTCATTGCCTGTACTAGCTGTTTTGATGCCATTAGGTATGCCCATGATGCGCACGCCCATGTTTGTAATACGTGCGGTCATTGGATCCGGCGTTATGTAGGCCGACTTATTGCTATCGCCTACTGTCATTTCGCCAAGAAACGAAATGGAGCCCCACCAGCGATGAGTCATAGTCGGCTTAGTGTTTGCGGGGGCAACACGGTGAGGATAAATCTGGGTAGGTGTACCAATAGGGCTGCAACTACTGACCGCTGGTAGAACAACGCCCGCGTTAAAAATCCAATTACCATGGTCGACAGAACACTTCCAGCCAGCGGTGTTTACCGTATCGCTAATATTTCCCGCGCCGTAATTGAGAATCGTAGCGTGAGCTGAGTGCATAAGCACCAGGTAACTCATCGCTAGTAAAATTTTTTTTATCATATTCATGATACATCTCCGAGAGAGTCATTCTTGAGTTGTGGGCAAATAGTTTTTTGTTTATATATTTACAAAATTTAAATTTTTGTTCGATTTATTCAATTTCAGTTATTAGAGCTTGTTCATATTCTTATCACCAACCGTTAGATGAACAGCAAAAATTTACGGCTGAACAACAGTATTGCTATTGGCGACTGCAGAGTCTTATAAAAATTTCTTGGCGCATAAAGTTGCATCGACATTGCAAAATTAGCATGAGATTTTCATAGGTCAAGGTTTTTTTTGACGTGGCGCACATTTTTTTATTTTTAATAACCAGCAATATAAAAAGCAGAAATTTATTTAAAAATGGGTTATTGGAAATGCACATAAATACGTTTTTTTAATTTTTATATACTGATTATGATCGGGATCAGTTTGTTTTGATGTGCTGAGCACTTTTAGTTTTAATAACCAATAACATAAAAAGCAGAAATTTATCTAAAGCGGGGTTATTGGAAATACTCGTTAACACACATTTCTGCTTTTAATATGCTATTTATACTGAGGATTGGTCTATTCATACGCATATTTTTTTGTTGGGGGTGTTTTTAGAGGAGATGATGTTTTTTGATAATGTGTATGAAGGAATTTTTCAATGCTTAGACTTCAGCGGCGATAAGATTTTTTTCTGCTGGTTATTGTTATCAGCAGTAGTTTAATCGTAAGCGAGGTGTTTAATTTGTCTCAGCTCTCTCAATGATAGGTATGTATTTTTCTGGTAAGGAAATAAATAAAGGTAGAATTTTTTTAATTGAATTTATTTGCTCGTGCTTCAAGTTATAACAGTTGTTTTTCTGTATGTCCTGTTGGTAGAACCATTAGTTCTTTATCCACAGCTAGGCGTAGCTTTAGTCTTGAGTCAATATCTATCGCCTCAAGCACGTGCAGTTAATTGCATTTTCCCTCTCTCGTAAGTTTAGTGTTAACGAAACCAATGGTGATGTCCAAGCGGCCATCTTCACGCCATTCTTTCCAGTGACCAAAGCCTTCGTTTTTCGGTGAGCTTGTGGTGATTTCCCAATTCATTCCGTCGTGGCCCACATCCTTAGCGTAGCCACCGTGCATGACAATTTGATCGCGCTCTTGTTCTGCGCATCCATTCCAATCAGGAAAGGTATCGGAAGCCCTGGATAGATTTGCAATTTATCCAGGTGACATTAGCATTTTTATTTTTTTACCCCGAATCTATCAGGTCGGCAAATTCGGGGCGGACTGCTCCTAGGCGGTCAATGCTCGTTTCATTCGCACAAGGTTTGTCATGCCTGCTAACACATAAAATCGGTTGGTGTTTTTCGTCAAACCGCGATAGCGAACTTTGTCGTAACCAAATACGCGCTTCATGTAAAAAAAGCTGTGCTCGACTTTTGCGGGAACGCTGGCTTTTATTTTTTCTGCAATCGCCAACGGATTGGATTTCGTAAGCTCCGCGCGCTTGTCTGGATACATCGCAATTAACCAATGTATATCGCGCTTGCTGTGCTCCTTGCGCTTATCCAACCCCTATAACCAGCGTCACCCCACAGGCGATTTTCATCACCATGCAATAATTTATTAACTTGCGTAATGTTATGCTGGTTCGCCGATGTTGTTGTAATGCTGTAAATTAACCACAAACTCTCATCGACGCCAATATGCACTTTCATACCAAAGTGCCGCCTTTTATTAAATTAACAGTTTTACCACTTAGGTTATGCACGGTCCTGATGAAGTCATTCACTTCACCCTGAGAGTGATAATTATACTTTATTAACGTGTCTTCGCCCTCCGTGGTGATTTCGGCAATTTTTGTTCCGGCGGGAACATTGGATTCAATGGCTTTTGTCCAAGGCAAGTCTTTTATATTTAGCTGTTCTTCGTTGACGTTTTTCGGGCAAGGTCTATCAGAAAACCCTGCCTTTCCATTGGCTTGAGTGCATTTGTAAATGTTGGATGCGTAAACATTAAGCGTAAGTAAAACTATTAAAGTATGGATATACTTCATTTTTGAAATTCTCTTAAGAATAATAAGACTGCAAAAGTTATACCGCTAAATATCGATTTCTCGTTCCCAAGCTCCAGTTTGGGAGCGCATACATAAGATGCAGGCTAGCTGACAAATAGAGCGTTAGGAAATAAACATCAAACAAAACTCTAATGATTTTTAATTAAATTTTTGTTTGATAAGTAAAATATATTTCTGTAAAATTTGATAATGCTTTTACGCATCCTTAAAGAAGCGCACCAACTCTCTTACGTGATTAATAACCTGAGCGCCACCGGCGATTTTTGAAGCTGCCGCTTCAGCCTGGGTAGCCAATTGACGGTGTGATTCATCATTTGAGTTGCGTAATTCTTCCAATTCAGTGCGTAATTTTTCATGTTCAATTATTTGCTTGGCGATCCCCGCTTCTAAGCCTGAAGCCCATGATTCTTTCTCTTCCAAATCCAAACGATTGCTCAGCCTATTTAATTTCTCACTAATTTTTTCAAGTTGATTTTTTACGGCAAGAATATCATCGCGAGGAAAGCGTATTTCTCGACCAATATTTGTTAATCGCAAGACAAGGTAATCATAAGCCCGGCCAGCGGGACGAAAGCCCGTGAGCAATATGGTGGCGACAGAGGCAAAATAACCCAGCTCTGAAATACCATAATACTGAAGTAAAGCAAGAGCCAGCGCGGAAATAAGATGAAGCGAAATTGCAATAATAAGTGATAATTTTGCCCAGCGTTTTACATAAATTAAATCGCTTTCAGCAACAATCATACCTTCCTGATGGGAATGTTGCGTATCAATTAATAAGGCTCTCGCTTTGAAATACAAATCCCATGGTAAAGTAATTACTACTACCAACCACCACAATACCAGTAATCCCACAATCCAATTGCGAAGACTGCCAGGATCAATTCCTACCCATCGAGTAATACCGTAAGCCGCTGCAACGAGAAGCCCTGTAGTAAATAACGAACCAAAAAAAACTCCGGTGTTAATAGTGTTTGTGCGTGACATGGCATATTTCCTTGTTGTAAATGTTAGAGATAATTTTTAATCGTGATTAGTTATGTCTTTGTAGGGTATATACTAACTAGGCCGCAGCAAAGAGTACCGTCTTTGCTTGAAAGAAAGATTTTAACAACTTTTTATCTGCTTTAATTTTTTCTAAATCTGTAATCGCTCGGACCTTCAATGACTCGTTTTGCTTTAATGGTTTTTTTGATGTGCCCACGTGGCGCATCTGATTCCAAACAAGCTCATCAGGATTTAAATCTGGCGCATAGGGTGGCAATAAAAAAATATGAAGCCTGCCTTCCAGTGATTCCACAAATTCAATGACCTTTTTCGATTTATGCACGGGATGTCCATCCATAATAATAAACACCGGCTTTCTTTTGTACTTCATAA
>JAYTSJ010000255.1:0-16641 GCA_043745725.1 Gammaproteobacteria bacterium | reverse complement strand
GACAAATCTTTATTTAATGTTGGCGCTACACGCACAAAAGGTACGGACATTTGTTTAAGTGCATGCAACAGTTCAATATTATCTGAGAGCGGCGGCGTTAGTATTACACCGTCAATTCTGCTGTTTTGCACCAATGCAGATATATCTTCAATGAGGTTTGCATCCTGATGATTACAGGGATGAACGATCAGCTCGTAGCGCTGCGGCCGACAAGTGGCCAAAACGCCCTCTTGAATATCCAACACATAGTGGGCGGAAGGAGTGCCGTAAAGTAGGCCGAGTAAATAGGAGCGATTTCCCGCCAAACTGCGGGCCGACATGTTGGGGCGATAATCTAACTGCGCAATCGCATTCAGAACCTTTTCACGCATGGCCGGGCGCACATTTGGCTCATTATTGACAACTCGCGAGACGGTTTTGATAGAGACTCCCGCCAGTTCTGCCACATCATCAATTATCGCTTTTGTCACCGACTACCCGCCTACATTTTGTTATCTAAAAATCAAACACATACATTAACCGAAGCTAATTCCTGAGCAACGATGCCAGATTGAGGGGTTAATTAACAGCGATTTAAATTGCAGAGGTTATTGGCGTGAATCAAAGTAAATAATCAAGCGGAAAAAGGCTTGGTTCCTCCTTGAACCAAGCAGTAGCTCCAAAGCAAACATAAATTTCTGTAACCCTCGTTCTATTACGGCGCAGGGTAAGCGTTGTCTAATAGAATTTTGAACCCGGCAGGAAACCAACGGCCTGCTACAGGAGCATTGGCAATTGCACCTGTATCAACGGTGCCACTGCTTTCGCTGCGCAAGTAAGTAGGGCTACACATTTCATCAAAACCTTTAGCGGGATCTTGTGGGTCAAACGACAATTCTTTTGATGCAGCACCATCTGATTCACCCGGTGGTTTCACCCACACATACGCATCGATACCATCTGCGTTAACAACTTGTGGACGCTCGCCAATACCTGATTTTTGGTTACACCAGTTACCGCGATGTGAACGCCTATCGATACGAGAGTCATCCACAAAGGTCTCTAGAAGGGTACTGCTAGAGAGCGCAGATGGACGATTTGCACCACCCCAACCATTGCGCGCGGTATCAATCAACATCCCGATTGTGGCGGGGAAGCCAGCTGCAATCATTTTGGTTCGCCAGGCTTTTGCAAACGAGATTTCACCAAAGTGAGTATTCCACTGATAGAACTTGGCTTGACGAACTTGCGTGCCACCATTGCTGCCCGGCAAAGAAGCCATTTCGAATGCGTCAAGGAAGGGTTCACTCAGTGGTGTAACACCAGCAGTGTTAGTAACAAAACCCGCAATGCTGTTTACGCCATTGGTTGTTCCCTTAACAGTATCGGCAACCAACGTGGTTGCTTTGCCAAGATTTTCATCCCAGCCTAACCAACCTGAGTGACCAGCATCCATGTAGCTATACACATTAGTGATGGGGTAAAACTTATTGAGTGTGTAGCGAGTATTGGTAATATAACCGTGGGTTGCATCAGTGGCCAATGAGCAATCCGGATCATCCAGGTTGGTAACCAAATTAGGCAACGAGTCTGGCTCGATGATGGCAATAATCCGAATATCTTTGTATTTAGCATCAGCGAAAATTGCGGCAAGGGCGTCAATGTATTCAGTGCGATAGCGAGCTGTACCTTCTGCGCCTTGTTTCAACTCGCCATTCGAAGACAATGCATGACAATCGCGGTTTGGTAAATCGTATACCACGACTTGAATGACATTTGCTTTTTGCGCAAGAGCGGCATTTAAGTGATCGCGTAAGCCATAACTGCCATCAGTAGGAGCTATGGCGCCGATACGATCCATCCACACCGCGGTGTTGTATTTAGCAACTTTAGAACCGTTAGTTTCTGCACCCGCTTTAGCTGACCAAATCGGGTCAACATACCAAACAGCACCTACAAATGGGTTGTCCATACGCACGCCTGGCGGCAAGCTACTTTGCCCTGAACTACTTTGCCCAGCACTGCTAGCCACAGAGCTTCTAACAACGCTTGATCCAGTGCTGGAGTTATTACTTGATACAGAACTTATACTTGATTTGACACTAGAGATGGCGATAGAACTAGCAGTCGAACTAGCACCACCTACCACACCATAGGGCGCTGGTTGGCCACTGCAGGTAGCGACCGCAACACAGCTCAGATTATTTTCCCAACCCCAACCACTCGTTGTTGTTACGCACAGAGAAACAAGCTGGCCATACCAGTTACATTGTTGTGTAGCCACTATCGAGCTAGATACACTAGAACTAACGACGCTGGAACTAGAGACGTTGGCAACTGAACTACTATGCGGACAATCTGGCCATGTGTTGCCTGGAGGGCATGAAAGTGACGAGCTTGATTGCGCACTCGAACCCACAGAAGATGAATTACCGTTGGTATAACTGCGCATACGGTTACGCACATAATTACCAGATTCAGTCAGTTGCGAGGTTGACCAACCACCCGAAGCACTTGCACCGGATTTTAATGCTGCAGAAGTTTCTGGCGCATCGGACAAATTCCAGTTAACCCAGCTAATGCCATATTGATCCAGCAAATTCATCCAGATATCGACTTGCGCAGGGCAAGTAGCACCATTGCCGGTATATTCTGCATCGCCCCACTCGGTCGAGAAAATGGGCAATTTTGCATCGGCGGCAGATTTCACCAGAGCGCGCAGGGAATCCTGATGCTCAACTGAACAAGCGTAAAAATGTACTGTATAAGCAACGTTACTGAAAGCCAAAGGATCAGCAACAACTTGATCCAAACGTTGACTCCACACTGCCGTGCCCACAATCACAAATGCATCAGGCGCACCAGCGCGAATCACTGGAATTACTTCATTGGCATAAGGCTTTATTGCACTGCCCCAATTTACGTCTGCACCATTTGGCTCATTCGCAATTTCATAAATGATGTGCGCATCATTACCGTATTTTGCAGTCACTTGACGGAAGAAATCTTTGGCGGCTTCTTTGTTAGTGAGCGGGTTGCCATCTGACAAAATATGCCAATCAACAATCACATAAATATCTGCGGCAATAGCAGCATCAACTGTTTCCCACACTTTGGTGAGAACACTGGGGTTATCCAAATAACCACCTTCCTTCGTGTACATAGCGGCACGAATAACATTTGCATGCCAGTCATCTCTTAGCCAGCGAATTGTGTCTTGATTGTAAAATTTACCAAACCATTGCAGACCATGAGTACTCATGCCATGTAAAGGTGTAGGGCTGCCATTTTTATCCACCAAACGACCATTAACCGTTTTTAAACGGCCATGTTGCGACACAAAACCAGCGCCTGAAATAACGGAACTGGACGCGCTAGACGTAAGCGACGCATTAGATTTGGAAGAACAAGCCGCATTATTACCTTCCGAGCAATTAATACCAAACGAAGAGCTTGATTTCGAGCTGGAAACTGCACTTGATTTAACACTGGAGACGGATGCACTTGAGCCCGCAGCAGAACATACAACACCAGTAATTACCGGTGTTTCAGCAGTATTGGTATTGTTTTTAGTACCTTGAAAACCAAAGCTGACCGATTGCCCAGGCTGAATGGTTTTATTCCAATCCAAAGGAACTGCCGAATAAGGATTGCTACCTGTCATGGTCGCATTCCACGAATTAGTTATTCTGTTTGCACTGTATTGCCAGCCCAAATTCCAGCCATTAATGACTGCAGAGTTATCATTCGTAATGGTAATAGTCGCGGTAAAACCGCTATCCCACTGACTATCAACTTTATAGGCACAGATTGCCGCATGAGCTTGACTAGCGGCAAAGCTCATGCCCAGCATGGCGGCTAAGCCATACATATTTGTTGTCGTGAATTTCATTAAGTGCTCCGAAGTTTTATTGGTTAGTGATGTAAAGAGTTGTCTTCAATTATTTTTATTAAACCTATCACCCAAAGATAAACAGCAGGCTTATTGCTGAATGACACACCTTAAGTTGATGCCACACAGCAATTATAATTAAATTGACAGCGCTGTCAATAGGTAGTAATTTATAGTTGAATTAATGCTCAGAGCCGTTTCAAGCGCGAAATTTTGACTTAAAAAGTGAAGTTGGAAGCTGTATTGCGCTTACCTGAAGTTAATTTTTATGACCGATGAACACTCAACAAAATAAATAACTAGCAAAAATAACGCAGGGGAATTCTATGTTTAACACCACAAACTTTAAAAAAAAGCTTCTCGCGGCCGCCATAGCTTCACATACGCTGGCCGGGCTAAGCACGACTGTCTTTGCACAAGAAAACACTTCACCCCCAGAGGTTGAAGAAGTTTTAGTAACCGGTATTAAGGCATCGCTTGAGCGCTCGGTTGATATCAAACGCAACTCTGATCAAATGGTTGAAGCTATTACGGCCGATGATATTGGCAAGATGCCAGACCAAAACATCGCCGATTCTTTGCAACGCGTGCCCGGGGTACAGATAGATCGCTCAGGCGGTGAAGGCACTAAAGTGCGCATCCGCGGCCTCGGCCAAAATGTCACTTTATTGAATGGTGAAGCATTTGTCAGTGGTATGGAGTATTACCAATCAGGCGAAGGCCGCACGGAATATGATGGCTCGTTAGAAGGTGTTCCCTCTGAACTTTTAGGGGGAGTGGAGATTATCAAAACCCCAAAAGCTTCTGATATCGAAGGCGCGTTAGGTGGGATTATCAATCTCAAAACCCGCAGCCCCTTATCACTGAAAGACCCGTTAATGGCAATCGCGCTGAAAGCCGATTATGGTGACGTTTCAAAAGATATGAAGCCCAGCGGCACCGTCGTTATTGGCAATGCGTGGGAAAATTTTGGTGCAATACTTTCGTTAACCTCAGACGATAAAACCGTACATGTTGATGAAGCACAAAACTTAAACCGCAACAGTTTTGGTTGGTTGAAAGACGCAACCGGTAAAAGCTATGTAGCCCCCGGCATGCTGTACAACACGGATAAAGAGCTTAGCCGCAAGCGCATTGGTACATCTTTGGCTTTAGCTTGGGCACCAAGTGATGCATCCGAAGTGACCCTTGATTGGTTTCATTCAAAATTGACTATTGATGACCGTTCCTACTCTATCAAATATACGCAAAACACTGACGGTGGCGCTTTGCTGGAAGGTGCTGGCTATTCGCACACAATAGACGGTAACGGGGTGTTAACTAGTGGCACCTTCAGCACTTCAGGTGAGAATAATGGCTATCGCGACATCACCACCATAGATACGGATAACCTGAAATTGGGCTCTAAAGTTGATCTTGATCGTTGGCATTTAGATGGCGCAGTGTCTTGGGCAAAAGCGGATTTGGAAAAGAATGCCGCTTTTGGCGACGCCCGTTACCAGCCCTATGGTGTGTACCAAGATGTAGGAGTGTCGGTTGCGAACCCAACGGGTTGGAAAAATTTCGCGCCCAATGTAGTAGTCGGTGATACTGGCGCCCGTAACTTCAGTTTTTCACAAGGCAGCAGCGGCATTCCCACTGTGATGTTGAGCCCAGCTGCGCTTGCCGCTATCGCTAACCCGGGTAATTTTTTATACAAATCACATTGGGCTTTTGGTGATCGCGCCACCAATGACTCATTAACATTTGCGGCCAACGCTAAATACGATCTCGAGATAGGTGATATCAAAGACATTAAGTTTGGTATTCGCTCATCCGACAATGAAGTGGACTTTGTAGAAGGCCATTATCAAGTTGATTTGAGCACGAAAATTAATGCCCAAGGCGTCGCGACATCTGTTCCTGATGGCCACAACTTGGGCGATATTGATGGTGACGGCATCAGCGATAACCAAACTTGGGGTGCATCTACTCGCTATGTAGATGCGAATATATCCAACCCGGCTTTTGGCTCAGTCACCTCCACCGGGAAGGATGTAGGTAAAATTCTTTATGGTGTAACAGCGGGGCGTTGGGATGGCAACGCGCCAGGAGTAATACCATGGCATACCTATAACCAAATGCCGGAATATTATGTTCACGTAAAAAACTTTTTCCCAAGTGGCAATGGTGTTCACGATGCACTCTTCACCGACCCAGCCAAAATGGGTAATGCAGCGCAATGGCTGTCGAATATTGCAAGCGGAGAAAAAGTAAACTTTCTTAAATCAGCGATTGATTCGTGGAATGTAAAAACAAAAACCAAAGCTGTTTATCTCGAGACAGATTTAAAAGGTGATATAGGTGTTCCTTATAATTTAAATGTTGGTGTACGCGTTGTTAAAACTGATGTCACAACGAGTGGCGGCAAAACTGGGCCAAACGATCTTTGGTATGGTACAGATTCCTGGAATGGCCCATTATTAACTGCCGATACTTATTCAGTATTAAAAAGTTATACGAATGCGCTACCCAGCACAAACTTAACGCTTGATATCGCAGACGACCAAAAAGTAAGAGCCTCTTTAGCAAAAGTCATTGCTCGCCCTAACGATCAATCTTTGGGGCACGGCGCAAGTTTCTCGTTCACCCGTAATGATGCTCGCGGTGGTTATGAATTTGTTAATGGAACCGTTGGCAACCCACTGTTGGATCCATACCAAGCCACACAAGTGGATGTCACTTATGAATGGTATTTTGATGATTTAAGTTATTTCTCCGCTGCAGTTTTCTACAAAAATGTTTCGAAGTTCGAGGCAACCAAAGCCAGTGCCGTATCCGTTAAAGACAGCACGACTATCGACCTTCCAGGCAAACCCGCTGGCTCGAGTATTGGCCAAGTCACAAGTACCATCAACGGTTCTGATGCTAAGGTACAAGGCGCAGAGTTGTCGTTTCAAAAAGGTTTTGAAAATGGCTTCGGGTTTGGCGTGAATTACACTCGCGCTGATTCAAAAACCTCACTGGGCTCCGCCTCGAAAAATGATTTAGCGTTACCGGGTATATCTAAAAACTCTTTCAACGTCGTTGGATTTTACGAAGCACATGGTTTGCATGCGCGTATCGCTTATTCCTGGCGCGATGAGTTCTTATCTCCCGATTACACCTTCGAAACAATTGGCGGCGTTAATCCTAATAGCACCGGAAAGAATGCCAACATTTACGCAAGCTACTACGATGCTTACGGTCAAGTAGACTTTTCCGTGAGTTATGATGTTACTGATAAACTCTCTTTTTCTCTTGACGGTATTAACGTATTGTCAGCAGAACAAAGACGCTACATAGAGTATTCAAACTTCTTTCGCAGCAACACTGCATCAGAAGCAAGATACACTTTAGGCGCTAAATATCAGTTCTAAATAAAATCAATTTTAAACAGTACTCATATTAATGACCGGCTGAAAATAGAAAGAGTACCGTATTTTTTGCGGTACTCTTTTTTGTTATTCTGTTCTGCATAAATTTAAAAACAATAATCACAAAAAAATTAATGGTGTCATTAATGAATCATAACCTTGAAAAAATCGTTATTGTTGGCGGCGGAACCGCTGGGTGGATGACGGCAGCATGCTTATCGCGAGCGCTTAAAAATACACCGTGCAAAATAGTGCTTATAGAGTCACCCACAATCGCAACCGTTGGCGTAGGTGAAGCAACTATCCCACCGATTCTCGACTTCCTTCGTTTTCTCGGTATTGATGAACGAGATTTTATTCAAAATACTCAGGCCACTTTTAAACTAGGCATTCAATTTCAAGATTGGCGCAAACTCAATCACACTTATTGGCACCAATTTGGTAGCGTTGGCACCAACATCGACGGCTTAACTTTTTATCAACAATGGTTAAAGACTCAACGCAATGGAGGCTTATCTAGCTTTACGGATTACTCACCGGCAATCGCCATGGCAAAAGAAAATAAATTTATTATCGTACCCGACAATGACCAATCAATTTTATCGGGCAGCAAATACGCGTTACATCTTGACGCAACCTTGGTCGCGCGCTATTTGTCGCAATACGCGCAAAGGAATGCAGTGCAACATATTTCAGCCAGTGTTGAACAGGTAACATTAAATGAAAAAGGCTTTATTGATGCGGTAACTTTACAAAATGGAGATAAAATTCAGGGCGATTTTTTTATTGACTGCACCGGCTTTAGCGGTTTGTTAATTGAAGGCGCATTACACGCAGGCTACGAAGATTGGAACAACTTTCTTCCCTGTGACAGCGCAGTAGTAGTACAAACGACAACTGTGAAAACGACAGCAGCACAAACTAAAAACAATAACACTGTAATCCCACCCTACACGCGTTCGCGCGCACAGGAAAGTGGTTGGCAGTGGCAAATTCCATTACAGCATAGAACCGGTAATGGTTATGTGTTTTGCAGTCAATATTCTAGCGATGAACACGCTGAACAATTATTCAAAAAAAATCTTGAAGGACAGCTACTAACGGATCCCCGCTTTCTACGATTTAAAACGGGAAAACGTAAAAAAATGTGGGACAAAAACTGTCTGGCAGTAGGATTATCTTCGGGGTTTCTAGAGCCACTAGAATCAACAAGCATTCATCTCATTATGAAAGCAGTCACAAAATTCGTAACAATGCTGCCAAATAAAAATTGTGACGAAGCTACAAGCAATGAATTTAATCGTATATTAAATGCAGAATACGAATCTATTCGTGATTTTATTGTACTGCATTACTGCACCTCAGAACGTAATGATTCAGATTTTTGGCGACACTGCAGCACTATGAATATTCCAGATTCATTACAAATAAAATTAGAACTGTTTAAAAGTCAGGGCCGCCTATACAAAAATGAATTCGATTTATTTTCTGAAAATAGTTGGTATGCGGTGCTAGAAGGAATGGGGGTTCGTCCACGAGGGTACGACCCACTTATAGGCTTATCACATGATGACGAAGTTAAAACAATTTTACAGTCTGGCTTGGTATCACTAACAGCAACTGTAAAAAAATTACCCTCCCACAGTGAATTTATTCAACAAAACTGCTCAGCCAGTAATACAGATCAAACTTAGAAAAAGTAAAACTGCCGCTTTCACACATAACAGTTAATTTGTAACTTAATCAATGACGAGTAGTGAACCTACCATTGCTTGACCGTCTTAATATCCGTAACGCTGTGTAAACCCTGAAGCTCGGCTTACTATGCGAATGTAGCTTACCCCTACCCACCCCTCATTATGCAACCAAATGGTTGCATAATGAGGGGTGAAATGATTTAATGCTTCTGACTTGAAACCCCAACCAATCAATAGGTGGCGCTTATGAAAGACAAAATTCAACGTGAAATTATGATCAAAGCAACTAAAGAGCGGATTTATGACGCAATAGCTAACCCTGAACAGGTAGTGTTATGGTTTCCCGAAACGCTGGAAGGTTCCTATAAGGTAGGAGATCGGCCTATCCTTGGTTTCGGTGAACATGGCAAGAATCAAATCTATATTGAGGATGCTAAACCTCATGAATATTTTGCTTATCGATGGGTTCCGGGTAGCAATCACTTTCTTGGTGACGTATTAACTGTAGCTAACACATTGGTGGAATTTCGTATTGAAGAATTAAAGGATAACTCTTGTAAATTGACATTAACTGAAACCGGCTTCGCTACACTACCCATAAATTTAGCCGAAAAATGCTTTACGCAAAATTCAGGAGGCTGGGAGTTTATGCTTGGTCGTCTTGGAAAATATTTTGAAGAGGTGTAAGTGGCAGCAGCTCAGATATTTAAAGCATTAGGTGATCCGGTACGATTAGAAATAGTTAAACGACTTGCAGACGGGTCTGCTTACACTATGAATAATCTTTCAAAGGATCTTGGTATCTCACGACAAGGAGCGCGAAAGCAGATACAAGTTCTTGTATCTGCAAATGTTGTATTTCTAAAACCGATTGGTCGTGAAACTTTAGTGACGCTTGATATGTCGTCGTTAGAATTGGCACGAGCATTCATAACGAGTATGGAGAATCAGTGGGATCAACGATTGAATGCTTTGAAAAATTTTGTCGAAAAATAATATTTCTATAAATTTTGGTTGCATAACGTTAAGTTAAACTTTGATCCGACCGCCAAAGCCTCTGGCGGTATAATACGTTTTTAATGCCTTACTCTTGAACAGCAGTTTCTACTAATTTACCCAAAAGTATTAACGACTCTTGCCAACCCATGTAACACATTTCAGGAGGGATAACGTCAGGAATACCAGCTTGCTCAATATTCAACTCAGTGCCGCACAATACCTTTTTCAGCGTAATGGTGACATTCATTTCACCTGGCAAATTCGGGTCATCGAATTTGTCTGTGTAGCGAATAAGTTCATGTGGAACCAGCTCTACATAATCACCACCAAACGAGTGACTAGCTCCAGATGAAAAGTTGGTAAATGACATACTAAATGTACCACCAACAATTGGATTAATATGATGAACCGTACAAGTAAAACCATTCGGAGGCAGCCATTTTGACAATGCCGCACCATCCAGAAAAGCACGATACAACAACCCAGGCTCTGCACGAATAACGCGATGGATCTTAATAGTGTTAGTAGCCATAAATTTTTTACCTGTTTAAAAATTAAAATGATATGTAACTCAATTTGAGTGCCTTTATGGAATTTTTTTGTGCAATAAAGCGACAAAACTGCGACTTACAAACTGTTCATGACGAGGCGGGCTGGAACGACTTATATAGATTTTTTTACTCCTGTAGATCTGAAATCTCTTCCCATTCATTTTCAAATCCCACCCTCTCGAGATAACCGGAAATAGAATACATTAATTTTTCATTCCAAAACTCCGACCCTTCAGGCCACGGCAAAAGTATTTTATTATTGTGATCTTCTATAGATTTATTTACCATATTCCAAAAGAAGCTACTTAGATGCCTAGCCTCCTTGGCGTTTTTAACCTCACCCGAATCTAAAATTGACAGCGTGATTTTATCATTCAATTTTTCAGCGTAATGCTTGGCAAACTCGAGCTCTTCAGAAAATTTATATGTAATACTCATTTTATTTACATCCCCTTATAACTGTCATTTGACGGGCTATAATTTTTAATTTTGTTATTAATGCTGAAAGCAACATAGGTTCCGTAACAGTTAAAAAATAATGTCCTTTTTTTCCTCTATCTGGAACGAACTTTAACCCGCATGGCGTATCTGGTCGCTCCATAACCCAATGTATGTCTATTTGAGTTCCAGGATTCCATTTCCCTTTTAAGCGATATACGTCTTTAAGGTTTTTAAAGGTAGATGAAAATGAAAGCCCCGTTTGATCATGCGGCAATACCCAATCTTTGTTTTCTGAAAAGAACCAATCACCATCTCTAACTCCACGATAAAGAGTTTCTCGCACACCAACATCTCGTTTTCGATATAGAGTGGGATGACTATATTTTCTTGTAGGGCGAAGCATTAATTTTTCTTCATACTCCTTGATAACCTGACTAAGGTCAGCAATAGTTTTAAATTGAGTTATCAAACTTTTCTCCATTTAAAGATTTTTCGTTAACACCAAGGTAACTGGTGGCGTAGCAAATTAAGAATTAGTGCAACGGTAGCGCGTCAAGACCTAAGATGACAATTTATACTTCAATATCATCGGAAGTGATGGACAACACATTGCATCGTTTTTATACACTTTTGCACTCACGCTAAAAATGCCATTACTAAATTTTAAGCTCTTAAAATCTACAAATCTCTTACCTCTACCGCCAACTATTGCGAACCCAGCAAGCCGAAGATGTGCTGGACTTTCACCCACATCGCTCCTCATACACTCGTACCCAACGTCATAGACAGCGAGATACTCAATGCTGTTGTTCCCACAATGCTGTCCCTCAACGGAAATTAGGGTGGCGTATAAATAACTTTCACCATTTTTGAATTTATATAGTGTTCTTGCATCTTGTACTTCACTAGAACAGCCATCATTTAACTGCTCAGCTAAACCGTCCAATTTTAGTTTAACCTCAGACTTCCATTCTGAAGCGATGCAAACATCAAAGCCGAGTAAAAGAAAAAAGAAAAATTTTCTCATAGGTTACTCACTGACTCGAACGCCGAGCTAAACGGCAGTTTTTAAATTGTGGCTTGACGGTTATTATTTTGCGCAGAAAAACTACAAAACTGCGGCTTACAAACTAGTAAAAGAGTGAAGCGGCCACGACACACGGTTACAAAAATTACGATTGCTGTGGTTTTGGAGCAGCAGGCTGTTTTTCAATTTGCTCCAATTCAGAATTTAAGCACGCCCAATTAGGTGCGCTACCAACCCAAATATTTGCTGTTGGCTTCACTATTGATGGATTATTTAGCGTGCCTACACGCACCACGGTAAATTGAGGCCGCGCAGAAGAATTTCCAAACAAATGTGTGCCGCAGCTTGGGCAAAAGCGTCGCTCTATTAAATTTCCACCCTCAGCAGCTTTTGTAAATGTACTGAGCTCACCCTCAATATTTAATGAGGAGGAAAGCACAATCATATTTACTGTACCGTTTGCAGCTAAATATTGGCAATCACGACACCAACAAATTCGAGTTACCACTGGTTCGGCTGACAAAGTATATTTTACTGAACCGCACAAACAACTTCCATTTTGAGTTTCCATTTTATTTTCCTCTTGTTGATAACGTTTGACTTAACCGAACCGCGTTAGCGGGTTCGACTGAAGGGACACATCAGTCGCTCACACTGACCTGCATGTGAATCGAGTAACTTGCCCATGAACACACCGAGCTGATGCTCTGGGTAATTGCTGAATGCGCGCCGCACATAGCCTTGCTTACTGTAAAACTTCAACGCCTCTGGTTGATACGGCCAAGTTCCAGCATAAGCGCTCGGCACCCTGCTACAAACTATCCCACACCCAAAGTGCACTGATACTTGAGTGAATTGTTAAGCATCAAGCCTATTTGATAAGCTCAATACTTTTTGATTCCTTTGCTTTAAGACTAATTTTACTCATTAAAGCTCCTCCCTCAGACTTAACGTTACCCCCAGAATCCTTCGCTTCTGAAATCAAAAATGCAAATAAATAGTAATTGCCTTTAGGTAGCTTTTGAAAATTAAAAACTCCTTCGCCATTGCATGTTGTTTTTCTAACAGTTGAATGATACTCAGCAACATCCGGTGAAAACTTTGGCGGATTGTCTTCAATATATACCTTGCCGAATTCATTATTACCATAAGTTAATAATATACGTTCATCGGCATATTTTGACGTAGGAATTAATTCCATATTAAATCCGCTACAATTTATAACATTGCCATTTTTAAGAGTTAAACTCGCTTTGCCGGTTATAGATGCTGAGCCGGCTGATTTAAACCATGCTATTTCTTCAATATCAAATGCATTGTTGAGCGGCAAGGTTATTTTTTCGCTTGCGCTAGCGAGATTTGTCATTGTGGCAACAATCAATGAGAAAATAAATTTCCGCTTCATTTTAATTCTCTATTCAGGATGCGTATAACGCCTAGTTAATTAAGCGGTGGTTTATAAGTTATGAATTTATGGATGACTATTGTGCAACAAAACCACATAACCGCGACTTACGAACTTTCCAACGAAGGCACGATGCGCCGGAGTGATCTTGAGCAAATTGTTATCGCTGTGTATTTACGAAGACAATAAGTTATTCAATTTTGCATATTGCAGTAGCATTATTGTCTTTCCGTCCATTATTTCACCTGACGCTATCATTTTATATGCCATTTCGAAGTCAAATTCAAGAACCTCAATATTTTCTTGTTCATGCTCTAAACCGCCACCGTCACTAACTTTATTTTCATCAAAGTATTCGGCCACAAAAAAATACACAATTTCAGTAACAGATCCAGGTGACATATATGCTTCAAATATTTTTAAAGGTTTTTCTATCCGGTAACCCGTTTCTTCATGCGCTTCTTTAACAATACAGTCTTCTGCATTGTCTCTATCTAAAAGCCCTGCACATGATTCGATTAACATTCCGGTAGCATTACCATTTATATATGTAGGAAGCCGAAATTGCCTCGTTAAAATTACAGAACCTCTTAATTTATTATAAAGAAGTATTGTTGAGCCATTTCCACGATCATATGCTTCTCGCTCTTGCGGCTTCCATTCATTATTATTATTTTTATATTCGAATACATATTTATTTAACGTGTACCAATTGTCAGATAGTAATTTTTTAGTAACATTTCTTATTCTTTCATTCACTTTAAATATCTCCTTTGAAGTTTAAGTTACAACGCCAAGTTAAGCGGCAAAGTATCTTGAGGTGTCCACCAAAAGTGGGTGAAGATCAAGCGATACTTCAGCGACTAGTTATGTTTTCTTCCCAGTGCACAGGGCCAAAATAAAAAAATACTAACGCTAACATCTAAACGATGTATTTGTGATTTTAGAACTTGCAATGATGTCTTAATAATTAACCTTCTGGCCAATATTCAATTTTTGGATTTTCTCTATTATCATTAATATAGCCCTCGCCAATACCAGGAAGATTGTCGCCCTTAAAATGCAATTTAAAAACCCAAGCATCAGTTTTTTCGTTATATTTAACATTGACTGAAGTTGCTTTTGGATTTTCCTTTTTGAGAATAGCGATAATCTCAACTTCAGTGAAATCAGGTATACCTGCATATGTGCATACAGGTAATAAAAATAAGAAAAACACCAACTTTCTCAAGCTACTCTCCTTGATTGACACATAACACCGAGCTAAGCGGTAGTTTGTAAGTGAATGGTTTTGTGGATTATTTTTGCGCAGCAAAACCATAAAACCGCGACTTAAAAACTGCCAGAGAGCGCAAGCGACTGATGTTTGCGCTCCTTGTTATGATTTTTTTTGCTCTGACCAATTTGAATTTACAATCGCCCAACGCTCGTGATCTTTCCACTCAAAGCCACCAACTCTCAGGTAATTAAGGGAAAAACCTTCTTTTACAAAACCACCATTTGAAACAAGCTTAATGGATGCAATATTTTCAGGCTGAATATTGGCTTCTAGCCGATGTAAATTCAAGCTTTCAAAAGCTTCTTTGAGCAATAATTTTAAACCTTTACTCATAAGCCCTTTTTCTTGATAGGGATGAAACACTTCATAGCCTAAATACGCAGATTGAAAATAACCGCGAACGACACCTGAAATGTTGAAGGTGCCAACAATTGCACCCGTTTCATTTGCGCAAATAAAGTACCGACCTTCTTGCTGTAAATAGCTCATGTAATTATCGGGAGCGAAAACCCAAGGATTGTGAATTGAAATACTATTTTCGTAAGCAGATTTTATTTCAAGAAGATCTTCAATTTTTGGAGTTCTTAGAAAGACCATTTTGAATCCTTGCTCAATGCTCAAACTTCATAACACCGAGCCAATCGGCAGTTTTTAAGTTGTGGCTTTATGGAATACTTTTGCGCAGCAAAACTATAAAACTGCGATTTAAAAAGCTGTCCAACGTAGGCACGAAGTGCCGGAGCGTTGCTTGAACGACTTGCATGTATAAGAGCGTTCATGCACAATATTTCTGTCCACAATTTCGCTTCAACAAAAGTTACGCCTAATATGCCAAAAATTAAAAGACTATTGGCATTTAGGCGCAATGATTTTATTCCATAATACTTAGGCAGGACGAACCTTATTAGCGCAAGGGCCTTTTTGACCCTGACCAACTTCAAATTCAACAGCCTGTCCTTCATTCAAAGTTGCATAACCACCGCCAGCTTGAATTTCAGAATGATGAACAAATAAATCTTTGCTTCCATCTTGAGGCGTGATGAAACCGAAACCTTTAGTTGCATCAAACCACTTCACTATACCTTTACTCATATAAGCTCTTCTCTAAGGTGAAAAAATTGCTGATTTCGCTATCACCATTACGAAACCAGTTTCGTATTATTACACACTACAAAATGAGTGTGCTTTTATTACTTGCTATACATAACACCGAGCTAAGTAACGGTTTGTAAGTTCCGGTTTGTGGATTACTTTTGCACAGAAAAACCACTAGCTACGTTTTACAAACTCCCCAAGGAGCACAGCGACTGACGCTTGAGCGACTTGTAGCCTTATAGATTTACGCGTGGTAGTTGCTCCATTACTGATAAATAATTTTCAGATGATTTTAGCAAAAAAATAATTTCTGGGCTAGGCTCTGACCACAATTGCGAATAAACCAATTCGCCTTCGAATTTAGGTATAAAAGGTAAAACTTCAAATGGCGGTTCAAATTGAGCATTAACGCCCTCTTTGTTTCCCCTGGGGTCAACGCAATACCAACCTACACCATTGAGGTAAATTGAGTTAAAACCATGCAAATAGAAGGATGACCTATTTTCCCCAAAAGCAATTCTCTGATAACGAAGCGCTGCAGGAATTCCGTTTGCTCTTAACAAAGCCGCTAGTAGATGACTTTTGGCAAAACAATAACCTGTTTTATTTGTTATAACTTCCGAAGCCTTACACGTAACAGGATTTAGCTTGTAGTCTAGGCTATGCTGGATTTCGTCACGAACAAATTCAAAGCAAGCTTTAGCAATTTCTAGCTCGCTTTTTAACGCTGCTGAAAGTTCAAGAGCTTTGCTTGAAACGATTTCAGATTGCCAATCTATAAAATCGCTAGACTCCAAATATTTATTCATTGTTGCCTTATGCGCGAAGCTAACGCCGAGCTAAGCGGCAGTTTTTAAGTTGTGGTTTTATGGAATACTTTT
>JAYTSJ010000254.1:0-3438 GCA_043745725.1 Gammaproteobacteria bacterium | reverse complement strand
TACCATTTTGTTTGATGATGCGCGGCATCACCAATTCGGCCACTTCAAAAGTGGTAAAGCGTTCGTGGCAGGATAAACATTCGCGGCGGCGGCGCACTTGATCGCCTTCAGCCACTAAGCGGGAATCTATAACTTTAGTATCTTCGGCACTACAAAAGGGACAATGCATGATGGGTAAACCTGAGCATTAATACAGGGTAGGCATGCTAGCATAAAACCCATCAGCAAAAAATAAAAAGCCCAGCATCAGCTGGGCAAAGGTACCACACACATGTTCTAGATTTGTTGCGTTTGCTAACTTGATTTAGCCAAGCGTCACATTGATAACTTTAGCAGCAATCATCGCCGCTGATTGTTTACCGCACTCGAAGCCGCCTTGGAACTTGCCACCACAGTTTTTGCAACTGAGGATGCAGCTTTTGAGCGTGGCACCTCAGATCTTGCAACTGAAGATGCTGCCTTGGAAGAAGCTGGTTTAGACGATGCTGCTTTTGAACGTGGAATCTCAGATCTTGCAACTGAGGATGCGGCTCTGGAAGAAGCTGGTTTAGACGATGCTGCTTTCGAACTTGCGATCTCAGATTTTGCAACTGAAGATGCAGCCTTCGAACTCACATTATTAGATGAAGCTGCCACATTGAATTTTGCAATCTGTGGCGCAGTAATATTCAGTGCATAATGTGCATCTGCACCATTTGCTGCATCATTACGATCAATACCGCAGGGAACGCCTTTACACACTAAATCTGGATTAGAAAATTTGTATAATTTTCCTTCCCAATAGTCCACATTAAATGATGTTTGATAAGCCATGATGGTAGTGAATTTATTGTCTACACCATAACCTAACGCGTAAGGGAAAGCGCCGCCAGCACCATCTTGTTTACGTGAATGTTTTAAACCCATGTTATGACCCAGTTCATGCGCTGTTACGTAATCACCACAAGCAGTAATGGCAACATGAGCGTACATATATTTTTTCCAGTCTGGATTAGCAAAGTCACCATTAGCACCGCCGCCAATCCACGCAATACCGCAACTGCCATGACTCGCCTTATAGGGACGATAGAAAACCACCATATCTGCTTTAACTTGATCCCTATAAGCAGCTACATCACTGAACGCAGGAACTTTTGCGTAAGTAATATCATTCAAAGCAACACCAGCATCATTATCGTCGGTGTAATCAACCAGTTTTGATCCCGCCAATCTTAGCTCTACATCTACATTACTATCTTTATAAATTTGATTGCTAACTTGAAAAATTTGATTAAAGCGAGTGGTAGGGTCACTACCGTAAAGATCTGTAGTACCTTTGGTGTAAACCACCAGCACATCGATGACGGTACTAGCTGCATAAGTAATTGGAGTAAAAAATATTGTCGCCAATGCGGAAAAAGAGAAAATTGTTTTTTTAATTGAAAATATCATGATTAAAATTCCTAGGTTAATGTGACTTTACTTAAAACCTTCCATGATTAGCAATAATTGCGCGCATCCATTAAAGTCCACCAAGGTAGCGGTTATGTTTCCATGATTTCAGCTCTCGTTAAGGTTAATTTTAAAAGGGTTTAAAAAAATTTCTTTGAACAACATTTTAAAAAAATTACAAAATTTCATTTGTTTCAAGATAGTCTTTACTTCCAGCGGCCGACAACTCAAATTCTGACGGATTTTTATAAAGCCAACCAAGGCCATCAACTGACACCATACTATAACTGCCTTCGGGTGTAGTAATCATCGCAAAAATAGAATGCTCGCCGTAAGTCATAATGACAGGATAATCAGTGCCCTGCCCTTGCAAATGTCCACTCCAGGATTGATCACCATTAGGGCTAGTCGCTATTGATTGCACATCCACCATCACTTTTTGGCCATGCAACATTGGCAGTTCAACTTGCTCACCTATTTGTGGAATACTTTCCGGATGTTGATCAATTTCTACAATTTCATAAGCAACAATTTTTTCATTTAATGGAATACTAGGAATAGGAGATTTTACACCACCGATTTTCCACGCATTATTTTTTACATCAACCTTTACAGATTCAGAATTTTGTTTTACAGCACATGGATTTTTTTTATCACTTAAACTGCACAGATCATTTTTAAGATCCGCCTTAGTAACAATTGCTGTGTGTGTTGTCACTGGCAATAATGTCGATGCCTGCGGGCTCACTTCTGAAGGATTTACCACTGAACTTATATCTGACTGCGACTCGCCCCGAATAAATACATAAATAACCACACAAACAATAACTGCCAGTGCAAGCACATAGTTTTTTTGTTTGGATGGTAGATTATGATTTCTCATTGCATCGAACTCGTTCGCTGATATGGATGTTCTTAATACAAAGATAGACCAGTTCACAAAACAAATCGAATGTAATTTATTGCGACATACAACAAAATCTAGTTGAAAATTTTTTATCTTTTTTAGTTCTATGAAAAGAGAGTATTGCGAGGAAAATGAGTTTCTTTATTCCATTACGAATACGGATAAATAATTTTAAAGCTTACTTTTGATGGAATAAGCGTTTTCTTATAACAAAGCCTATCTAAAAAGCCTATAGGCAATTTACATCCCTCACAAAAAACACCCCCACTTATGCCATTACGCAAATTTCGCTGCTCCTTAATTTTTTATAACGGCTTTATCGCACTATAAAAAAAGCAGCCACTAGGACTGCTTTGGTCTATTACAAAAACTTTACAGTTTTACGCAAGAATTAACTAGGAATGAGGTGCCAACTTGCTATCCACCGGATCATCATCTAATGCACCCAAGTCACCATTTGCGCGAGCGTGTTTACCGTAGGCCCATTCAAAGACAGGAGTGGCCATCAGAGTAGTCACTATCGTCATCAATACGAGCATGGAAAAAAGCGCCGGGCCAATAATACCGCGCTGCAAACCAATATTGATAATAATTAATTCCATCAGGCCACGAGCATTCATGAGTGCGCCAATACCTAAAGCCGTACGATTATCCTGACCACACAAACGTGCCGCTGCCCAACAAGCACCGCCCTTAGCAAGGATAGAACCAATCAAAACTGCTGCTGCAATCAATATCAACTCAGGATTGTTGATCATAGTCATGTGAGTGTTAAGGCCAGAGAAAGTGAAAAATATTGGTATCAGTAGCACCACGGCAAGTGGCTCCAATTGTTTTTTTAGCTCGGAGGTAAATGCACCGCGCGGCATAACAGTGCCCAGCAAAAAGCCGCCGAATACTGCGTGCAGGCCAATACTATCGGCGATAAAAGCGCACATCATAAGTGCCATTAAAATGATCGAAAGTATTTGCGGGGTAACTTTACCGTCGCGCTCAACCATGCGTCCCAAAGGCGCCAATAAACGCGTACCAAGCAATAACATTACACTGACAAAAGCAATTCCGCCGCCGATAGTTTTAAAAGCAATAAACGGGTTACC
>JAYTSJ010000253.1:0-4015 GCA_043745725.1 Gammaproteobacteria bacterium | reverse complement strand
GTGTTGGATGGTGGCCATCTAGCGTACCTCTTGGTTGAGGCTATTCGTGGTAAACCAGTATCAGAAAAAGTACAGATACTGGGTTTTCAGCTGGGACTTATGTTGGTGATTAGTCTAAGTGTGTTGGCCATGGTTAACGATATTATGCGGTTGTAAGTGGTTTCATCTAGCCCTTCTACCAAGACATATTCTTATTATTATATCTAACAAAATATGAAGCGAGATTCAATGCGATTTTTTGGCTGTTTAGTATTACTACTGATGTCTATTTCTGTACAGGCACAAACTTTCCGTGTAAGTGATATACGAGTTGAAGGTTTGCAGCGCGTGTCGGCGGGCACAGTATTTTCGGTATTACCAGTACGTGTTGGCGATGTGTTGACACAAGCGGATATTCAAAACGCCACACGTGAACTATTCAAAGTTGGTTTTTTTACCGATGTAGCGATTAATCGTGACGGTGATGTATTAGTGTTAGTGCTTAAAGAGCGGCCTGCCATTAATAAGATTGAATTGGAAGGTAACAAAGCTATTAAAACTGAAAATTTGATGGATAGCTTAAAAAAGAACAACTTATCCGAAGGACAGATTTTTCAGAGGGCTACTCTTGAAGGTATTACCCAAGCATTACAGCGAGAATATATTGCACAAGGTCGTTATGGTGCAACGGTAAAAATCGAAATCGAAGATTTGCCTCGTAACCAGGTGAAAGTAAAAGTAAAAATTAGTGAAGGCGCTGTGGCGCGCATTAAGCAAATTAATATTGTTGGCAATAAAGCGTTTAGCGATCAAGATTTGGTAGACCTCTTTGAACTTAAAACATCGGGTATGTGGTCATGGCTTAGTGGTAACGACAAATATTCCAAAGAGAAAATGAAGGGTGATTTAGAGCGCGTTGAATCTTATTATATGGATCGCGGCTATTTGGCTTTTAAAACTGATTCATCGCAAATTTCGCTTAGCGCTGATAAAGCCAAAATTTTCATAACGGTTAATGTCACCGAAGGTGAAATATACAAAGTTAATGATGTGCAATTGGCGGGAGATCCAGCTATTGATGAAGCCATTTTGCGCGAAATGATCCTAGTGAAAAAGGATCAAATATTCTCGCAGATATTAATGACAACTTCAGCCGAAGCTATCAAACTGCGTTTAGGTAATGAGGGTTATACTTTTGCTAAAGTTGAGGGGATGCCAGAGCGTAACGAAACGGATAAAACGGTAAAAATAACTTTTTTTATTGAGCCGGGTAAACGCGCTTATGTTAATCGCATTAATTTTCATGGCAACACCAAAACGATTGATGAAGTATTGCGCCGTGAAATGCGACAAATGGAAGGCGGCTCAGCATCAACTGCACAAATTGATAATTCAAAAGTACATCTGGAACGTTTAGGGTTTTTTAAAGAAGTTAAAGTGGATACGAAAGAAGTTCCTGGTTCGTCGGATAAGGTGGATGTTGAATATACCGTTGAAGAGCAGCCATCCGGTAGCATGAACTTGTCAGTTGGTTATGCTCAATACTCAGGGTTAATGTTTCAGGCGGGTATTCAGCAAACCAACTGGTTTGGTACTGGCAAAGCAGTGGGATTTAGTTTTGCTAAAAACAAATATCAAACCAGCTATAGTTTAAATTATTCGGACCCTTATTTTACTCCTGATGGCGTAAGTCGTGGCTTTAGCCTTTATTATGAAGCCAGTGATTATCGTCTCGCTGGCCTCTCGCCATATAGCAAGAATGTTTATGGTGCTAAGGTGAATTTTGGTTATCCTATTTCAGAAGTTGAGCGTATTGGTTTTGATATTGGTTTGCGTAATTTACATATCACACCGACAAGCTATTCATCGCAAGAAATTGCACGTACACCAGTTATGCTCAATGGCTACGTCTATGATTCGGAAAACCGACTAACTGCAAATAATTTTATTACTCAAGCTGAGTCGGAAAATTTAAACGCTCGTGCAGCAAGTGGCACAGACTATGTTTTTGGAACTTATAACAACACGCCTCTTACCTCTAATCAATTAGGGGTGCCTGGTTTTCTTGATCTCTATGGCAATACATTTAACGATGCACTCGTAAGTGTGTTTTGGTTGAAATCAACACTTAATCGCGGTGTTTTGCCTGATAGAGGCACGTCGCAACGTTTGTCGGCTGAAATGACCTTGCCTGGTGGTGATTTGGAATACTACAAGTTGGATTATGAAGCGCAGTTATTTCAACCGTTAACTAAAAGTTTTACTCTTCATCTTCACGGCCACTTTGGCTATGCTGACTCTTATGGTAAAAGTGATAAATTACCTTTTTTCGAAAACTTTAGAGGCGGTGGTTTTGGTTCGGTAAGAGGTTTTGAATCGGCATCTCTGGGACCTAGAGCTACTGTCCCAAAAACGGCCTTTGTAGTGCCTTCCGTCTGGGATGATGTAAATGGCGATGGAATACAGCAAGCTAATGAATTATCGTTGCCGGCTGTTGTTGTATGTGAAGATACCACCTCAGTACTTTGTTCAGATGGCGTAGGTAAAATAGCGACACGCCAAACCCTGGGCCCTGATCTTGGTAGGCGTCGCGGTGCGTTTGGTGGAAATGCGATTATTGAGGGTGGTGCGGAGATTTTATTTCCTTTGCCCTTCATTAAAGATCAACGCTCATTGCAGACAAGTATATTTTTGGATGCGGGCAATGTATTTGATACATCTTGTGGCCCACAGCAACGTAACTGTTATGATATAAGCGCAAATCAATTAAAAGCATCTTTAGGTTTGGGTTTAACGTGGATTTCAAGCTTTGGGCCAATGACTTTCAGTATGTCTGAGAAGCTGGGTAAAGATGATCCTTATGATGACTATAAATTCTTCCAGTTCTCCTTGGGCCAATCCTTCTAATAAAATATTTTAATACTGTTTTTTTAACCGCTGTTTAATTTTGATAAGAGGAAATGATCGTGATCGTAACTAAAAAGTTTGTGGCTGCAGCAGCCTTGTGCATGATGTCAGCTGTTAGTGTGGCTGAAAGTAAAATTGCTGTGTTAAACCCTACTGGTGCAGTAATGGCAACTGCTGCTGCAAAAGCTAAATTTGATAAGATGGAAAAAAGCGCCGACTTTGCTGCAACAAAAGCAAAGCTTGATGGTATTGTTGCGGACGTAAAAACGCTGCAAGCTTCTTATCAAAAAGATGGCCTAACCTGGCCAGCAGAAAAGAAAGAAGAAAATGAAAAAAGATTACAAAGTTTAAATCAAGATTATCAATTCAGTGCCAAGAAGTTACAAACTGCTCAACAGGAGTTGGCACAACAAATAATGCAAGAAATGGGCACTAAAGTTGAAGCTGCGGTTAAACAAGTGATTGATTCTGAAAAGCTTGGTTTAGTCCTTAACAGTCAAGCTGCCATTCATGCCTCGCCTGAATATGATATTACTGCAAAGGTTACTGAGCTTCTGAATAAAGCCAAGTAAGTAATGAGTGTGCTATTAACTCAAACTTATTTTACGTTAACCGATTTAGCTCAGCGCATTGGTGCTGAGCTGATTGGTGACCCGCAACATAAAATAAGCGCGCTTGCTACTTTACAATCTGCCACATCAGAAGACATCAGTTTTATTGCAAATCCTGCGTATAAAAAATATCTTGCAACCACACAAGCTGGTGCAGTTATTGTTCATCCTGACTTAGCGGTTGATGTTCGTGGAAATAAATTGATTGTTACCAATCCTTACCTCTGTTACGCCGAATTAACTAAATTGTTTGATCAATCATTAGTTTCTACTTCAGGTATTCACGCTTCGGCAGTAGTGGGTGACAACTGTGTGTTGGGAGCAAATATTTCTATTGGTGCCAATGCAGTTATTGCCGATGATGTAACTTTGGGTGATGGTGTTATTGTGGGTGCGGGTTCATATATTGGTAAGGATAGCTGTATTGGTGCTGGCACTAAACTCTATGCCAATGTCACTATCTATCACGGCATTAATATTGGCAGCGATTGTATTTTTCACAGTGGTTGTGTCATAGG
>JAYTSJ010000252.1:0-2287 GCA_043745725.1 Gammaproteobacteria bacterium | reverse complement strand
CAATTAACTCAATTGTGTTCTGTATCAGCCAAGCTGGGCAGTAGCATATCGAACTTTTTAATTAAATCGTAAAAAGTTGGGCGAGTGATGCCCAGCAGTTTGGCCGCTGCAGATATATTGTTATCCGTCATACTGAGAGCACGCAAAATCGCATTTTTTTCTGCCTCTTGACGCACATGACGTAAGTTGAGCGATAAGTTTGCTGCTTCAGCCAAGCCGAGATCTTCACGCGTAATATATTTACTGTCCGCCATAATAACAGCGCGTTTTATTTTATTTTCCATTTCACGGATATTGCCCGGCCAGCTATACCCTTCAATCGATTCAATAGCATCAGGCGTAAAACCAGTAATATGTTGGGCATGCTCTGTAGCAAACTTGGTTTTAAAATGGCGCGCCAACAATACTTTGTCACCTTGACGAAAACGCAGTGGAGGAATATCTACGGTCATTTCACAGATGCGATAAAAAAGGTCTTCGCGAAAACTGCCCTCGCTAACCATTTTTTGCAGATTTTTGTTGGTTGCACAAATCACACGCACATCAACAGGAATTTCGTTGCGCCCACCGACGCGCTCAATAACACGCTCTTGTAAAAAGCGCAGTAGCTTTGCCTGAAGACTAAGCGGCATATCGCCGATTTCATCGAGAAACAGTGTACCTCCGTGCGCTGTTTCAACCTTGCCGAGTGTAAGTTTGTTAGCACCGGTAAATGCACCTTTTTCATAACCGAACAATTCACTTTCGATTAAATTTTCTGGCACAGCAGCACAGTTGATGGCAATAAAGCGTTTATTTTTACGCGGGCTTAGCTGATGGATTCCGCGCGCCATCACTTCTTTTCCTGTGCCACTCTCACCTAGAAGAGTACAAGTAACAGTGGTAGGAGAAATTTTTTCCAGTTGTCGGCAAATTTTGAGCATTTGGGGGTCATTAGTGATGAGCCCGTCGAGCGGTTTTTGAGCGGTTATTTTGAGACGCCGATTTTCAGTTTCTAATGCAAAAATGGTAAAGGCACGCTGCACAATCAAATCAAGCGTGTGGGAATCAACAGGCTTTTGATAAAAATCGTAAGCACCCAGACCAACAGCCCTTATCGCGTTTTCATGATCCGTTTTACCGGTCATAACAATGATTTTACTGGCGGGGGAAATTCGTAAAATGTCTTGAATGCATTTGAACCCTTCATCGACACCATTTTCATCGGGTGGCAAGCCCAAATCCTGGATAATCACAGAAGCTTCATGCAAGCGCACGGCAGCAATGGCATCTTGACGATTTTCTGCAAAAATAGTTTCGTATTGATCAAAGTGCCAGCGTAATTGACTTTGCAATCCGCGATCATCTTCAATAATAAGTAGAATAGGTTTTTGGTTAAGCTCTTTATTCATTCAAACAACTATTCCTTATTAAGCGGTATTGATATTGTGATGGTAGTGCCTTCGCCAACACTACTCATTACATTGAGCGTACCGTTTAACTCGCTTATATATTCACGCGATAGGTAAACACCTATGCCCATACCTTTGCCTGACTTGGTAGTTTCAAAAGGCTTAAACAAGCGGTTATGAATAAAATCCCAATCCATACCTGAACCGCTGTCTTCAATAGTGATGACCGCCCAGTCATCAAGACAAGCGAGTGTAACATGTACTTCACCCCCAGCTTCTGTAGCCTCCTGTGCATTTTTTATGAAATTTGTGATGGTCATCACTAAACGCACTTGATCTGCATTAAGAGTTCGCGTTGCTTGATGAATTCCGGCTTTAATCTTCAGGCTGTTGTGGCGACACTCGGCGACGGCTTGCTCAACAATTTCAGTAATGTTTACGCGCTTTACTAAGTCAGATTCATCACGACGCAACTTTTTCAACAAATTATTCATGCGATCCACTGAATTACTAATCGTTTTAAATGCGTCCTCTACAAAGGCTGGGTTATCTTTATGCTTTTCAGCATTTTTTAGCATTAAGGCTTGTTGGGCGATTAAATTGTTCAAATCGTGAATGATAAAAGCAACCAGCTTGTTGTAAGTATCAAACTGTTTGCTTTCAGCGAGCTGCTCGGCTTGCTCATACCGCTTTAAATAGCTCGCCAATTGACGACCGATTGTTTTAAGCAAATCAAGATCTTCCCAGTTGAGTGCGGTATCGTCTTGAGGGTTGGTCAGCGCCATAAAACCCACCAGCTCTTCACCCACAATCAGCGGGAAAATCAACCACAAATTGGGGAAATTGCGCGCCCAATAGGGCAGTAAATTGTTGTTATGGCTAATCGCCGAATTGTC
>JAYTSJ010000251.1:0-14527 GCA_043745725.1 Gammaproteobacteria bacterium | reverse complement strand
GGGCATTATTATAACGAACGACGCAGGGCAATTGCTGTGGGCGCGTAGAGTCGGTGGGCAAGACGCTTGGCAATTTCCACAAGGTGGAATTAACGAGGGTGAGTCGCCGGAACAGGCACTATTTCGTGAGTTGCATGAAGAGGTTGGTTTGCATCCACAGGATGTAACGATCCTTGCTTGCACGCGGGGTTGGTTGCGCTACCGTTTACCAGATCGCTTGATGCGTCACCACTCGCAGCCGTTGTGTATTGGCCAAAAACAAAAATGGTATTTGCTGCGTTTGTTGAGCGATCATAAAAATATTTCACTCAATAACGGTGGTCGAGCAGAGTTTGATGACTGGCGCTGGGTGAGTTATTGGTATCCCTTGGGCAAGGTAGTGTCGTTTAAAAAAGATGTTTATTGCCGTGCGCTAAAAGAGCTGTCGGTTGTCCATGCAATACTTGAGTTAGGGCAAATCAAGTAACAAAACTTATAACAGGATTGCATCTATGCTGAATTCGCTGCGTTCAATTGTTCAAGAAGTAAACTCCGCACGCGATTTAACATCAGCTTTGAGGATTATTGTATCGAGCGTAAAAAGTGCGATGCGTACTCAGGTATGCTCGGTTTATCTGGTTGATCAAGCCGGTGATTATGTGCTCATGGCCACCGACGGCCTTAATACGGATGCAGTGGGAAAAGTACGCCTCCACCCTGGTGAAGGTTTAGTCGGCCGCGTAGTCGTACGTGAAGAGCCCATCAATTTAGAGCATGCTGAAGCTCACCCCAGCTACCAATACTTTCCTGAAACTGGCGAAGAACGGTATCGCTCATTCCTCGGTGTGCCCATTATTCATCACCGCAAAGTGCTGGGTGTATTGGTGGTGCAACAAATTGAACAGCGCCGCTTCGATGAAGGCGATGAATCATTTCTAGTGACTATGTCGGCCCAGTTGGCGGGTGTTATCGCCCATGCCGAAGCGACTGGCGGTATTAAAGATATAGGTCAAAAAGCTGTTCAAGCGCGTTTTCTCGGCTCGCCAGGTTCTTCTGGCGTCGCTATTGGTGAAGCGGTGGTTATTGCCCCGGAAGCCGATTTACGCTCAGTTCCCTTTAAACCTTACGTCGATTTAGAGGCTGAAATTGCCTTCTTTCAACGCTGTCTTATGGCCGTGCGCGAAGATATTAAAGCGCTGGGTGCAAAACTTAAAGACCGGTTAAATCGCGAAGAGCGTGCGCTTTTCGATGCTTATTTGTCGATGCTCGACGATGCTTCACTCGGCGGCGAAGTCACCGAGCGCATTCGTAAAGGTGCCAATGCTCCCTATGCCTGGAGCGAGGTTATTCTTGAGCACGAAGCTACCTTTAATAGCATGGATGACGCTTATTTACGCGAGCGAGCAACTGACTTGCGGGATTTGGGTCGGCGTGTGCTCGCGTATTTGCTGGAGTCCAACAAAAAAGGTCGAGTTTATCCTGAGCGAGCTATTCTCGTTGGCGAAGAGCTGACCGCGACTATGCTGGGTGAAATTCCCCCCGAAAAGCTGGTTGGTTTGGTGTCAGTGGAAGGGTCAAGCAACTCACATGTGGCGATTCTGGCGCGGGCGATGGGAATTCCCACCGTTATGGGCGTTGTGGATTTACCCTACTTACAGTTGGATGGTCGCCCACTGATTGTGGATGGTTACCGTGGTTCAGTGTATTGCGATCCGGATGAACTGGTTGTTAAGCATTACAAGGCGATCGCGGTTGAAGACTTGGCGCTGGTTAAAGGGCTGGAAGCGCTTAAAGATTTACCTTGCGAAACCACTGATAACTACCGCTTAACCCTGTGGGTAAACACCGGGTTGATGGCCGATGTCGTGCGTTCGCTGGAGCGCGGTGCAGAAGGTGTGGGTTTGTATCGTACTGAAATTCCATTTTTGATGCGCGATCGTTTCCCGAGCGAAGAAGAGCAGCGCATTATTTATCGCGAGCAGCTAGCTGCCTTCGCTCCGAATCCGGTAACGATTCGTACCCTCGATATCGGCGGCGATAAAGCCTTGCCCTATTTCCCGATTGAAGAAGCCAACCCCTTCCTCGGTTGGCGCGGTATTCGTGTAACGCTTGATCACCCCGAGATTTTCCTCGCTCAAGTGCGTGCGATGATCAAAGCGAGCGAAGGTTTGGACAACCTGCGCATACTCTTGCCCATGATTACCAGTGTGCCGGAATTAGATGCCTCAAAAGCACTGATTACGCGAGTTTTCAATGAGCTGATTGAAGAAGGTTACAAGGTGCTGATGCCGCCCGTAGGCGTCATGATTGAGGTGCCGGCTGCGGTTTATCAAACCCGCGAGTTGGCGGCGCGCTCTGGGTTTTTATCTGTAGGTAGTAATGACCTTACACAATATTTGTTGGCGGTGGATCGCAATAACGCGCGGGTGGCCGACCTGTATCAGGCATTCCATCCAGCGGTGCTCCGCGCATTACAACACATAGTCAATGAAGCTCATGCCGAAGGTGTGAGCGTGAGTATTTGCGGCGAATTGGCGGGTGATCCCAGCGCCGCTATTTTGTTGATGGCGATGGGGTTTGACGTGCTTTCCATGAGTGCCGCCAACTTGCCCAAAGTTAAATCTGTTATTCGCGGTATTTCACTCAGCCTTGCCAAAGCACTTTTAGCTGAGGTGATTGTGATGACTGACGCCGATCAAATCCGCGAACGCATAGAGCAATTTTTAGGTGATGCAGATGTAACACGCTTGATACGGCCAGTAGTTTCGGATGACTTTGAGGAGTAAGCACAAACGTTTGAAAAATTTCATATAATCCTGCATTTTAAATTGTTAAGTATCCTTTTAATTTATTAAGTATCCTTCCTCGATAAGGTTTCACTATGCTGTCATTTCCCAATCTCGACCCTGTTGCTGTCGCCATTGGCCCCGTTACTGTGTTCGATAAAGTTATTGGCCCGCTCAATGTCCATTGGTATGGGTTGATGTACTTGTTTGCCTTTATCTCGGCCTGGCTAATCGCTATGTATCGCAGTAAGGCGCCCAATTCTCCAGTTGCCAAACACGAGGTGGAAAACCTCGTTACCTATGGAGCATTTGGGGTAATTTTAGGGGCCCGCTTTGGCTATGTTGTATTTTATAACTTCGATAAGTGGATGAGCGATCCGCTGTGGTTATTCCGCGTATGGGAAGGCGGTATGTCATTTCACGGCGGTTTATTGGGCGTGATTGTGGCCATGATTATTTATGCAAATCGGATCCGCGCACCTTTTGTTGCCTTGATGGATTTTGTCGCGCCGCTAGTGCCGCTCGGTTTGGGTTTTGGTCGTATGGGTAACTTTATTGGGCAAGAATTATGGGGCCGAGTAACCGATGTACCCTGGGCGATGGTTTTTCCAAAAGCGAATGACCCTGCCGGTATCGCGCGTCATCCATCGCAACTTTATCAAGCGACTATGGAAGGCCTGGTATTATTTATTGTGCTGTTTTGGTTCTCTGCCAAGCCGCGCCCGCGCGGTGCTGTGTGTGGATTATTTTTGTTGCTCTATTCCATTTTCCGCTCTGTAGTGGAAAATTTCCGCCAGCCTGATGCCGATATTGGTTTTGATTTATTCGGTTTTATTACTCGTGGACAGTTACTCTCATTGCCAATGTTTATTTTGGGTATTGGCTTGTTAGTTAATGCTTATTTTTTCAATAAAAAAGAAGCTGGTGGTAAAAAAGCGGCGGTAGTAAATACAGCGATTACTAAAAAATCCGCAAAATTAACGACGAAATAAGAGTTTTACGATGCAACAATATTTAGATTTAATGCGCGATCTTGTCGATAATGGTTTCCAGCGCGATGACCGCACCGGTACCGGCACTCGCTCTGTTTTTGGTCGTCAAATGCGCTTCGATTTGAACGCAGGTTTTCCGTTGGTTACTACCAAAACGGTACATCTCAAAAGTATAATTGTTGAGTTGTTATGGTTTTTACAAGGTCGCACTGATGTTACCTGGCTGCAAGAGCGCGGCTGCAAAATTTGGAATGAATGGGCAACTGCCTCCGGAGACCTTGGTCCTGTGTACGGCAAACAGTGGCGCAGCTGGGCGTGTCCGGATGGTTCCATTATCGATCAAATCAGTGAAGTGATTCAGCAAATTAAAACGCGCCCTAATTCGCGTCGTTTGATTGTGAGTGCATGGAACCCTGCAGATTTACCCGATGAATCACTGAGCCCACAACAAAATGCGGAGCAAGGTCGTATGGCGCTCGCTGCATGTCATACGCTATTCCAATTTTATGTGGCTGATGGAAAGCTCTCCTGCCAGCTTTATCAGCGCAGCGCAGATTTCTTTTTAGGTGTGCCGTTTAATATTGCAAGTTACGCACTCTTAACGCACATGATTGCGCAACAATGTGATCTCGGTGTGGGTGATTTTGTCCATACCTTCGGCGATTGTCATCTTTACAATAATCACGTTACCAGCGACATTGTCTACGAACAGTTAAGACGTACCCCCAAAGCGTTGCCGCGTTTAATTATTAAGCGTCGTCCTGAAAATATTTTTGCTTATGAGTTGGATGATTTTATATTTGAAGGCTATGAGCCGCATCCTCGCATTGTCGCGCCGATTGCTGTTTAGTTTTTTCAAGTGAGTTAATGGATTTATTAGGTGAGTAGATGAAGCTTTCTTTAATTGTTGCTGCAACACAAAAAAATGTTATTGGTCGCAACAACGAATTACCGTGGTATTTGCCGCAAGATTTAAAATATTTTAAATCCATGACACTGGGCAAGCCGATTATTATGGGCCGCAAAACGTTTGAGTCGATCGGCAAGCCATTGCCTGGCCGCACCAATATTGTTATTACCCACCAAAACGCCTGGAAATATGCCGGGGTGTTAGTCGCAAAAAGCATTGAAGAAGCTTTAGAGATAGGCCGACAATTTCACGGTGAACAACATCAACTCGCCGAAGAAGTTATGGTTATTGGCGGCGCTGAAATTTATCGCCACACGCTGCCTTTTGCCAATCGCATTTATTTGACTCGCATCAATATAGATGTTGACGGCGATGCGTATTTTCCTGAATTGCCGAGCACGGAATGGAAGTTAATTTCTGAAACCGCGGGCGAAGCAGAAGCAACTATAAGCCATAGCTTTTTAGTATTTGAAAGAATTTCTAACTCTTGTTAATCACTAACTGCACGGATCCCACTTTAAATCCAAACTTGGTTAAAGTAGATTCGTTCAGTAAGGTTTTTTCGTCGATTAGCCACATCCAGTCGTCAACGCTCACATTAATGCTTGAGTCGTTATGCTTTACTGATAATAAATAATTTAAATTAAATGCGTTGCCAGATGTTTGGCCTTTGCCCGTACCGATTACGTCGCCCGCTGTTGCAGAAAAAAGCGCAGGATTATTTTTGTTAGGCACAAGTTTCCAAGTGCGATATTGAATTTCACCATCGTTAAAAATAAATTTCTCTTCGAGCGTGCCTACACCATTTTCCCAATAGGCTTTAATGGCCGCATTAAAATAACGAATGACTTTTCCCGAGCGATTTTTTACGACACCGTGCGCTGTCAAATCGCCATTGAAAAATTCCCGGGCGACGAGCTTGGGGGTGTTCTTGCTGTATTCATTGACGGAGATGCTGGAGCAGGCACTTAAAAATATTACCAGTGTTAGGGCGGAGATGTGGGAAATTTTCATAGCAATGCCTGTGGTTGACGTTGGGTTAGCAGTTGATACGACCACATCAAGATAAGAGATCACTGTGACATTTAAATTATTTATAAAGTGATATTGCGCAGTAACAGACAAAGATCTGTTGCAATGCTTAAGGCTTGCAAGCTATTTCCACGTTAGCTTTTCTTCTTTGTTGCTTGTTAACTGTTTTTTAACTTCCACGATGAGTGCGCTTTGTGTTTTGTTCGGTAGGCTTTCTGTGCTGGCTACTTTGAGCATCATTTCTAGTAGAGCTTCTATGTGATTTGGTTTGAATGCGCTTTTAGAGGGCGCCAATATTAATCGCACGTCATCAACAATATTGACAATGTCTTTTAGCGCGTATGATGCAGATGCGTAAAGATCAGTAGCAACTTTTTCGGTGGTGGAAAATTCATCCATAAATAATTGTACGATAAGATTTTTTTGCTCGCGGGTTATTTCGCCATCCAGTTTTGCTGTCGCAACGATTAAAAGCGCTGCTGCTTCTATAGGGTTTTCGATTAAGTGAATAGGTTGTGTATTGATTTGGTTTTGCCATCTCTTGCGACGCAACCAGAAGAATGGATTAAACGCATTTAGATCAACACCGGAGTTTTGTAGCCGGTAAAGCGCCCAAAAAATTCCTGTAATTGCGGTTAGTATCGCTATTATCATAATTTGCTCCTTTCCTTTAAAAAATAGGGTGAGAATTTCTCACCCTATTGGTGTTTAATCTAACTTACTCAAATCTCTTACCGCACCTTTATCCGCACTGGTCGCTAACATTGCATAAGCTTTCAATGATGCACTTACTTTACGTAGGCGAACTTCAGTAGGCTTCCAGGCTGCAGCACCTTTAGCATTTTCTGCGGCGCGGCGTGCGTCCAGCTCGGCAACGCTAAGCACTACATCAATGCTGCGATTGGGGATATTGATGCGGATAATATCGCCGTTTTGTACCAGTGCAATTGCACCGCCAGCAGCAGCTTCCGGTGAGACATGGCCGATTGATAAGCCAGAAGTACCGCCGGAAAAACGACCATCGGTGAGCAGTGCGCAAGCTTGGCCCAAACCCTGTGATTTTAAGTAGCTGGTGGGGTACAACATTTCTTGCATACCGGGGCCACCTTTAGGGCCTTCGTAACGAATGACGACAACTTCGCCCGCTAATACTTTGCCGTCTAAAATATGTTTAACCGCTTGATCCTGACTTTCCACAACGTGCGCTGGGCCTTCGAAAATCCAGCAGCTTTCATCCACGCCGGAGGTTTTTACTACGCAACCGTCGATGGCGATATTGCCTTTGAGTACTGCCAAACCGCCTTCTTTGCTGTAAGCGTGTTCAACGGAGCGAATACAACCTTCGGCGCGGTCGATGTCCAGGGTTGGCCAGCGTGTGGCCTGGCTAAAGGCGGTTTGGGTCGGGATTCCCGCAGGCCCCGCTTTGTAAAAGGTTTTAACCGCTGCAGAGTCGGTAACCTTGATATCCCATTTATCCAGGCCTTCCTGAAAGGTTTTGCTATGTACGGTTGGCAATTGATTGTGTAACAAACCGCCGCGATTTAATTCTGCCAAAATACTTATTACTCCGCCTGCGCGGTGTACGTCTTCCATGTGATATTTAGGCGAGTTAGGTGCAACTTTACACAGCTGCGGAACCCTGCGGCTCAAACGGTCAATATCGAACATAGTGAAGGGCACTTCGCCTTCCTGTGCTGCTGCCAACAAATGCAAAATAGTGTTGGTTGAACCGCCCATGGCGATGTCCAGCGTCATGGCGTTTTCAAAAGCGGCAAAGCTGGCGATGGAGCGCGGTAATACGCTTTCATCATCCTGCTCGTAATAACGCTTAGTGATTTCAACAATCTTGCGGCCAGCTTCCAAAAACAGTTCTTCGCGATCCGCGTGAGTTGCGAGTAACGAGCCGTTGCCGGGTAAAGCCAAGCCCAAAGCTTCAGTCAAACAGTTCATGGAGTTAGCGGTAAACATCCCGGAACAAGAGCCGCACGTTGGGCAAGCAGAGCGCTCGTAGGCATCAACTTTTTCATCGCTGGCGGTTTTATCCGTTCCAACAAGAATCGCATCCACCAAATCTAATTTGTGTTCAGAAAGCTTGGTTTTACCCGCTTCCATTGGCCCGCCTGAAACAAAAATAACCGGTATATTCAAGCGCATTGCAGCATTGAGCATGCCGGGAGTAATTTTGTCGCAGTTGGAGATGCATACAATCGCATCCGCGCAGTGGGCGTTCACCATGTACTCCACCGAGTCGGCGATGATATCGCGCGAGGGCAAGCTGTAAAGCATACCGTCGTGACCCATAGCAATACCGTCATCTACTGCGATGGTATTAAATTCTTTTGCCACGCCACCAGCACGCTCGATTGCACGGGCAACCAATTGCCCCAAATCTTTCAAATGCACATGGCCCGGCACAAATTGCGTAAAGGAGTTAGCGATAGCGATTATCGGTTTATCAAAATCGCCATCCTTCATGCCGGTGGCACGCCACAAGGCGCGAGCACCCGCTTGATTACGGCCAGCGGTGGTGGTTTTGGAGCGGTAAATGGGCATGGGGGGGAGCCTCGGAAGATCGGAAAAATAGCATTATATCGTAGGGGCAGACCTATGTGTCTGCCCTTTTTCGCAATGTGTCCACCATGTTATTTCCACAATCAAAAACAGGGTGCACACATAGGTGCGTCCCTACGGTTGCAAAATTTTCACAAAAATTTTCGAATTTCTTTGATAGTTGTACAGCTCTTGCTTCGCCATCGGCAAATCTTCCAGCTTACCTTGCACAAACCCTTGCTCAATAAACCAGTGCGCTGTTTGTGTCGTCAACAAAAATAATTGTTTGATATTTTTTTTGCGCGCTTGCATTTCCATTTGTTGAAGTAATGCAGCGGCGCGACCTCCATTGCGATAGTCCGGGTGAGTTGCTACGCACGAAAGCTCGGCCATTTCACCATAAGGGTAAAGTGCGGCGCAGGCGACTATGGTGCCATCTTTTTCCATAACATGAAATTTGGTGATTTCAGTTTCTAAAATATCGCGTGAGCGACGCACCAAAATTCCTTCTTCTTCCAAAGGTTTGATTAAATCCAAAATGCCGGCGACATCGTCAATAGTGGCTGAACGCAAGTGTTCGTATTGGCCGGAATAAATCATGGTGCCCAAACCATCGCGGGTAAATAATTCTGTGAGCAATGCACCGTCAGTACTGTAGTTAACAAGCTGCGCACGTTGCACACCTTGCAAGCAACTTAAATAACATGCGCTCAATGCTTGTTGTAAATCCAAATGCATTTGTTCGCCATTATCATTGAGATAATCTTTGCATTCTTGCAGCGAGAGTTGGCGAATTAAATTGCCGTCTGCATCGGTCACGCCATCGCCGTCAATATAGGCCAGTAATTTATCGGCTTTCAGTGCGCTGGCAACATGGGTAGCAACATCGCTAAAAGACACATTAAAAATTTCCCCTGTGGGTGAATAACCCAATGGTGAAAGCAGCGCCACAGCACCAGAGTCCAATACTGTTTGTAGCGATTTAATATTAATCTTGCGCACTTTGCCGGTGTGTTGTAAATCCACTCCGTCGATAACGCCATAGGGCATGGCTACCACAAAGTTGCCGCTAACTACCTGCATGTCGGCATCGTGCATCGGCGAATTTGGCAAGCTTGTGGACAGGGCCGCCTCTACAGTTGTGCGTGCTTCACCGATGGCTTGAATCACTAAACGCAAGCTCTCGCTATCGGTAATCCGCAAGTTTTTATGAAAATGGCTAAAGGTATCTGCCACTTGCAACCGTTCATCAATTTGCGGACGCGCGCCATGAACAAGTACCAGTCGTACATCAAGGCTGCACAATAGCGCGATGTCGTGAACTATATTGTGAAAGTTTGCATGAGTAATCGCTTCGCCCGGCAGCATGACAACAAAGGTTTTATCACTATGTCTGTTGATATAAGGGGTCGAATGACGAAACCATTTGACGTAATCTTGGGTATTAGTAGGCACGGCAGTTCTCTCGTAAAATTTCTTATAAGCTTAACGTGTATTGGGGATAAACAAAACTTTTAGCTGAGAGAAAGTAGAAATGCTGTTTTCACAAATGAAGCCTAACTTGCGAATGATTCAATGACGATGGAGAAGGGCGATGTATTAAAGGCGCCACTGAAGAATTTTACGCGGAGCAAATGCAATTGGCTGACCCTTGGGTCAGCCAATTAAATGCAGCTATCTATTTACACTACCTAGTTACAGATACGTATTGCGATGACGATTAATTTGGCGCTGGCAGCGTATCTTTTTTCGGAATATTTTGTGATTTGTATTGGTTTACAAATCCTTCAACGTCCGTACGCGTTAAGGTTGTATCTTTTGCGTAGTACATCCAATCCACATCTTCAGCCCAGGTTCTTGCCATTCCATTTTGGCCAGCGGCAAACATTTCACCAGACACCCAAATGTTATACATCAAATACATAGTTGTTTTTGGGATGTAATCAACATTAGTATGCTGCACCATCAAGCGATCGTCGATGTAATAAGTCACTGCCGTTGGTGTCACTGTCATCCAGAATGTGTGCCAGCCTGAGAAATCATCCGCTGTTGGTTTGGTGATGCGGGTATCGCGATTTTTCCAGGTTGTATTCCACATAGTTGGGCCAGTAAAACGACCACCTTCATCCGCATTCCAGCCAGCGTTTGGCAAATATTCAAAATCCAGTTCGCCGTATTCAGTGTTGGGTACGTAGTAAGGAGAAATAGTGAAGAATGTTTCGATCATACGATCGCCCGTATCCGGGCCAACAACTTGCGATGGGCCTTCAATCGGTTGATTGTAAAATCTCATCCGAGTTGCATAGGTTCCGTAAAGGAATTGTTTTTTACCTTCCACTTCACCTTGAATAGTCGTTTCGCGTGAGCCAGATGTTTTAAACATAATGCGCATTTGTTTATTGGAAGAATTTGTTGGATCCGCCATAAATAAAACATTATTTTTTGAGAACACACCAACACCTGGTGCGGCAGGGCCGTAATCACTCGCCTTCCAATTTAATAAAAAGCTTGCGTCATCCGGTGTCGCGTAAGTGAAATCATCAAATAATAATTGCGCTGGTTCTACGCCATTAAACGGGCTTGTTTTTGCAGCCACTGCATTACTCGCTGCTGATAAATTTCCACTGCCATCAATTGCTTTTACGGTAAATGTATAATTGGTATTGCTCGCCAAATTACTTACTGTTGCCATTGTGCCGGTTACATTTACTGAACTGGTTCCGTAGTAAACAACATAACCTGTTACGCCAATATTATCAGTGGCTGCATTCCATGAAAGTTTTACACTCGCAGAAGTTACACCGGTTGATGCAAGATTGGTTGGTGCAGTCGGTGGTGTTGTATCAACAACATTTGGCGACGTAGTAACATTTATCACACTACTTGCTGCCGATAAATTTCCAGCAGCATCTTTTGCTTTCACGGTAAAACTATAAGCTGTGCTTGCAGCAAGCCCTGTGATAGTTGCACTAGTGTCTGTTACATTGATTGCTGACGGTCCACCGCTAATCACATAACCAGTGACCGCAATATTATCTGTTGCTGCGGCCCATGATAATGAAACACTGCTGGAAGTTTTTCCAGTGAGTGAAAATGTTTGCGGAACTGTTGGAGCAGTGGTATCGCCCGCGCCACCTTTGGTGACTGTCACAGTAATAGTATCGGAGGTTGATGTGCCGAAATTATTAATCAACTTCGTATAGTAACTATAAGTGCCGTTAGATTTTCCACTCACATCCAATGAAGTATCTTGCTGATTTGGTGAATTGTCAGTGATGTTGGCGCTATAAAATAAATTCCCATTTTCATAAACTTCCCACTTGGAACCGTTGTTGCCGGCCCACATGGTCATGTGCAAATTATACGCACTCTCGCCGCTCCAATTGTTGTGCGACAAATGTGGGTTACCCGGTACGCCGGTGGCTTTCACCACGGTGGAAGTTGCTTTGGTGCTGACGACTAGGTTGGGGCTATCGCCTGACAAATTTCCTGCGGCATCTTTGGCTTTCACATAAAAAGTATAAGCAGTATTGGCTGATAAGGCGGTGATAGATGCTGTTGTAGTCGTAACGGTTAATGTTTTTGTTCCGAATGAATAGGTCACAACATAAGCTGCAACGCCAACGTTATCGGTAGATGGATCCCACGCAAGCGTTACTGTACTATCAGTTTGATCTGTTGAGCGTAAATTACCGGGAACCGATGGCGCTGTAGTATCTGCCAAACTTGAACTACTACTTTTACTGCTCAATGAGCTACTGCTGCTTTTACTGGTAGAAATACTGCTCGGTACACTGCTAACAGATTTACTGCTGACTGATGCGCTAATCGTTGATGAACTGGTAGCAACACTGCTTGCGGTTCCAACAATTCCGTAAGGTGGTGATAAGGTTGCGCAAAGCGTTGCGCTAATACAATCCTTATTGTTTTCCCAGCCCCAATTACCAGTGCTTGTTTTACACAGCGCATAAAAAGTTCCCCACCAATTACATTGCTGACCAGTAGCGATGCTTGAGCTTGTAGAACTTGCCACGCTTGATACTGTTACTGAACTGCTTGATGTGCTGCTCGACTTACTGCTCGCAATTGATGTAATGGAACTTGCAACTGATGAATTGGTGCCACCACCAATTTCATTATTGATTGCCGCCAATAAACTGTTCGCACCAGTTGCATCTTGCGACAATTCCCAAATCATTATGCCGCTACCTTGTAGCAAGGCTAATTTGGCTTTGTTGCGAATAGTTGGAATGCCGTTGTAAGTAATATAGCTACAACCCACGCACACAGTACCAATTACATCTTGCTGTAACGCAGAGACTCCATACTGATTAAGAATATCGTTGATTGTGTAAGAGCCGCCGTAATTACCAAAACCATAGCCATAAAAAGGTACGCCTAAAATTAATTTATCTTTAGTCAGGCCGCGCGCTTTCCAGGTATTAATATTTGCCACGGCTTGATCATAAGACGAATGTTCAATGCCCGGTGTACCCCAGCCTGGGCCAATTGCGTCATAAGACATAATATTGACAAAATCAAAATAGGTCAGCGATGAAGTAGGAACCATTCCACCGTTATAGCTTGCAGTTGCGGTAGTTAATAATTTCCCTGCTGATTTCAAACCATTTGATAGCGCCTGAATAAACGGCGTGTAATTACCTGCGGTATCAATGTTCGTGAGAATGACGCCTTCGATATCAACATCAATACCGTCGAGATTAAAATCAGTCACAAATTGCAGTAAATTATTCACCAGTGTTTGACGATTTGCTGGTTGCAACAGGGTTTCCCAATTGCCCGAGCAGCCAGGAATCACGCCGCCAGCCAGCGAGATTAATACTTTCACATTATTTTGATGTGCCTTCTGAACAACATAATTTATTTCAGATGCAGAGCCACCTTCCATACACACAGGGCTGCCACTGCTGGTGATAGCACCGCTGGAATTTGGATTTAAAAACGAAAGGTTGATATGGGTTAATTTTGTGAAATCCGTTTTATTGGCGACAGCAGACAGGCCTTTATAAGCAGGAATATAGCCAATTACTTTGGTTTGAGCAAAAGAGAGTTGCGCACAAAAAGCTAAACTTGTTATCGCTAAAGTGCGTACCAGCAACGGCCAACGAAATTGGCGCTGAGTTTTTAATGATGAATAAAACATTTAAGCATCTCCAGTTATTATAGGGTTATGACACCTAGGTCTCAGCACAAAACTCTACGCTAGCTATCTTTTGAATAACACGCAGCACACCGCCCTTTGAGTAATAATCGGCGTTATTGCTCCAGGATTTTCTGTGAGAGTTAAGTGTTGTCTTAGGTATCGAGTACAGATTTCTTTATAGTTATAAATATCTACCAGCCCTAACCTAGCATGCAAAAAAATGAAGCTCAAACGAAGCTCCAAAAGTCGGACCTAAACTACTGAAAGTAGTACGTGCTGAAATAAAGCTATGCAGAATTCGCAAAAAAGAAGCTTTATGCGCCGCCATTTAAGCTGGTTCATTTAATAAAATTTAAGCAAACTGAGGAAATAGACTAATTTTACGCACCTGATATTGACGGCGATTGAATGAGTATTTGATGGTTTACATCGGCTGTGCAAGTCAGCGCCTTTCCTATCGGCTTAAAATAAGCTTTGCAGGGTTTACTATTTGGGTAGCCGTATAATTTCAGTTTTATTTCGTGCTACCCGCAACCGATTGATTTAATTATGTTTTATTTTCTCCTATGTTTTTCTAGTCTGGAGATATATAGTCTGGAATTATGAATAAGCTCTTATGCAACTCAGGTCGGATATGGAAATTAATTCACACCCAGCAAGCAAAATAATCGAAGCAGCAAAAGAAGCATCTGCCTGGTGCCAATTGCGTTGGGATAATTCACAACCTAGAGCTTCTTTGCGCACTTTAGAGTTTTCTCCCTATTTTTTTGGCACTGATCATTTCCATACGGTAAATTCTATTTTATATTCACGCAAATATAAAATGAATGAAATGGGCATTAAACCATCGCCCAATCTTTCGTTAGGGGAAATTTTAATTTACGAGCCAGACTGTAATATTTTTGACGGTTTATCTGAGCATGAAACTCATGGCTACTTGGACGTAAACGATTGCCCTCCTTGGGACACGTGGATAGGCTACATAAATAGTAATGGTCATACATATGTTCTAAGCTGGGTACCGTCTGAATTGGTGTCTTTAGTAAATGCAGGCTTTGAAGTAAATTGTGTTGAATGCTTTTATTGGTTAAAGAATTCAAATGAAGCTTGGGCT
>JAYTSJ010000250.1:0-10042 GCA_043745725.1 Gammaproteobacteria bacterium | reverse complement strand
CGGCAATTCGCGGTAAGCCAGGCGCGCCTCAAATAATCCGTAGAGTTCCTTGCCTTTATGGAATATGGGTGTTTCCGGTGAGTTAAGATATTTGGGTTTGTCGTCACCGAGAACCCGGCCGCCAAAGCCAATCACGCGGCCTCGTGTGTCGCGAATGGGAAACATAATGCGGTGGCGGAAGCGATCGTAGAGTTTTTTTTCTTCGGCGTGATGAACCAGCATCCCGCCTTCAATCAATAGATGTTTTTCTTCGTCGCTGCTGGCAAGGCTTTTGAGGAGGTTATCCCAGCCTGGAGGTGCAAAGCCTACGCCATACTCCTTTGCAGTTTTGCCATCCAGGCCCCGCCCTTTTAAATAGTGGACCGCCATATGTTTGCTGGGATGCTGGCGCAATTGTGTTTCATAAAAGTCGTTGGCTTTTTCCAACAGGCTGTAGATGCTTTTCTTTTCTTCTTCGCGTTTTATTTGCGCTTCGGTTTGGACTTCTCTCGGCACGTCCAAACCCACTGAGCGGGCCAGTTGTTCTATGGCTTCAGGGTAGCTAAGACGCTCGTAATCCATAATGAAACCGAGCGCATTGCCGCTGGCGCCACAGCCAAAGCAATAGAAAAATTGTTTTTCCGGGCTTACGGTAAAAGATGGTGTTTTTTCATCGTGGAATGGGCAGCAGGAGCTGTAGTTTTTGCCGGTTTTTTTAAGCTTGACGCGATGATCCACCACCTCGACTATATCGAGGCGGTCTAGCATGTTATCGATAAAGCTTTGGGGGATGAGGCCGGCCATAAAAGAGTTGCCAGTGCGCAGATTAAGTAGTGAGCTTGCTAGTATCTCGCAATGGGCTTTGAGTGGCTAGCCGCCGAGCTTGGCTTTTAGCAGTTTACTCACTTCGCCTAAATCGGCACGGCCTTGCACTTGCGGTTTGATTAACGCCATAGCTTTACCCATATCGCGCATTTCGGTTACGCCAGCTTGAGTAATGGCGAGCGAAACAATGCTTTCAATCTCTGTGGTGCTAAGTGCGGCGGGGAGATAAACCTGAATTTCGGTAATTTCGTAGGCTTCTTGCGCAGCAAGATCCGTGCGTTCAGCGGCAGTGAATTGAGTGAAGGAATCGCGACGTTGCTTGATCATTTTGTCGAGTACAACCAAGGCACGCACATCATCAACTTCAATGCGTTCATCAACTTCGATACGTTTGAATTCAGACATGATAAGGCGCAAAACTGCAACGCGCGTCTTTTCGTGAGCGCGCATTGCGGTTTTTAGATCATCATTTATACGGGTTTTTAGCGTACTCATGCTTCACACCTTAAGTTGAAACACAGACCCTAGTCTTCAGGCCTTTACACGCAAACTTATTGATTTGTCTATTACTAGTAAATCAATCAAGTGCAACCAATCATTTATTAATTCAGCTATTCGCTAATATCCCTAGGGATACAGCAAGGAATCAATACAGGCGTGTAAACTTTTTAGATTCGCGTTGAACCTTTTTAGCATGACGCTTAACTGCTGCTGCTGCGTCACGCTTACGAATAGTGGTTGGTTTCTCGTAGCATTCACGTGCGCGCACGTCAGCCAAGATGCCTGCTTTTTCACAAGCACGTTTAAAACGACGTAAAGCTACGTCAAAGGGTTCGTTTTCTTTAAGTTTTACTGAAGGCATGTTGTGACCTTTGCTCTGTTAAAAATGCTGTCGATAAATGATGTCTTGGCAGTGCGCGCTTTGCATTAGCGTGAAGCATCCAAGGGGTGCGGATTCTATACGTTTCTCATTTTACCTGCAACCTCTGCAGCTTAGTGTGTTAGGTTTCGTCTACATGTGCTGCTGGTTCTCCTTTCTAACAGGCATTATGATGGCCGCCCTATAATGTGAGCACACACTATGCGAATTTTGGGTTTAGAAACGTCCTGCGATGAAACCGGTGTTGCTGTATATGACAGCGAACAAGGTTTACTTGCCCATGCGCTATACAGTCAGATTGAACTGCACGCTGAATATGGCGGTGTAGTGCCTGAGCTTGCCTCGCGTGACCACGTTCGTAAAATCCTCCCATTGATTAATCAGGTTTTAGCTGAAAGCCATTCCAGTGCAAAAGATATCCATGGCGTTGCCTATACCTCAGGCCCTGGTTTGATTGGCGCGCTTATGGTCGGTGCATCCATGGGGCGTTCGCTTGGTTATGCGTGGGGTGTTCCTGCTATTGGTGTGCATCATATGGAAGGGCATTTACTGGCACCGATGCTTGAAGCAAATCCGCCGCCGTTTCCGTTTATTGCGTTATTAGTGTCCGGTGGGCATACGCAATTAGTAAAAGTTACCGCAATTGGTTGCTATGAATTGCTCGGCGAGTCGCTGGATGATGCAGCGGGTGAGGCGTTTGATAAGGCGGCTAAAATGCTCGACCTGGATTATCCTGGCGGGCCACAAATTGCCAAGCTTGCCGATTCAGGTACTGCGGGTCGATTTATTTTCCCTCGCCCGATGGTAGATCGCCCAGGTTTGGATTTTAGTTTTAGTGGATTAAAAACATTTACACTCACGACCGTTGCTGCGCACAAACAAGCAAATGGTTTACCCGATGATCAAACCTGTGCCGACATCGCCTGCGCTTTTCAAACTGCTGTTGTCGAAACTTTGGTGATTAAATGTAAGCGCGCACTTGAGCAAACCGGTTTAAAAACCTTAGTGATTGCCGGTGGTGTTTCCGCTAATAAAAAACTGCGCGCTGATTTAGAAACTGCACTTGCTAAAATTAATGCAAAAGTATTTTATGCGCGTCATGAGTTTTGTACTGACAACGGCGCCATGATTGCCTACGCAGGCTGCCAGCGTTTGTTAGCAGGGCAGCATGAGCCGCTCGCCGTGAATGTAAAAGCGCGCTGGCCGTTAAACATTCTTCCACCACTTTAAGAAAGAATTTTATGGATATTGTCTACATTCGCGATTTGCGTATTAATACCATCATTGGCATTTATGATTGGGAGCGTCAGGTAAAACAAACGGTAAGCCTTGATGTAGAAATGGCAACTGATATTCGTCAGGCTGCAGCTACAGATGACATTCAATTTGCGCTTAATTACAAAGCTGTTTCCAAACGTTTAATTGATTATGTAGAAAATCGCAACGCACTATTGGTGGAAACTCTCGCCGAAGAAATTACACAATTAATCCGTGATGAGTTTAACGTGCCTTGGTTGCGCTTACGCGTAAGTAAGCCTGGTGCTGTACGCGGTGCACGCGACGTTGGTTTAATTATTGAGCGCGGCCAAAAAACAGATAAAGGGCAGTCGGAATGACGGCAATTTATTTAAGTCTGGGTAGTAATATTGATCGCCATAAACATATAACGGCAGCATTGAATGCCTTGTCAGAAGTGTTTGGAGATTTAATTGTGTCGTCAGTTTATGAAAGCAAGTCGGTGGGCTTTAATGGCAGCAATTTTTTTAATTTAGTGGTGGGAATAAAAACAGATTTAAGTATTGGCGCTTTATCCGAAACCTTAAAAAAAATTGAAGATGCAAACGGACGCCTACGTTCAGGGCCAAAGTTTAGCCCGCGTACCCTGGATATTGATATTCTTACGTACGGTAATTTTGTTGGTGTGGATTCAGGTGTTGAGTTGCCGCGTTCTGAAATTACCAAAAATGCTTTTGTGCTTTTGCCTTTGGCGGAAATTGCCGCGAAAGTTTTGCACCCACAATTGCAAAAAACTTATTCTGAGTTGTGGGCAGCTTACGATAAAAATTCACAGTCCTTGTGGTCGATTGAGTTTGAATGGCGAGGCAGAGAAATTTCTCTCGCTAAACATTAAAGCCATTTTTTATAGGCAATCCAGCCCACGCCTGAAGCAATTAAAATCATCGCTGCCCAAGTATAGTAGTAACCATAAACAGCGTGTAGTTCCGGCATGTTTTCAAAATTCATTCCGTACACGCCAACAATAAACGTAAGCGGAACAAATATCGCAGTGAATACCGTTAGCACTTTCATGGTGTTATTAAGTTGATGAGAGCTAATAGATAAGTAGCCGTTAATTAAATCGCCGCAAATGTCGTAATACATAGTGCTTAAGCTATGTAGCCGTTCACAGCGTTCAAATAAATCTTGTAATGCATGTTCTATGTCGCCGTCTTCATCGATTAAAATTTGTGGAATGTCGTTTAACAAATTAGTCACCAAGCGCTCGTGGTAACTAAAAATTCGTTTTAATTTCCTAAGTTGTGATTTATAAGCAATAATTTCACGCATGGTTTCATCGCTGGGATTTTCTTGCATGGCGTCTTCTAGTTCATTGAGGTAAGGCTCAAACTCTAGAATGGCATCCAGGTAACGCCCCACTGAAAAGCGCATGATGCGTGTTGCTAAAAGCCCTGGGCTCACTAATAAATTTTCTTGTTGTGCATGCTCCCAATAATTTTCTACCGCCATTGATTTTTGGGAATGACAACTAATTAGGCAGCGGTCTCCGGCAAATAAGGCAATTGTAAATTGCTCTATCGTTAAATTTGAATTGAATCTAGAAATACCGCGGTATAAAAAAAGTGTGTGTTTGTCAAAGGTTTCGGTTTTGGGCGGGTGGCGATAGCGTTGCACATCTTCAATTGCCATCGGGTGACAATGCAGGGATTGCAGCATGGCGCGTTCTTGTGCTGGCTCTTCGCCTTCCATGTCAATCCAAATAAAACCGGAATTTGCATTATGCCAATGATGAATTAATTCTTGCCCGCCAGTGAGCCATTCACCATCGTTTGTTAGTAGTTGAGTGCGTATCATAAATTTTTCATTTAAATAGTTAAATTTCTACCGCCATCAACGGCAATAATTTGGCCGTTGATGTAAGGCGCATCTTTGATTAAAAATAAAATCGTTTTGGCAATATCTGTAGCTTCACCGTTTTTTTGTAATGGAATTTTTCTGATAAGGATTTGTTTGTCTTCCTGTGATAGCTTTTCTGAATCTTCTTTATTTCCATTTTCCGGCCAAAGAATTGCGCCGGGAGCAATACCATTCACACGCACATGCGGCGCAAGTTCCAGCGCAAGCGTTTTTGTAAGCATGACATTTGCTGCTTTAGCCATAGAATAAACACTGTGTTGCTTGAGCGGTTTTTCAGCATAAATATCGGCTATGTTAATAATGCAGCCGTTATTTTTAGTAAGTTCTGTCGCTAGTGCTTGTGCGAGAAAAAAAGGCGCTTTTACATTGCTACCTATTATATCTTCCCAATCGCTTTCGCTGGTTTGTCCAATTATGGTTGGATAAAAACTTGAGGCGTTATTGATAAGTACATCGAGTTTGCCCCAGTGCGCAATGGCTTGCTGTGCCAGAGTTTCAATTGCATCAACGCTGGTCAAATCTGCTTGCAGTGAAATTGCAGAGTTTGTGCGAATGTTGTTAAGTAAAGCTACAAGTTGTTCAGCGTCACTTTGTGAATTGCGATAGTGAATAACAATGTTGAAATGATGACTATGTAAATGGTGCGCAACTTCTGCACCAATTCGTTTGGCTCCACCAGTAATTAATACTACGGGGTTATCTATAGATGATGATTTAGTCATGAACAAATTCCTTTTTATATTGCGTCAATTTTTCCAGGCGTAAACGATTTACTTCATCACCAAATTCTTTGCCTATAAAGCCGCGAGCGGCCAGATCACTTGCATCTATATTTTGGCAGGCTATTAACGCCTCGCTAAAATATTTGGCTTGCGGATAACCTCTATTTTCGAATCCGGTTCGGCCACGCGCATCGGCTTCGCAACATACTAAAAATTGCTCGAAGCGATCTGGTCTGCGAAATGCGTCTGTCATTTGCAATGTTTTTAAAATTGTTGCGGGTTTTAACTCCATTGCGCGATGGCAGTGGGTGTGCCATTGCGCAACAATTAATGCTAACTCTTTATAATCTTTTGGTGCCGCTATTCGTTCACATAATTTTTTTACTAAGGGTAGGCTGCGTTCTTCGTGAGCAATATGGCGCGGCCATTCTTCTTTAAGTGTCGTGCCTTTACCTAAGTCATGTACCAAAGTTGCAAAGCGTATGCAGCAATCATCCGTTTTTTTTACAGCCTGCTGCAAACTCATTAATGTATGAATGCCTGTATCAATTTCAGGATGATGAACTTCTGTTTGTGGTACGCCAAATAAAGCATCTATTTCTGGTAGTAATCGTGCAAGTGCGCCGCAGTCGCGTAAACTTTGAATAAAAATATCGGGTGATGTTTCGGCGAGTGCACGTTGCATTTCTTTCCATACACGCTCAGAAACCAGATGATCCACTTCTCCGTTATTAACCATTTCACGCATAAGTTGATTGGTTTCAGTAGCAATCTGAAAGCCCAAGTGATGATAGCGCGCTGCAAAACGTGCAATGCGTAAAATGCGTACGGGGTCTTCCATAAAGGCATTAGATACATGGCGTAAAATTTTATTTTTTATATCGACTTGACCACCATAAGGGTCAATAATATTGCCCGCTTCATCTGCTGCTATCGCATTGATGGTTAGGTCCCGTCGCACCAAATCATCCTCCAGTGTGACTTCTTCTCCGCAATAAAAACTGAAACCATCATAACCTCGTCCCGTTTTGCGTTCGGTACGCGCCAGCGCATATTCTTCTTTAGTTTGTGGATGCAGAAATACAGGGAAATCTTTGCCGACTGCCACAAATCCTTGTTTTTGCATAATTTCTGGGTTGGCGCCGACTACAACCCAATCCCTTTCGTGGAAAGGGTAACCAAGTAATTTGTCGCGCACTGCGCCGCCAACAAGATAAGTTTTCATAGGATCCCATCGCATTAATTTAGTGGCGAGTATAGGGCATTATTGAGCATAAAAAAATAATCAACTTTTGGGTTGTTTGTTGGTAAAAATTCATTTAGAGTCACTGGACTTAGATGTTAATGTAATTTACTTATTCAGAATTAATTTGTATGTCTCAATCCCAATATAGTTTTGCAAAACATATGCGCACACTGCGACCCATTTGGGCCGTGGTCTGCGCAATTTTTTGCGGAATTTGGGATTAAATGAGAACATTCTCTTTTTAAAAACAAAGGCCGCAGCATAAAAACTGCGGCCTTTTTGTTTGTACTAAAAAATTGCCGCGATTTTTATGTTGTGACCTTCTCTAGCTGCTATTTAACAGCGGTTAACAACAAGGAGCAGGCGCGTGGCAATTTTATTAGCTTATTTTTCTGTGGTCCTCATTTGGGCGACAACCCCTCTAGCTATTCAGTGGAGCAGCGATAGTCTTAGCTTTATCGCAGCGGCATTGCTACGCATGGCATTCGCATTAGCACTTGGTTTGCTAATTAATGCGTCGCTGCGCCGCAAATTATTTTCTATTCCAAATGTGTGGCAAACCTATGCCGCTGGTGCCATTGGTGTATTCCCCAATATGCCGGTGGTGTATTGGTCTGCACAATATATTCCGTCAGGTTTAATCGCCGTTATTTTTGCCATGTCGCCCTTTGTGACGGGATTAATGACGATGATTTTACTCAAACAAAATCCTTTTAGTGCGCGCCGTTTGTTTGCATTGCTAATGGCTTTGTCTGGCTTGGTAATTATTTTTTATCACCAATTACAATTAAGTGCGCATGCTGTGTACGGTATTGTTGGAATATTGTTGTCTTGTTTGTTGTTTAGCTTCAGCAGCGTGTTAGTAAAAAAAGTGAATTTACAAACAGATGCATTTAATCAAATGCTAGGTTCACTGCTATTTTCGTTGCCTGGGTTGCTGATAAGTTGGTGGTTGTTAGATGGCCATGTGCCGGTGCTGGTTTCCACAAAATCATGGGTAGCAATTGGTTATCTAGCCGTTTTAGGCTCGTTATTGGGCATTACTTTATTTTTCTATGTGCTGGCCAATATGACGCCTACAGCAGTGTCGATGATTACGTTTATGACCCCCATTTTAGCGTTGTTGTTGGGTGCGGGTTTGGCGCATGAATCATTGAGTTGGCAGTTGTGGGTTGGTGCTACTTTAGTAATAGTGGCTTTGCTGGTTTACCTTGATTTTTCTGTAAGCGTATTTTTATTAAAAGCATTACAGCGGCCGGCTTGGCGTGCAGATCAACTACAGCAGCATAAAAGTACTTTTCATAAATTTAAATGAGCTTAATTGGTGCGCAAATCTAAGTATGTGTGCGGTTATGTGCATCGTTGTGGTGCCAAATTTGGTATGTTATTGAGTATGCAAGATGGTATTTGTTTTTTAACTTTCTGAAAAACAAGGGAAAAATAAAGTTGGCGTGGTATCTGCAAAGTTACAGCCAAGTCGTTCTCTTGATAGCTCGACTGCTTAAATACTAAATGTAGAAACATACCTAGAGGATTGACTCATGAAGAAGATGAAACAAAAATTAGTTGCTGGTGCGGCACTCTTATCTGCTATTGCCGGGTTCTCTGCGCCTGCTGTACATGCAGAAGTTGCTGCTACATTGGGCTTGTCTAATATGTATTACTGGCGTGGTTTTGATTTGCAAGGTGGTGCGGCGGCAACAGCTGACGTTAAATATACCGCTGGTGGCTTTTATGCTGGCGCCTGGACCTCATCGGGTGATGCTACCAATGGTACAGAATATGATTTGTACTCCGGTTATGCTGTAACTGCTGGTGATTTTAAAGCTGATTTAAGTTTGGTTAGTTACAATTATCCAGCGCCAAAAGTTGGCGGTGTTCCGTTGCGTCCAGGTGATTATACAGAAGCAGTTTTAGCGTTGGGCTATGGCCCTGTTACTGCAACTTATTACAAATCTATTGCGGCAAAAAAAGGTAATTTGAGTGATAACAGCTACGCTTACGCTACAGTTGCTTTGACTTTAGACAAGTTTAGTTTCAAAGTTGGCGAGCATTTTGATGATACGAGTACGTTGAATGGTGTGGTGCATTTCGACGCAACTTACGCGTATAACGACAAGCTTTCCTTTACTTTAGGTAGTTTGGTGGATGGTGGTGATGCGGAATATAAAAAGGAAGTAAACTTTGTGGTTGGCTTAACTCTTCCTATCCAATAAATTATTGTTGGTATTGATTCTCAAAAAGGCGAGCTTCGGCTTGCCTTTTTGCTTTCTCCAAGAATGGTTTTTAAAAATTTCCGCGCTGTAATAAAGATTCTTCAATTATCGGTATACTGGCTGCCTCAATAAATGGCTTTTAATTGCTATAAGGAATCTTTATTTATGTCTTCGTCTGTATCTCGTTCACCCATTTTAGTCACTGGCGGTGCCGGATTTATTGGCAGTCATGTTTGCGTTGAGCTAATTAACAGTGGTTATTTGCCTGTTGTTGTCGATAATTTGTGCAATAGTAGTGCTGAGTCGCTTAAGCGTGTTGCGCAAATTACTGGTGTTGCGTCAGTATTTTATCAAATTGATGTGAATGATAAAGATTCCTTGCGCAAAGTTTTTGCGGCACATTCATTTGAAGCTGTTATGCATTTTGCGGGACTTAAGGCGGTGGGTGAGTCGAGCCAAATTCCGATGAAGTATTACCGTTATAACGTGGCAGGAACTTTGTCTCTGACGGAAGTGATGGAGGAATTTAAAGTTTGGAAGTTGATTTTCAGTTCATCGGCAACTGTTTATGGTGATCCTGCTAGCGTACCCATTGATGAAGGCTTTCCCACATTTACGACGAATCCCTATGGCCGCAGTAAATTGATCGTTGAAGACATCTTGCGCGATATCGCGCAATCAACGGGCTCTTCTACGGCGGATAATCAATGGAATATTAGTTTGCTACGTTACTTCAACCCGGTTGGTGCGCACGAAAGTGGTTTGATTGGTGAAGATCCGGCAGGTATCCCTAACAATTTACTACCTTATGTTGCGCAAGTGGCTATTGGAAAATTACAGCAACTCAGTGTCTATGGTAATGATTACGATACTATAGATGGCACTGGTGTGCGCGATTACATTCATGTTGTGGATTTGGCGCTTGGTCATGTTGCAGCATTGCAAAGTTTAAATAAAACTGGCGCCGGCTGTAGGGCTTACAACCTGGGTACAGGTTGTGGCTATTCCGTGTTGCAAA
>JAYTSJ010000249.1:0-2077 GCA_043745725.1 Gammaproteobacteria bacterium | reverse complement strand
CAGCCAGGCTTTTGCCGTGTTCTTGCCAGTAAAATCAGTGGGTGTTGTAGGTGATGGTCGTCGTTATTCCTGGGTGATTTCATTGCGCGCCGTTGAAACGGTAGACTTTATGACGGCACGCTGGGCGCATTTACCTTATGAATTATTAGAAAAAGTGTCCGGCAGAATTATCAACGAAATTTCTGATGTGTCGCGAGTTTGTTACGATGTGTCGAGCAAACCACCAGCAACTATTGAGTGGGAATAAGTATCCTGTGTGTGAGTAATAAAAAAGCCGATCAAATAATCGGTTTTTTTATTACGTTTTAAGAAATTATATTAATGCAGGGCCAAAATACCAGTTATTAAGGTTGCTCCAGCTGGGGTGGGCTGAATTAGTGCAATTGTTAGATGCATCATTGAACCAGAAAGCGACTTCTCTTTCTCCCATTTTTGCTGCCATTAAAATAGACAGTGTTGCTTTGCATGCTTCTGGCGTTACACCATTGTATGCAGTACTAACATTGCATAGGCGAACCATGTCAATTGTTCCATATGATACGAATAATTCTCCACTTGGGCCGATGGTTACATCTTTAACTTTGCCGTTGCAATTATAAGAAAATACAGATTGACTGAATATAAGTGAAAGGGTTAAAGCAAGGGATAGGATTTTTTTCATTGCACATTCCTGTGTAAGAGTTAAAAATAAATTAAATTGCTAATGACTGCCTTGTGACGTCTGTGACAGTTTAATTATTTAACGATTATTTAGCAATATTGAAATTTTATGCGGATAGGTCTTGCCAAGTATATAGTTAGATTTCTCTAACCTTCTACCGGTTTAACCGGTGTTTTCAAAATCATTTGATAAAAAGCAAAATCCAGCCAGCGTCCAAATTTAAATCCTGCTTCTTTAATAGTACCTGCATGAGTAAAACCTAATTTTTCATGCAGCGCGATGCTGCCTTTGTTGTCTATATCTATAGCGCCAATGATGGTGTGAAATTGTTGTTCTTTTGCTGCTTTTATCAATTCCTGCAGGAGCGCTGCGCCTAAGCCTTTTCCACGGTGGTTAGACGCTACATAAACAGAATGTTCGACACTGTATTTGTACGCTGCCCATGCACGAAAAGTTCCGTAGCTCGCAAATCCCAGCAGTTGGCCGCTTGTATCGATTACACCAATAACTGGAAAATTGCCTGTGGCTTTGGTGTTGAACCAGTTTTCCATAGTTGCCAATGTCCTCGCTTTGTATTCCCAGAGTGCGGTGGAATTTAGAATTGCATCATTAAATATAGCGAGTATTTCAGGGGCGTGGGATTCGTAAGTGCAGGTGATAAATTTCATAAATTTTTCCGTGCATCCAGAAAATTGAATAATGAATGTTTAAACTAATTCTACAATATATTTCCACTCTACTTTAGTTACCGGTTGCGTAGACAATCGACTTTGCTTTAACAGCACCATTTCTTGCAGTGCGGGCTGCTGTTTTAATTCAGCTAAAAGGAGTATGCGGGAAAATGTTTTCTGCAGTTGAATGTCTACCGAAACCCAGCGTGGATTTTCATGTGTGGATTTCGGATCGTAATAATCGCTTTCCGGATTAAACTGTGTGGGGTCGGGGTAAGCAGTTTTAACAATTTTTGCAGTGCCGACTATGCCGACATTTTTACAGCTGCTATGGTAAATAAATACTTCATCATTTAGTGCAACCTGGTCGCGTAAAAAATTGCGGGCTTGATAATTGCGAATGCCATCCCAGCGGCCAATTTTGTGAGGGGCGGCAGCGAGATGTTCTATACCGTAGATGTGCGGTTCAGCCTTAAAGAGCCAATAGTTTTTGCTCATGGTTTCGCCCTACAGTTATGCACTCAACCTTACAGCCATGCACTCAATCGCGCAGCAGTTTCTTCATTCACTACTTCTAGCGCAACTTTGCGTTTTTCAACATCAACTTCTTTTACTAATACATAGACTTTTTCGTCAAGACGATAGGTTTTTCCTGCAACGGTTAAACTTAAACGGCGTGAATCAAATTGTGCTTTTACATCGCTATCTTTCGGAGCGAGCATGGCATAGCCTTCGACGCCAAGGT
>JAYTSJ010000248.1:0-5844 GCA_043745725.1 Gammaproteobacteria bacterium | reverse complement strand
ACATCAATAGAGTACTAACCCATTCCTGAGGTCATTATGATCATCAATAAGCTTGCGGATATTCGTACATCTGAGATTACCCCGGAACATATTTACCTCGCGCGTCGTGACTTTATGTGCGGCACAATTGCGAGTGGCCTTTTGGGTGCTGCAACTTTAAGTTCGAATAATGTATTCGCGGATCCTAGTTATAGTGCTGCTGAAAATGCTAACAAAGGTCCCGAATGGCTAAATCAAAAAATTGTACACGCTAAAGCAGATCAACAAAAACTCACCGAATCCTTAACACCTTACGACAGTGTAACCGGGCATAATAATTTTTATGAATTCGGTTATGATAAAACAGATCCTGCAAAAAAATCACAGAATTTTAAACCGCATCCCTGGCAAGTTGAAATTACCGGAGCGGTTGGCAAGCCTGGAAAATATAATCTGGAAGATTTATTAAAAGGTATTGATTTGGAGGAGCGTGTTTATCGTTTACGTTGCGTTGAAGCTTGGTCGATGGTAATTCCCTGGGTAGGTTTTTCATTGGCAAGTTTATTAAAACGTTTTGAACCTGACAGCAAAGCAAAATATGTATCCTTTGTTACCCTAAAAGACGCCAAACAATTTCCTGAACAAAAAAGCGTATTAAGTACTATTGATTGGCCATATCGTGAAGGTTTACGTATTGATGAGGCTATGCACCCGCTGACTATTTTAGCGGTTGGTTTATACGGTAAAACGTTGCCCAATCAAAATGGTGCACCGCTGCGTTTGGTAGTGCCCTGGAAATATGGTTTTAAAAGTATTAAGTCGATTGTAAAAATAGAATTAAGCGAACATCAACCACAAACTACCTGGAATCAAATCGCTCCAGCCGAATATGGATTTTACGCTAACGTCAATCCTACTGTAGATCATCCGCGGTGGACTCAAGCAAGAGAGCGACGTTTACCCAGTGGTCTGTTTAGCCCCAACATTATCCCCACCAAAATGTTTAATGGTTACGCTGAGCAAGTGGCAAGCCTCTACAAAGATCTGGATTTAAAAAAATATTATTGAGGTTTTATAATGCCAACAAAATGGCGTCGCATCATTATTTTTATACTAAGTTTGTTACCACTGGTGGTTTTGGTTGTTAAGGCCGCTACAAATCATTTAGGTGCTGATCCGCAAAAAGCTGTGGTACTTTTTATTGGTACCTGGGCATTTTATTTTTTGCTTATTACCTTGTCTGTAACACCCTTGAAGAAATTTGCAAAACAAAGTTGGCTAATGGCCCATAGACGAATGCTCGGGTTATTTACGTTGTTTTATGCATTGCTGCACATGATTGCCTATTTTGTTTTTATCTTAGGTTTGGATTTTTCCAGTTTCGGTACAGAATTAGTTAAGCGACCCTATATTTTACTCACTATTCCGGCGATTATTTTGTTAATTATTTTGGGTGTAACATCGACCAAAGGAATGATGCGGAAGTTAGGAAAAAATTGGGTTAAATTGCACAAGGGAATATATCTGGTGGCGATCCTGGCCTGGGTTCATGTGTTGCTACAGGTACGATCAAGCTATGCAGATGCCGTTTTATTTGGTGTGTTAACCCTGGCCCCGCTGGGTATAAGAATTTTTTGGTGGCAGCAAAAAAAATCAGCGCAAGTTTAGGTGTTTGTATGGAAAAAATTTTTCTCGGTGTTAGCCAATGTTTGTTAGGCGAGCCAGTTAGATATGACGGTAGTCACAAGCGCAATAGTTACCTAACGGATGTGCTCGCGCAGCATGTTAATTTTTTACCTATTTGCCCGGAAATGGCCATAGGCTTAGGCGTACCACGTAAGCCTATTCGTCTCGTTGTGAGCGCTGGAGAAGAGCGAATTCGCGGAGTAGAAAATTTGGCATTGGATGTGACTGAGGCTTTAGTACAAGAAGCTGAGCGTGTGGTGCAACAAATGCCGGAAATTTGCGGCTATGTATTTACCCAAAAGTCGCCCAGTTGTGGTGTTTATAGCGTAAAGCGCTACAGTGAAAACGGATCCAGTATTGATACTCGCGGGCGGGGGACCTTTGCCAAACGGTTTATGGAATTGCAGCCATTAATTCCAGTTGAAGAAGCAGGCCGTTTAAATGATGCGGGTTTACGCGAGAATTTTATTACGCGAATTTTTGCCCTGCACGACTGGCGTCAATCAGTTGCTATTGAACCCAGTGCTAAAAAACTTATTGCATTTTATTCTCGTTATAAGTACCAGGTAATGGCTCATCATGTCCCGAGTTATTTTTTAATTGGAAAATTTCTGGCAAATTTAGCGGCTCGACCTATTGCTAGCACCTGTAATGAATTTATTCAGTTACTGATGACCGCGCTAAGCTATCCGGCTTCTCGCAAAGGCAATGCAAATACCTTAATGCATTTGCGCGGTTATTTAAAATTACATATTAGTAAATTAGATAAAGAAGAATTAAGCAATGCTATCGAGTCCTACGCCCAAGGCTTAACGCCGATTATTGTTCCACTTACTTTATTGAAACATCATTTAATGACTCTGGATGATCCCTATTTAAAACAGCAAACTTTTTGGGCGCCTTATCCGGAAGGTTTAGGTTTACGAAATTTTGTCTTGGCTCAGTGATACTGCTGACTTCTTATATTTATTACTAACTGAAATATTTTATGTTTAAGCGAATTGTTTGGTTTAGAAATGATTTACGTATTTATGATAATCCTGCTTTAAATCACGCAGCAGCAGATAAGCAGGCGGTGCTAGGTGTCTATTTTATTTGCCGCAAGATGCTTAATGACCATGCGGTTGCTCCAGTACGAATAGATTTTATTCAGCGCAATTTAATTTTTCTGGCAAAAGATTTAGAAAAACTGAATATTCCCCTAATTATTATTAGTGTTAATGAAACAGGGGATATTATTCCGCATTTCCAGACATTGATTGCAGAGCATAATGTTGAAGAGTTATTTCTGAATGCGGAATATCCCCTCGACGAATTCAATCGCGATAAGTTGGTATCAGAAACTTTGCGTAACGAAGGTTTAATTGTTAAACGCTTTCACGATCGCGTCATTATTCCTCCAGGCATGGTGCGCAATGGTAAAGGTGAAGCCTACCAAGTTTTCACTGCATTTAAAAATAATTGGTTGCTGCAGGCGAGGGCGTTACCGTTACAGCCGTTAGGTAAACCTGCTAAGCAATTTGCACACTCTTTATCTACTCCTGATGCTCAAGCTATTAAAAAATTATTTGCCGATCTTGAGTCCCGTGATTTGTCAGCTTTATGGCCTGCGGGGGAAAAAGAAGCGATTAAAAGGTTAGATTTTTTTATTGAAAAGGCTATCAGTAACTATCAAGTTGCGCGGGATATTCCCAGCCTCGAGGGCACTTCAACACTTTCGCCTTATTTGGCTGTTGGTGCTATTTCTGTACGCCAAGCTCTTGCCACCGTGCTGCATGCAAGTCAGGGCTGGGATTCCGGCAACCAAGGTGTTACTACCTGGATTAGCGAACTTATTTGGCGAGAGTTTTATCAACATCTGGTGGTGGATTTCCCCCGAGTTTGCAAATTTCAGCCGATGCAAGCCTACACAGAAGTATTTCCGTGGCGACATGATGCAATATTATTTCGCGCTTGGTGCGAAGGTAAAACCGGAATTCCTATTGTAGATGCCGCTATGCTGCAATTAAAAGCAACGGGCTGGATGCACAACAGATTGCGTATGGTAGTTGCTATGTTTCTCACCAAAAATTTACAAATTGATTGGCGGATGGGTGAAAGTTATTTTATGTCGCAATTGATTGATGGCGACTTTGCGGCAAATAATGGCGGCTGGCAGTGGAGTGCTTCTACGGGTACTGACGCTGCACCTTATTTCAGAATTTTTAATCCTGTGAGCCAATCTCAACGCTTTGATCCGGAGGGAATTTTTATTCGGCGTTATTTGCCGATGCTCGCCAATTTATCCAATAAAGAAATTCACAGCCCAACTCACTGCGAAAATTATCCGGCACCTATTGTCGACTTGTCTGCTAGCCGCAAGGAAACTATTGCTTTGTTTGCTGCGTTAAAAAATATGAAGTCTGTATAAGTATCAATTTATTGATGCCTGCGTAAATTTATTACTATTTTTAGCAAGGTGGTAAGAGGCAAGAAGCGGCGGTGTTATGCAAACTTTTAATGAACAAAATGGCTATGGGCGTGTGATTAAAAAGTATGGTTGTTATTGGCTTGGGGTACAGTCTCAACCGGTGTGTTATCACACTAGGGTGTGAAAACCTCAGCGCTGGCTTCAAGCAAAAAAATCCCGCTGAGGCAGGGCCGTCCAGCGGGTTAAGTCCGAAACTCTGCTCAGCCAGCACCAAGGGGTATAAGTGTGGTTAACAAACAAAGTGTCAGGTGAGTAACCATACTTTATTTAATCTATATGCTCTGTGCAGTACGTAACATATGAGCGATTTACTAATGATCAAAAATTTTAAAATAATCCCTAATTAATACGGAGTAACATTCACAAGCGGCTTCTTCAAGTTCTTTACGATTGAGGATAGTTATTTTACCGCGGGTATAGCGGATCAGTTTTCGGTCTTGCAGAGCACCAGCTGCTACGGTGATGCCGCTGCGGCGTACACCCAACATGTCGGCAAGAAATTCTTGTGTAAGCTGGAGACTTTCGGAGCCCACTCGGTCATGAATCATCAACAACCAGCGTGCTAACCGCGGTTCAATTTCGTGGAAGTGTGAACAAGCGGCGGTTTGGGCTAATTGCCCCATCAACACATATAAGTAACGATTTAATAAGTGCGTTAATTCCTCATTTTCACGCAATTCATTGCGCATTTGTAACGCCGTCATACGTAGCGCCGTACCTGAGCCCTGAACTAAGGCACGCATGGGTGCGTTGTTTACACCAAGGGCAAGCGTCACACCAAGCATACCTTCATTACCAATCAAGCCCACTTCTAATGGTTGATGATCGCGTAATGAAGTTACCAACGAAATAAATCCGGTAACGGGAAAATAAATATGTGTGAAAATTTGGCCCGGCTCGCACAATACGGTTCCAAATACTAGATCCACCGGTTCGCAAAGACTTAGGATTTTAGTACGCGCTTCGTGGGACAAGCTATTAATAAGGCGGTTGGCCACGACTGTATGGTTTGGGGCAATTTCTCGCATTCATGTGTCCTGTAATTTTTGAAGAAAGCAGCGGACGTTAAAACAGAGGGCACTGAACTTTCTTAAGGCAGGATATTAAATGATGAGTTTTTAGATGTCTGTCCGCTACAGGGCATTACTCTGTAAAGTCAGTTACTTAAGCGTGTGGATCGACTAAATCACTTTAATGTTCACGGCGTTTTCAAATAAAAATACATTCTTTTATTAAAATGCCTAATGTCAAATAAATTGACTGTGTAATCAATACGCTATCGATAAAGCCATCTCATCATTTTTTTCATTAAAAATTTCAAAAAATACTTAGCTTCAGGTGTTTTTGCATAAATTTCATTTCGGTGTAGCCGTCGTGATTTTCCAGTAGTCGCCGGAATTTCCTCAGTTGCACATAAAAGCCCCAAACAAAAAGCCTGGTTGGTTATGCGTCCTCTGATCTGAGTTATGGCTCTGCTATGCTTTTATGATATTCGCGGCTGTTGGCGAAGTCTGTGCGGAAACACACCCAAAAAATATTTGATGGAAAGACTTTTTTATAGAGAGGTCTAACTTTATTGAGTAGACAAAATAGCCTTACGTAAAAACTAAGTAAGCGTTCATTCTCCCACATTATTCCTAGTCTCGACTTGGTGTGTTAGGCGGTAATTTAAACCCCGCTTCTCATTGACCCACCTGTAGTCAATTTCC
>JAYTSJ010000247.1:0-3052 GCA_043745725.1 Gammaproteobacteria bacterium | reverse complement strand
TGGTATTGAATGTACTGAGTTGCGCATCGGTAAAATATTCAGCATCTTCAGTGGCGACTACGGTAAAAAAATTCTCCGTCGCCATTTTTTGCAGTGCCGCTAATCCAGCAGGAATGGAATCATGACGCCAACCTTTGGTTTTTGAAAAAACCAAAATATGTGCATCTTTTATCTCAGGACTCAATAACGATGTATTTTTACTTGCATCGATTACCGACGTTGGTGTCAAGTCTGTAGGCGTTGGATTACCGCAGCTGACCGTCAACACCAAAACCACACTGCAAAAAATAACCTTTGCAAAAATAAAAAATATACGCATTTTAATTCCTTAGATGAACTTAAAATGATTGCCCGCGGCTACATGTACTATGCGGCCCAATCATGAGGAAGAATCGGCATAACACAACCAAATTGTGTGAAAATGATCCTATAACAACTTAAATAGTAAAATTATTGTCATATTGTAGCTAAATTATGCCCCAACAAGTAGCTAACCTCTATGCATATTGTTTACAAATAGTTACACTCTTTTCACGGGCCTAGTTCTTAATTTAGAAGTCAATAATTAGTCCGTTCACTCTATACATTGTCCATACTGACGGAGCCTTCCATGAAAATTTCTCATATTATTGCATCATTCGTTTTAGCATTAGGTTTGTTGAGCGGCTGTTCAAAACCAACTCCAGCTCCAGAAGCTCCAGCACCAGCTGCAGAAGTTGCTCCAGCACCAGCTGCAGAAGTTGCTCCGGCTCCAGAAGCTGCTCCTGCTACTGAAGTTGCTCCTGCTGCTGCAGAACCTGCTCCTGCTGCACCAGCACCGGCTAATTAATTTTATTAGCCACTTAACGCTACGGTGTTAAGTAATAGAAAAAAGGCCGCTTTAAGCGGCCTTTTTTCTTGGTTAAAATTTGATATCTTTAACTTAATATTGAATGCGTTCTCTGTTTGTCGTTTAAAATACTCGCTTAAAATAATCCCCTAAATATTCCCTTAAATATAGTCGCTTACAAAAGGATTCACATGCCACGCGAACAAATGCATTACGACGTTGTTATTATTGGTGCTGGCCCGGCAGGATTAGCTGCTGCCTGCCGCTTACGTCAAATCGACTCGTCAGTCAGCGTATGCCTACTTGAAAAAGGTGCTGAGATTGGCGCCCACATTCTCTCTGGCGCAGTTTTTGAGCCCAAAGCCCTGGCAGAGCTGTTTCCCAATTGGCGCGAACTCGGCGCACCTATTACCACCGTAGTGAATGTAGAAAACTGGTTTTACCTGCGGTCCAATAAAAAAGCGTTAGAAATCCCCAATGGCCTGTTACCAGCAACACTGCATAATGATGGTAATTACATTATCAGCCTTGGTCAGTTATGCCAGTGGCTCGGCGAGCAAGCAACGGCTTTGGGGGTAGATATTTTCCCAGGCTTTGCTGCTGCACACGTACTTTACCGTGACGATGGTAGCGTTGGCGGTGTCATTACGGGTGACATGGGGCGCGCCGCGGATGGCAGCGAAAAATCTGATTTTGCCGAAGGTATAGAACTGCACGGTAAATACACTTTATTTTGCGAAGGCTCACGCGGCCATCTTGGCAAAGAGTTAATTTCTCATTTCAATCTAGATAAAAATAAAGACCCACAACACTACGCACTCGGTGTTAAAGAAATTTGGCGCGTACCTGCTGCACAGCATAAAGCCGGATTAGTATTGCATTCTTTTGGTTGGCCACTCAGTGAAACCAACACCAGTGGTGGTGGTTTTTTATATCACGCAGGCAACGCAGAAACGACAGAAATTGCTGTCGGTTTAATAACTGATCTCTGCTACAGCAACCCACACCTCAGCCCATTTGATGAATTTCAGCGCTACAAACATCACCCTGTTATTGCGCAATATTTACAAGGTGGTGAACGTATTGCTTACGGTGCACGCGCAATCACTAAAGGTGGCGTGCAATCGCAACCACAAATGTTTTTTGCCGGCGGACTCTTATTAGGTGATGATGCAGGTACATTAAATTTTACTAAAATTAAAGGCAGCCACACCGCCATGAAAAGCGGAATGATAGGTGCAGAAGTCATTATCAAAGCACTCTCAGCTGGTCGTACCCATGATGAGCTCAGAGAATTTAAAACTGCTTACGAAAATTCATGGGCATATCAAGAATTATTTGCACAACGCAATATAGGCCCAGCGCAACAAAAATTTGGCACGCAACTCGGTAGCGTTTACAGTTTTTTTGATATGCATCTGCGCGGAAACTTACCCTGGACTTTGCATAACAAGCGCGCCGATCACACACAATTAAAAACCACATTGCAAGCTGAGCCCATTAATTACCCAAAACCTGATGGAAAATTAAGCTTCGATAAATTATCGTCGGTATATTTATCCAATACCAATCACGCTGAAAACCAACCTTGTCACTTGCACTTAAAAGATACAAACGTACCCATTACTATTAATCTCGTGCACTATGATGAACCAGCACAACGTTACTGCCCTGCTGGTGTTTATGAAATTATTGTCACAAGTAGTGGTGAGAAAAAATTACACATTAATTCGCAAAATTGCGTCCATTGCAAAACCTGCGACATTAAAGATCCAACACAAAATATCGAGTGGGTTACTCCGGAAGGCGGTGGCGGGCCAAATTATTCAGCGATGTAAGATTTTTTAATATTATTCATAAACGAAATGATGTATTTGCAGAAGTCACATCATTGAGCGTTACTGTTGAGTCAGTCCAACTCAAATTCAGGTAACTCTTTTCAATGAAAATTGCGCCAATTTTGGCAATTTTTTAAAGTTTATTGAATTAAAATTATTGATCATTAAGATGGCTTCGCGATGTCATGAATTATCCCCATCGCGTTTGCCTCCTTCAATTTGGATGCGAACTTTTTTACATCAAATAGAGACAATAATATGAAAACTATTCGTTCAATAGCTACCGGGTTTGCAGTCAGCTTATTAATACTCGGTGTTAGCAGTGCTCATGCCGCAACAACCACTTTGCTTTATGTGTCCGGCGGCCTTGATCGTCCCGGTACAG
>JAYTSJ010000246.1:0-10865 GCA_043745725.1 Gammaproteobacteria bacterium | reverse complement strand
CTTTAAAAAACTTAAAGAATTGATTTTTAAAAGCGCATCATCATAAATCTTATTTTCATCCGGAATGGAAATTTGATATTCCAGAAAAGCGACTTTCCCATCTAAAACTTTGTACTCTTTACCATCTAGAATCGTAGGATATAAGGGACGCAGCTCTTCGACATCAACTTTATCTATTGTAGTTTCAATACGATAATATGACGATGTCATTTTTAAGATGACAAACGCAAGAATTGCACTGGCCAAAACTATTCCTGCAATCAACAACTTGCCATTCCAAATTTTTTCAAAAATTTCAAACAAATCAATCTCATCGGAATTGTTTTGAAATAAAATTTCCTGTCGAGGATTTTCCATACCTGTACCTTTATTTAAAATAATTCAATTACATACCGTATTCAGCTGTTTCAATAGCCATGATAGTTTGTTCTTTTTTACGCAAGCGAATATGCAACTCACGCAATTGTAATTCGTCTACCACACTTGGGGCATCTGTCATCACACAAGCTGCGCTTTGAGTTTTGGGGAAAGCAATCACGTCACGAATCGAGCTTGCGCCGAGCATCAACATAATCAAACGATCCAAACCAAACGCTAAACCGCCGTGTGGTGGTGCACCATATTTTAATGCATCTAACAAGAAGCCGAATTTCTCGCGTTGCTCTTCTTCGCTAATACCTAAAATACCAAACACGGTTTGTTGCATTTCTTTGGTATGAATACGAACCGAACCACCACCTAATTCAGTGCCGTTCAATACCAAATCGTAAGCTTGAGACAAGGCTTGAGCAGGATTCGCCGCCAATGCTTCTGGAGTACAAGAAGGTGCTGTGAACGGGTGGTGGATAGCCGTTAAAGCACCGTTATCAAGTTCTTCAAACATGGGGAAATCAACAACCCACAACATTGCCCATTCTTTGGTGTAGAGGTTTAAGTCTGCACCCAATTTACAGCGCAACGCACCCAAAGCTTCGGTTACGATTTTGTGTTTGTCGGCTCCGAAGAAAATGATGTCGCCATTTTCAGCACCCACGCGATCAAGGATAGCGGCCCGCACAGGAATGGGCAGGTTTTTAACGATAGGTGATTGCAAGCCTTCTTCAAGATCTGACTTGTCATTCACTTTAATGTAAGCCAAACCTTTAGCGCCGTAGATACCCACAAATTTAGTGTACTCATCAATTTGCTTACGCGTAAGTTTGTCATTACCACCAGGAACTTTCAGTGCGGTAACACGCGATTTAGGATCATTAGCGGGACCGGCAAACACTTTGAAATCAACTTCTTTTACCAAGTCATTGATGTCAACTAATTCCAGTGGAATACGCATGTCCGGCTTATCTGAACCGTATTTTGCAATAGCTTCAGAGAAAGGCATGCGTTGCAATTCGTCAAACTCAATACCTTTCAAATCTTTAAATATTTCGCGGATCATACCTTCGGTGACCGACATGATTTGCTCTTGGGTCATGAATGAGGTTTCGATGTCGATCTGCGTAAATTCTGGCTGACGGTCAGCACGTAAATCTTCGTCGCGAAAACACTTAGCGATTTGGTAGTAACGATCAAAACCAGCCACCATCAACAATTGTTTAAATAATTGCGGTGATTGTGGCAACGCAAAAAACTTACCATCGTGGGTGCGTGACGGCACCAAATAATCGCGCGCGCCTTCAGGCGTTGCACGAGTTAGGATGGGGGTTTCGATATCCAAAAAGTTATTGCGATCCAAATAGTTGCGAATCGCACTAGTCACTTTAGAACGGAAACGCAGGCTTTTTTGCATTTCCAAACGGCGCAAGTCAAGAAAGCGATACTTCAAGCGTACGTCTTCGCCGACCGTTGAATAAGAATCCAAAGGAAAAGGAATGGTTTCCGCTTCATTTAAAATAGTGAGTCCTGTGGCATAAACCTCAATACTGCCAGTAGCCATATTTGGGTTCACTGTAGCAGCAGCACGCGCTCGCACTTTACCCTCGACTTGTAAAACATATTCACCGCGTACTTTATTGGCCAATTCAAAATTTTCTTTGGCATCGGGATCAAATACCACTTGCACAATACCGTCCCGGTCGCGCAAGTCGATAAATATCACACCGCCATGGTCACGACGACGATCCACCCATCCGCAGAGGGTGACTTCTTGATCAATATGAGCGGCATTTAAAGCACCACAGTATTGGCTGCGCATAGGGCTATCCTGTTATCAATTGAGGCTGTTTGTTTAATGAGTATGAATAAAATATTGTGGTTGTTAGTCCCTGGACTTGGTCGCAGGTGCAGCACTCGCCGTTGGCTGACTCGCAGATGAACTGCTTGCAGCATCTGCTGGCGAAGGAGACGAACCAGAAGAGCTAGCATCGCCTGCTATATTCTTCTTACTGCCAGATTTAAAATCAGTTTCATACCAACCGCCGCCTTTCAAGCGAAAACCTGCTGCTGATATTTGTTTCTTTAATGTAGGTTTATTGCATGCCGGGCAATCGACAAGTGCGGCATCACTCATTTTTTGCAAAGCCTCTTCTATATGATTGCAAGCTTCACATCGGTATTCATAAATAGGCACAACAACCACCTTAACAAGGTCTTAAACACGGCTAACACACAGGCGTTGGTGCAAAATTCCACCATAGCCACAAAAAGACTCGAGATTATAGCCTAAGCCACTGCCAGCGAGAACCCAAGTTTGAAGGATTATAGTTAAGAAGAATATCGTTAAAAATAGCCAATATGTAGACTAAAACGCGCTCTTTAGATTAAGGCACGCTCGAATAGCGCATTCGCTCCAACACAGTCTGCGCATGAGAGGCCACATAGCCCGGATATCTTTTCTCGAACTTGCGCGGGTTAGGCAACATGACCGCGATACGCACTGCCTGTTGCTCACTGAGCGTGGAAGCATGCGCTTGATAGTAATGCTGTGCTGCGGCTTCTGCACCAAACACACCGCTACCCCACTCCACCACATTCAAATACACTTCCAGAATACGCCGCTTATCCCACAGCAATTCAATCATTACAGTAATTGCGGCTTCTTCTAATTTACGAAAATAGGAACGCGATGGCGATAAAAATAGGTTTTTAGCGAGTTGCTGGGTAATGGTTGAGCCGCCTGAAACCGATTTCCCTTTACGTTGATTTTTCTCCAAAGCATCGTGCATACCTTCCCAATCAAAACCATTATGCTCCATAAACTTATCGTCTTCGGATGCTACGACTGCACGCTTTAAATTGATCGATATTTGTGTGTAAGCTACCCACTTATGGTTCAGTACCGCATTAGGACTTTTCTCTTGTAGCTCATCTAAACGCAGCGCCATAAAACTAGTTGTTGCAGGATCAAACCATTTCCAATAAAGCACGTGCGCAAATAGCCACAATTGATAAACAAATAGTAACGCCAATACTACCCATAAAAATCGCTTACACACTTGCACAAAAGACTTCATCCACAAATTCCATGACTATAAAAAACTTAAGTTGCACATTTTTAGAATGCTAAATACCGGCTCGACGTTCCATAGCCGCTCTTATTTTTTGTACATTTTCCATCGCCTGCTTTGCATCATCGGCAGGTGGCTTTTCAGTAGTACCAATATTAGGAGTATTTGTCATGGGTAGAACATTGGCATCCGGATGAACGCTTATTTGTGCGGCACCTTTCACTGGTTGATTATCATAATGCACCACACCATTGGCATCGGTCCATTTATAAATCTGTACCGGAGCCGCACTGGGAGTTGCAAAATTACTCCCCGTTACATCGTTAGCCATTTTTTTTGCTTGTGCAACAAATTTGCCCGAAGAAATTTTTTTAAGGGTGCCCACAAACCCATCATGCTGCAGCTGCTCACTCCAATCATGCACGGGAATATTGCCCGTTTTGTAATAGATAAAACCACAAAAAATACCTAAACCTAACACTATAACGATGAATAAATTTTTCATAAATTCCCTAAATAAAATATGGTTGTTAATATCCAACAGCAAAGAAACATGTTTCGCTAATAATCGTTAGACTACCAAATCCAGCAACAATACACCAATCAACCCTGCGAGCCCCACAATGGTTTCCATTACGGTCCAGGATTTAAAGGTGTCACGCAAACTTAAATTAAAATATTCTTTGTACATCCAAAAACCAGAATCGTTTACATGTGAACACATTAAGCTTCCTGCACCAATTGCCAGCACCATTAAATTCGGGTTAATGCTTGATGCTGTCAACACCCAAGGTGCCATAATACTGGCGGCAGTTAAACCCGCAACTGTTGCGGAACCCAAACAAACACGAATAATAAAGGCAATCAACCAGCCAAGCAGTAGCGGATTAAAGGGAATATTTTTTAGCGTTGTGGCGATTTCATTACTCACGCCACTATCTATAAAAACCTGTTTTAGTGCACCCGCACCGGCAATGATAAATAAAATCAAAGCGATATCTTTAATTGCCTGAGTATAGTTTAGCAATAAAGTTTTAATACTAATGCCCTGCTTCAGACCTAAACTATAACTGCCCACAGCCAAAGCAACCAGCATCACTACTAGCGGGCTACCCGCAAAAATAATAAACTTTTTGTATTGGCTGTTCTCTGCAATCACCAGCGGCAACAAGGCTGCCAAACTCAACATCAACACGGGTAACAAGGCGATAAAAAAACAGTTGCGCGCTGAAGGCAAACTTTCTTCATCAATGAATTCCGGCATAAAAGTTGCCAGAGGTGCGCATTGAATATTTTTAAGCATGCCCGCAAAAACTGGCCCCGCTAATACCATAGTCGGTAAACCAATAATTAAACCATAGAGTAACGTTAACCCAATATCTGCGTTAAATTGCGGTACTAATGCGGTAGGTGAAGGGTGCGGCGGCAAAAAACCATGCGTGACTGAAAGTGCTGCCAATAAAGGAATACCTAAATAAACTGCTGGTAATTTTGTTTGCGCAGCCACCGCAAACACAAGGGGTACTAACAACACAAAGCCAACGTTGTAAAACAGCGGGATACCAACAATAAAACCCGTCAGCATCAGCGCCCAGGTAATATATTTTTTACCGCACACACGAATCAACACAGTCGTAATTTTTTGCGCTGCCCCACTATCCGCAATTAACTTACCAAACATGGCACCCAGGCAAATAATCGCGGCCAGGGAGCCCAGCATTGAGCCAATACCTTGTTCAATGGATTGTGGAATTTTATCAAGTGGAATACCCAACAGCACTCCGCCCACTAGCGCACTGATTAAAAACGCAATAAACGGATTAAAATGCCAGTAGGCAATAAGTAATATTAAGAGCGCAAGACACAAAATAACCGCAATAATTGACATGGTTTTCCTTTATTGTTACTTACACAAAATTTTTGCAGTGCCAGTAAGCACTTTATCAGCAAGAACCTATAGAATGACAATCTTAACGACAACGCTCACAAATTTATTATTGCAGCTTTCTCTATGAACATTCCTCTATGAAGAACGAAGCCTATTTGGAGCGTTTACGCGGCTTGTCGACGCGCTTGGTAGCACTGCAAAAACCGATTCGCATTCTCGACGCTATCAAATGGCCAGCCGACATAGAAGAACGATTTCTCGTCCACGCCGGGCGCCAATTGCCTGATATCAGTGCAGACTTCTACCAACGTCAGCCGCTAGCCTTTGACCCCGATAGTATCTATCGATCGCTCAAAGATTTAAAAGCCGATGTACGCAGGCAACTTGGAAGCGGTGATTCGCTGGGTAAAATACTCCACGCCACAGTCGACCAATACCAAATCGTCATAGAACTACTCCGCCACCGTGGCACCGACCAATTCGGCCACTTTAGCAAACTACTTTATGGCTCGGCTCAAGACAAAATTCGTGGTGATCGCAAAACCTTGCGCCAAATGGGCGAGCGCTTGTGTCATATTTTCTCGTTGCCAGCGGCCGAATACTTGCACCGCCCTTATCCGCATCACATCAGCGCAGAACAAGCAGTAAACGTATTACACCATCGTATGAATAATTATTTTGGTGTCAACGAAGTACGTGTTGAACTCAGCGACAATATAGTTTCCGATGCCTCTGCCGGTGGTGACTGTATAAAAATCAATCGCCGTGCACAATTTTCTGAATTAGATTTACAAGTGTTAGAAGTTCACGAAGGTTGGGTCCACGTGGGCACGACCCTGAACGGTCGCTTACAACCTTGGGCGACTTGGTTAAGCGTAGGCTCACCACGAATTACTGCGATTCAAGAAGGTATGGCAGTATTAATGGAAACGCTTACCTTCAGCTCGTTTCCCCAGCGCGCACGGCGCATTAGCGACCGCGTAGTGGCAGTAGACTTAGCCGAACAAGGTGCTGATTTTTGTGAAGTTTATCGCTACTTTTTAGAGCGTGGCGTCAGTGAACACGACAGTTATCGCGTAACCCAACGCGTGTTTCGCGGCGGCACACTCACCGGTGGCTCAGTATTCACCAAAGATATTTCTTACGTAAAGGGCTTTGTCGAAAATGTAAATTTTATTCGCAGTGCGATACAATCTGGCGTGCCTGAAATTATTCCCATGTTATTTGTAGGCAAAGTCACGCTTGATGATCTACCTTTACTTTATGAACGTTATTTAGAAGGTGTTATCGCAGCACCTAAATATTTACCCCCTATGTTTCGCGATTTAAACGGACTTTATGTATGGTTTGGGTTTTCGAGCAGCATGTCAGTAATGAATATTGGTCGCGTGCAGCAACACTTCAGTAAACTTTTTAAAAATATGCCCGCATCCACACCGCTCTACCCTGGCACCAATGATGCAGAAGCAAATTAGAAGGCACTTAGTTAGATGATGTACTACAAAGTTGTAATATCAGGTGAAAATATTTTTTTTGAAAACTATGATAGCACTGAACCTATCATAGGTTTTATTGCCTGCCGATTAGTAAAATCTCAATCGGAAGAACTTGCGATTGCCATGGCAAAACGCGACATTCTTGTCCATTGGAACCAAAGTTTTAATGCCGACCGTCGTTTAGGTATGCCTACGTTGCAGCTCGAACACGTTGCGCTGTTTAACGGCTGGAAAAAACCTAAAACCAAACATGATTATTATTGGTTTAGTGATCTAGAACACAAACAGAAGCATTTGGATAAATTTACACAACCACCAAAAAAATGGTTTTGGCAGAGGTAATATTGGATAGGTAGAACGTAGGTTGGTGCTGAGCTTGCGAAGCCCAACACAAACATGCTGCAACATTCATAATAAATAATAATACGTGATTTTTAATTTTTAGATCAAATATCAACCAAGCAATGCGCCCTGCTGAACACTGAAGTGTTGGGCTTCGCAAGCTCAACCCAACCTACGCACTGAACTTGCGAAACCCAACCTATCAGCTTATAACTACTTAAAAAAGTAGACTAACTATTACTTTATTGACATCAGATTTTTCCAAACACCCGCCTAACCTCCTCCGCAATAATGACAGCTCCTTTTTCAACAATCTCTACGTCTTGACAATAAGTCACCCTTATACATTCGCGACTATGCTGCCAATCATCCGCGAGCCCGGGGAAAAAATGATGGCCGGAAATCACTAAAACACCACGGGCTTTCAAGCATTGATAAAGTTCTTCACTACTAATCGGTAAATCTTTAAACCACAACCACAAAAAAATAGCGCCTTCAGGTTTATGAATGTAATACGGCAAATCGCCCAGATGACGTTTAAAAATTGCTACGGCTTTTTTCATTCGATCATGATAAAAAGGCGCAACGATTTCGCGACTGAGTTTTAATATTTTTCCATCTTGCAGTAAATTATGCACGAGCGCCGGGCCAAAATTGCCGCAGGCTAAATTTAAAATGGTATTCGCCTTGGCGAAAGCGTTTATAACTTGTGGATTGGCAATCACAATGCCAGTGCGCGCGCCAGGCAAACCAAGCTTGGATAAACTTAATACCAAAATGGTATTGCTGTTCCAGTGCGGTTTTATATCCGCAAATAAAATATTGGGAAAAGGTGTACCGTAAGCACCATCGACAATAAAAGGAATTTTGTGGTGCTGCGCTAGTTGATCCAGGTGTTGCAGCTCTTCATCACTAATAACATTACCGGTGGGATTGGTGGGGCGGGACACGCACAATGCACCCGTGCGTTCAGTAATGTTTAATTGTTTAAAATCGACATGGTATTTAAAAAAACCATCGTCAAGAATTTCAATTGTCGGGCGCGTCGCAGTAAAAAAATCATCGCTGATACCCAAATCGTTGTAACCCAAATATTCCGGCGCAAGTGGAAATTGAATTTGTTTTTTAATACCGCTGTCGAACTCACCGGCAAACATATTAAATAAAATAAAAAACGCGGATTGGCTGCCGTTGGCCAACGCAATATTGTCACGCGTAAGTGGCCAGTTATATTCCTTGCTGAGCATAGATGCGAACGCATCCAACACATCCGCATCACCTTGCGGTGGTTGATAAACACCTAAAAGTTGATGCGCTCGCTGTGGGTCAGAGAGAGTTTGTTCAAGTGCTTCGGCAAATGCTGCTTCCATTTCAGAAATCCGTGCGGGGTTGCCGCCGCCCATAAAAATCATATCGGGATTGGTGCGCAGGGCATCGCCTAAATCATCCATTAAGGTGACTATCCCAGCATTGCCGCTAAGTTTTTGACCAAATCGGGAGAATTGCATAAACACTTACCAACTTTTTAAAATCAGGCTGGCAATTTAACGCGGAAATGCATGGATGGGAACTGAAGAAATCAGTGCCATAAAAATTTCGTACTCACTCCGCCGCCGTAAACCGACATAGACATATTCGTGGCGAATCGAAAAACGGAATTCGTATCGCCAGAACTAAATCAACCCAAACTTACGCAACACTTCTTGCAGTTTTTCGGGGTTAACAGGTTTTTGAATAAACTCTATAGCGCCGAGTTTGGTGACGCGGGCATGGGCATCGGGTTGAATATCGCCAGAGATAACAATAATCATGCTATCGAGCCCTTCCGTTTTCACGGCTTCGAGTACTTGATAGCCATCCATTTCAGGCATGGTGAGATCCAGAAATACCATCTCACCCTTACCTTCACGAATGGCTTTAATACCTTCTAATCCATTGGTGGCAAAAGTAATATCAACATCCCAACCTTCCGGCAATGCGCGCGCAACTTGTTTACGCGCCATGTTCGAGTCATCACAAATAAGCAGAGGTATGGGCATAGTGAATTTTGGAGCCTGTAATTAAAAGAATAACCTGAGTATAGACAGGCATTTCCTATTAGATAGAAATATTTTTAGTGTCTCCAGTATCGCTGTCTCTAGCTTCAAAAAAGGCTTCTATTGTCATATTCAAAGACTCATTTTCAACCGCATCCAGTTGCCCCAGATATTGCTGTGCATGCACGAGCCAGGGTAGATTTTTAAGGTGCGATACGTCAGCAGGTAGCCGCCGCGAGGCACCTAAAAAATGCTTAATCTCCCAAAGGGTGAGTCGCGCCAAATCACGGCTCAAGACAAACTCATTTTGCTGGTTAGAGCTAATCACATTGTTGTTGAGTAAAATCTCTCGCAGATGCTGCCATTGTTCCATTGATAAGCCGAGGTGTAACAATTGCGTATTAGTCACAGCCCTTCCCTTAAAAGAGGCAATATGAAATTGCCATAACACCAATAAACAACCAAAAAAATCGGGATAACCACGATTTTTTAATCCAACTTGATAAAGGCTAATGCTGCGCACAAACACCGCTCCACCCAGCACCAACATCCAGCTCAAATTGATCCACAATAAAAACAACGGCACTACCGCAAAAGCACCATAAATAAATTTAAGCGATGAATGAGTGACTACCCAACCAAAGCTTAATTTGCATAATTGAAACGCCAACATAGTCAGTAACCCACCAAGAGCAGCATGGCTAATGCGAACCTTACAATTGGGTACAGCAACAAATAAAAGCGTAAAAGCAGCGCTGATGAACAACAATGGTAACCACTTAAATAATTGCGCGACTATATCGAAACTATCGTAGTTACCCACAAACATTTGCAAAGACAGTAGATAGGTATTCATTACCAGCGCCAACCCAAGCAATAAAGGCCCTAGACTTAAAATGGCCCAATAGAGTAAAAAATTAGATACACCACGGCGCCCACGCGGTACATTCCAAATGGCGTTAAAATGTTCCTCAATATTTTTGAGCATAAAATAAGCAGACGCCATTAAAAACAGCACACCAAACGCGGTTAACTTACGTGCTTGATATGAAAAATCCTGAATATATTTGATAACGACTTGCTCATTACTGGGCAAAATATTGGCGAATACCATCGATTGAAACTGCTCACCTACCACTTGAAAAGCCGGAATAATGGAAAACATTGAGTAGGTTACTGTCATCAGCGGCACTATGGCAAAGAGCGTCATATACGTCAGCGATGCCGCACTTTGCTGGCACGACTTTTTGATATATAAGTCAATCGCGAGAGCCATAAAATTCTTCGCGATATGAAAAAATTGATAGGTTTTTGATAACAAAGATTCCACCGAAAACACGCCCTCTTTTAAGACAATTAACCGCTATAATGCAGCAGCCTATGGTTCACCCACAATATGGGGATTAAGAATGGTCACACTTTACCACAACCCACGCTGTGCAAAATCACGTGAAGCACTCACATTACTGCAAGCCCATACCCAAGAAATAAATGTGGTGCTCTATCTGGAAAACCCGCCGACCACCAAAGCATTAAAAGAATTGCTTTCCATATTAAATATTAATGCGCGACAATTGTTGCGTAAAAGTGAAGATGCTTATAAAGAACTTAAGCTCGCGGATGAAAAGCTAAGCGAAACAACACTGATTAAAGCGATGGT
>JAYTSJ010000245.1:0-13399 GCA_043745725.1 Gammaproteobacteria bacterium | reverse complement strand
ACTTACAGTCTGCAAGTTGTAACGGGTAACCGTCGCACTGGCGCAGCTATGGATGTAAAGAATGCAGTCACCAACAGCGCTAGCTTTGCCAAACCGCTCGACTTTATCGGTACTAAAAGTTTTACGTCTGAGGCAAGTTACAAGGCTTACGCCAATAGCTTTATTTACGAAATCGCCATTCCGAATTGCAGCACGACTGGCCGCGTATTTGTGGGCCAACGTAAAGACCCCTTCGTCGTTAACCTCGGTAAAACCTTTGACTTGGTGAATTATGTGCCAGTAGAAGGCGATAGCGCACCAGGTGCAGGTGATGGTAAAGGTTTCCCTGGTGGCATTACTCAGAACATGAGTAACGACGATTTGAAATACAAAAACGTCACCGAGATTGCACTGGAAATCCCTAAAACTTGTTTAACCGGTGCCGGCAATGGCAGCATTGGTGCCTGGACCACTGCGAGTCTGCCGCAAGCGCGCATTCTTAATCCACAAGCTTCATTTAACAAAATTGAAGTAAATGGCGGTGCGTGGACACAGGTTTCGCGTTTAGGAAGCCCGCTGGTTAATGAGCTGGTAATTGGGTTGAAAGATAAAGACCGTTTCTCTAGCGCTGAACCTAAAAACGACGGCCAGTTTGCAGATTATGTGACTCACCCATCCTTGCCAGAATTACTAAACATTCTGTTTAAAGGTGCGGTAAACACAACGCTTGGCGCTAGCTTACCCACGCTTGCACCCACCAATTTCCCACGCAACGATTTAGTAGCTGCGTTCCTTACCGGTTTCGCCGGTGTTAACCAATTAGCGAAAGTAACCGCCTCAGAAATGTTGCGTCTCAACACCGGTATAGCGGCTACTTCGGTTGGACAACAATCCAACTTTGGTGTGGTGGGCAATGACTTGGCTGGCTTCCCTAATGGCCGTCGCCCTGGTGATGATGTGGTGGACATAGCCTTGCGAGTTGTTATGGGTCGCCTCTGTTATCCAATCCCGGTTGCGGGTGTGGATACGGATTTAGGTTTGTGCAAACCTGCTGATGCTAACGTAGGTACAGTGGCTTTCACCGATGGTGCACCAATAAATGCATCAATGATGAGTGCTTCCTTCCCTTATCTGGCTGATCCATTGCCAGGTTCAAAATAAGGAGCTGAACATGAACTATTCATATGCATTAATTCCTTTGTGTTTATCGGCGCTTTTATTTGCGGGTTGTGGCGGTGATCATAAAAAAGCGCCTAAAGTAAACACTTCACCGCTAGCCACTGGGGCGGCGTTTTCCACGCAAGCTGAAACAACGTATACCGGTATGTTAAAGGGTACTGATGCCGATATGGACGCGCTTACTTTTTCAATCAGTACGCAACCGTCCCAAGGTACTTTGACGCTACAAAACAATGGGGCGTTTACCTATGTGCCGAACGCAGATGTTACTGGAAGCGATAAATTTACTTTTACTGTTTCTGATGGCAAAAGCACATCCGCAGCTGCTGAAGTGAGCGTCACTATTGATCTCTTGCAAGTCTCATTTAACGATTACAGTCGTGCTGCATTTATGCAAAGTGCAATTGCAAACCCATTGCCGTTAAATAGTCGCAGCATAACGCAGGATGTTACTGCCGAAACTGCTTACGACGATTTGCTGATGCCTTAAAAAGTCAAAAAAAATATTTACCCGCCATGGACGGTGGGAATTTTAAAATATATATGCATTACTTAATAGCTGAATTTTCAGCGGGCTTGTCGTCAGAGTTTTTCGCTCTGATAAGGAAACAACTATGAAAAAATTCTATTCTGTTTTGCTGGTGCTACTGCCGGTGTTGAGTCTCCCAGCTTATGCTGTACCTCATACACCACAAGCTGCCGATGAAATAATCGCACAATGGCCGGCACTGAATGCCGGCACACTGCAAAAAGTAAAAACGGCTTCGCGTTTACAAGCTAATGATCCGGTCACTATAGTCGCACTTGCTAATGCCTATTTAGCAGAAGCTGCACAACCTGGGCGATCGCGTTTGTATGGGTTAGCGCAAGCAGCCTTGAAGCCTCTAATTGAAGAAGCTGCTAATAAAAATGCTCTTGCTAAAAATGTTAATGACGATAAAAACCTATGGTTAGCCTGGGCACAAGTACAACAACATCAACATAATTTTTTAGTTGCGCAACAAGCATTACAAAAAGTTCTGCAACAAGACCCGGCAAATATCAGCGCGAATTTATTGGCTGCGCGAATTTATGTGATTTTGGAAAATCCACTGGCTGCACGCAACTCTTGTTTAAAATTACTGGGTTCTGCTGATTTATTTACGGTAACTGCGTGCAGCCTAGAAGCAAATAGTTATCTTGATAGTAACGAGCTCGATAACAGCTATCAACAACTCAAACAATTAATTTCTGCCCAGGGTTTGCCGAACGATGAGCGCGGCATTTGGTTAATTCAAATGCTTGCCGACATGGCAATACGCAATAATGATCCTGCTGCAGCTGCCAGTTGGTTGAGCCAACGTTTAGAAAACCCCAGCGTAAATTATTGGGCGCAATGGGCCGATGTTCAGCTTACATTGAACAATGCATCAGAGGTCATGGCCTATTTAACACGGGTCGTAAACAGTGCGCCGGAAATGGACGATGCGTTATTGTTACGACTCGCTCTGGCGGAGAAAAAAATAAATTCAAATAGTCATTCCTGGCAAAACCAATTGACGGAGCGAGTGACTTTGCGTGAACAAAGGCAGGACACTTTACATGCGAACGAATTGGCAGTTTATTATTTGGATATCAATCCAAATCCAGTAAAAGCTTTGTATTTTGCGAAAATAAACTTTGCAAGTGCGCGCGAATACAGCGATAAAAAATTACTTGCCCGCGCAGAGAAAATGAACAGTGCAGAGGGGAAGCTGAATAGTAATGCAGAGCAAGTATCGCCTAAAAAGGATAATATCTAATGCGCAAGATTCTAATATGGATCAGCAGCTTTTTATTGTTGGTTATTTCTGAATTAACACAGGCACATCAATTAAGTACTGCATACCTCACCGGGGAGTTTAATAATACAGGTGTGTTTGTAGGGCAATGGCAAGTGCGTCTGTATGATCTAGAACAAGCGCTGGGTGTAGATAGTGATGGCGATGGAAAATTGCGCTGGCAAGAATTACAAAACCGCGCAGACGTTGTTACAGAATATTTGCAACATAATTTGCAATTCATACGCGATGCTAAAAATTGCACGCTCGCGGTAGAAGCAAATTGGCAAATTGATACTCATTTTAATGAAGGCTATTTGGTGTTGCCAGTGCGGGCGCAATGCTCCCTCGCTGGGGATGTAACTATTCATTACAGCGCATTTTTTAATGAAGACAGCCAGCACAAATTATTATTTACCTTAACTAATCAAGCTGGTGCGCAAAATAATAATAGCCCCCGCATTTTGTCTGATTCAGTGCGCAGCCTTACGCTCAGTGAAAAAAATGGCAGTAAATTTGCAACCTTTAAAGAATTTGTTGCGCAAGGTGCGGTACATATATGGATGGGGTTTGACCATATTTTATTTTTAGTGTCTTTACTTTTAACCTGCGTATTAATTCGCCGTAACAATCAGTGGGTCGCGAATAATAATATCCGCGACATTGTTATCAATACCACGTGGATAGTGACTGCTTTTACCCTCGCCCATTCAATCACGCTAACCGCTACTGCACTGAATTGGATTCACTTACCAAGCCGTTGGGTGGAAGTAAGCATCGCCGTCACGGTTGCCTTAGCTGCGCTCAATAATATTTTTCCATTGGTCGTACGTTTGGGTTGGTTAACCTTTGGTTTCGGCTTGTTACACGGCATGGGTTTCGCGGGCGCACTGGGTGAATTGGGTTTGCCTTCAGACCAACAATTTTTAACAGTATTGGCATTTAATATAGGTGTGGAGATTGGTCAAATGGCAATAGTGATTGTAGTGTTACCGTTGTTAATTTTTGCTCGCAATTATGTAAGTTATGTTCGTTACAGTATGACGGGCTTATCGGCGGTGATAGTACTGGTTGCGATTCAATGGATTATCCAACGAGTGTAATTTTGCTTTTGATATTTATATTTTTACCCACTAATAACTAAATCCAATTTGCTATTTTGACTGTGTCGATTCAGTGTAACCTGGATTCGTTGTAGCTGAATTTTATGCCAGCACTTTCAGAACTGCAGTATTTGACGCCATCATATCTATTTTCAGACTGTAATTATGCTCTGTAATTATGGTTTGTAATTATAGTCTGCTACCTTACTCGAAACCTGTCTGCTTTTTATGTAGTAAAGAAATTTTGCCAAGTTGGTGCTGGAAAGTGATCCGGAATATCCTTATGATCCCACGCAAAGAAAAGTTAGTATTTTTTAATGCGAGGAAAAATCTGTGAATTTATTTCCTTATCACATCACCATCATGATTTTAAAAGAATGTTGCGAAAATGAATCAACACTTTACGCGCCATCAAACAAAACTTTATATTGCTGGCATGGGCATGATTACCCCCGTGGGTGGCAATGCAGCCATGACCTTTGCGGCTGTTAATGCCAGTATTAGTGCCTATACGCTTTCTTCTGATTTCTACAACCAACACTTTCAGCCGGTAACCCTGGCAGCCATTCCCGATGCTGTTTTTAGTGATGTTGAGGCAGATATAATTCAGGGTGATGGGTTTAACGAGCAGCATGATCGCATTATTAAAATGGCTATCATTGCTCTGCGGGAAGCTTGTTCACAACAGACAATTAAACAACCTATACCCCTAGTGTTGGCCATGCCAGAGGTTCATCCCGGCGTCGAGCACAGCAATGCTTCTGAGTTAATTAAAAATCTCGTAAAAAATTGCCAGCCCTGGATCAGCACCTCCTTAAGCCGCAGTATTCACACTGGTCGAGCTGCCGGGCTGGAAGCCCTGGCTTTTGCGTTTGACTACCTGTATGACTTAGCGAATGACTTCATATTAATCGGCGGCAGTGATTCCAATCTCGGCGACTCCCGCTTAAACCCCTTGGATGCGGCGAATCGCTTATTGGCGCAGGGTAATTCTGATGGTTTTGCCCCCGGTGAAGCGGCGGGTTTTTTATTACTTACACGTAGCCCTGAGCTCGCGTTAATACGGGATGATCATATTATCGCTCTCAACCCACCGGGTATAGCCGATGAACACGGGCACTTATTCAGTGATCTGCCCTATCGCGGAGAGGGTTTAGATCAGGCGTTTAAAAAAGCGTTGACGCATTATTCGAGAACCCCCGTTCATAGTATTTATGGCAGTATGAATGGAGAAAACTATTGGGCTAAAGAATACGGCGTCGCTTTTATCCGAAATCGTATTGCCTTTCAAGATCCCGTTAGATTCGAACACCCTGCTGATTGTTACGGTGATATCGGTTCCGCTACTAGCCCCATCTTAATTGCTCTCGCGGCGGAGCATTTGTTTAAGACACGCCAAGCTGGAGCGCATTTGGTGTATAGCTCATCTGATACTGAGAAGCGCGGTGCAGTTGTTGTAGAAAAAATAGCAGTAAGCACCTTGGTTGCCGCAGAAAATTTCAGCCATCAAGTGGAAGACGTGTCATGACGCAAATAGGTGAAGCCGTAAATGTCTCGATGGGGCCAAATGACCCAGAAAAATCTATTAAGGCCGAAGTAATAGAGCTCGAATTTGTAAATTGTTTTAACGCTTGTATCGGGCAAGCCGCTATTAAGGCGCCACATTGGCCAGCGACTATAGACGTAGAACATCAATCAACAAAAGCGGCTGTTTTTGCTTTTGATCATAAGGGTAGTCAAAAAGCCAAGGTAAAAATTAAAGTCACCAGTAAGGGTTATAGTGGTAATGGCAAGCTCACGGGTTTAATGGGCGAGCTGGAGTTTGAAGGAACTATTCCATTATCTTCTGGAGAGCACACGGTGGAAGTCACAATGAAACATCCGCCTTCCGCCCTCTGCTGGATAAGAACCAAAATTTTCTGGGGTATTGATGCTCCGGATAAAAGTCTTCTGGCTGGTAAAACTCCTGTAGAAGTTTTTTTTGTTTTTACTGATCCGTCAAAAATGCTTTTTTTCTCAAAAAATGGCGTTTGGATTGAAGCGCTTAGGTTTATTTTTAACAAAGCTAAATTAGGAACAATTAAAAAAGAAGCGCACGCAGTAGCAGCTGTTACTGCAGCGTGTTTTGCTTTGCCGAATCACAAATATGAAGTTGAACGTGGCGAGGCATTTTTTGGTGGCTCATCGACCCTATTCAAGTTAAAAAAATATATGGATGGAAGCAATAAGGCAGTAAATTGTTATGATCAAACCTATGCCGTTATTGTCTTTTCTGGCGCCATAGGTATCAATGTAGATGGTTTGTTTATGGAGCCTTTTGGCTATATTAAAACGGTTAACTTGGTTGGTTGGGGGCGCTGCAATAATCCATTTCCACAGATGCCATATAAGAATAATTTAGAGGTAAGCGCCACTGATAATATGAGGGCGCCATTCGGTAATCATATGTTTTGTGAATTTAAAATCAAAATTTACGATGCTTGCGCGGGTCCAGTGAAAGGTAATGTAAATAGGGTGGGTTATGTAGCTAATACAGTTGATTCTGTGATGCCTAGTAATGCGGATAAAAGTTATCCTGGAACCGTGGCTAATATTGTGAGTATTTCAAATGTGCAGGGCAGGTTCGATGCAAATGTTAAAAATGTCGAATGACCTACGTTTAAAGAAAGTAATAATCTTTTTGACTATTTTATGGGGAGCTTCTGCTATGAGCATTGAAACTGGATTTAATCAAGAATTGAGGGAAAGATTCAAAAAATCCATTGGCTATTCAACATTGTTAGAACATCCCCCAGTAGAAAAAGTTGTTATTGTTGATTGGAAAAAAGCACTAAATAAAATTACAGATAGTGAAGGACATCATTGGGTGGGTGCAGTGGATGAACCGACTCTGAGTCGTTCCGGAGATGGTGAGGTGGATGCTCGTTTTGAATCGTCGAACGGCATGGCTCTTGTTAGGATTACATCCTTATCTGGTGGCTGGAAACAGCGCCTTGACCATGTTATGTGGGTCAAATCATTAACTAATCGTTCAGAAATAAACTTTAAGCTGAAATCAGGTGTCAGTGACCTTTATTTAATCCCCAAAGATTCTGTTCACATAGCCTTTGTTTCATTTCTTTATGGAAATTTTGAGATTGATATCAGCCATTGGGAACAACAAAGCGTCGGCGCTTTAGCAGAAAGCTTGCTGAAGATCATGCAAGACCACAGTCATCCGTCAGTGGTTGGAAAGCCGCCATCAAAATTTGCTTTAACCGCAGATAGTATCAAAGTCAAAGTAGGTGATTCTTTTTCGATTCAAGTCAAAGGATTAGCGGCCGGCTGGGGAGCGGAATGGATTTACGTACAAACAGAAGATTTACTTCCAGACAATGTTGCGCTAATAGAGCATGAAGGCGAAAGATTTACCTTTAAAGCGCTCAAAAAGGGCACGACAAATATTAATTTTACTGCGATGAATACACGTACCCTATTGTTAGATGTTGAATCTATAGCGGTTACTATCGAATGATAATGCGCTACTCAGCCTGGACAGAGTTAAGCACTCAGTAACAAAAATGACTATCTTTAACGCTGTGCTACCTAGCAAAGCCCAAAAAGTGAGACAGGCTTCGCAGCTTGTCACCTTTTACCACCATTTATCCGTAGGATTAACCTTTGATTGCTCAACATCTAGCCAATTGATGCCGTTTCGGTTTTAATGGGTACAGAATAATAATTATTTAACCGTTCTTTTTTATTTCGATAGTGAGAAATAGAGAAACAAAGGTTAAATAGCGGCCGCTCACAGAACCACTACAGCAGGATGTCCTTATGGACGTAAAAGCACTTCACCGTCAAATGACACACTACAATCTTTGGAAGCAGCAGCTCGACGAGCGATTGCAGCGCTTTGATCAATGGGGTCAAAGCCACCAAATGTTGAGCAATGAAGCTCTGCGTGCCCTGCAAAAAGCGCGCAAGTTACTTCAGGGAAACACTTTTACTATTGCCTGTGTAGGCGAGTTTTCGCGTGGTAAAACAGAGTTAATTAACGCGTTACTCTATGCTGATGGTGGCCACCGTTTGCTGCCGTCCCTGCCTGGGCGCACGACCATGTGCCCTACCGAAATTTTTTGGGAGGCCGATCAACCGGCTAACTGTGTACGCCTCTTGCCAATTGAAACGCGGCGCACCAATACCAGTATGCAAAATTTTAAACGTATCCCCCAAAACTGGGTAACCATTCAATTTGACTCGCACGATCATGAACAAACCCGCGCTGCTATCAATCAGGTCTCGGCTAGCAAGTGGGTAACGCCCGCAGATGCCCTTAAATTAGGCTTCGCTCTGGATGAGCTGGGTGAACATGATGCAAGTGGTAAAGTCGCCGTGCCAGCTTGGCGTCATGCGTTGATTAGCCTTGATCACCCGCTGTTGCGTCAAGGTTTACGCATTGTGGATACCCCGGGACTTAACGCGCTGGGTAACGAACCGGAACTAACTCTGAAAACGCTGCCTGATGCACAAGCTATTTTATTTTTGTTGGCAGCGGATGCAGGCGTAACTGCCAGTGATATGACTATTTGGCGCGAACACGTGCAAAGCCTACGCGATGAACAATGTACTGCTGTATTGGCGCTGCTCAATAAAATCGACAGTTTGTGGGATGACTTGCAGCAGCCAGCTGAAGTTGATGCCAACATTGAACGAATTCGTTTGCTCACAGCACATCAACTTAATTTGACCCAAGAGCAAGTGATAGCCATCTCTGCCAAGCAGGGATTATTGGCTAAAGTGGGGCGTAATTTGGCGCAGCTTGAGCGCAGTAATTTTTCAACGCTGGAGCGTAAGCTAGCCGACGTAGTCATGCACAGCCAGCAACAAATTGTTGGCCACCGTTTGGTGGGCGATAGTTATGAAATGATCATGAATACACGTAATAGTTTGGCAAAACGTTTGAGTGAGTGCGAAGCTGAAATTGCCATTATGCGTCGCGCTGGACCCAATGAGGCAAACGATGTATTGCAACAATTGCGCGACACTATTCGTCAATCGCATCATCAATATCACAAGCAAGCACTTTCTCTGAAGACTAGCCAAAGGCTATTAGATGCTCAGCGTGTTTCGCTGCTTGCGCCGATCAGTTCAGGCTTGCTGGAACAGCAAATCAATAGCGCCCACCGCAGCCTCGCACAAAGCTGGACAAGCCTTGGTCTTGGTCGTGCTATAGGTAACTTTTTTGATGATGTGGACAGTAGCTTGCACCACGTTGAACGCGAAATTGAACGTTCCAATCGCGTATTAACGTCCATTTATCAACGTCCTGAGCATGGCTTGAATAGTGATGATTTGATGATGCGGCATTTGCTTAAAATTCACTTTCAGCGTCGCCAGTTAACCCAATTGCATAAACGTGCGGATGATTTCCGTTATTCGCTAAGTACTTTGTTGACTCGCAAAGGTGTCTTGATAAATCGTTTTATTAATAGCTTGGTGCAAGAAGTACGTAATACCTATATCGATTTAAATCAACACATTGATCTTTGGATTCAAGAAGCACTTTCGCCGTTAATTCATAGCAACCAATACCAAAAACAATTGCTTGAAAGACATATGTTGCACTTAACGCAACTGCAAAATAAGCGCAACAGTCATAGCGAGCAAATCGAAAGCATGCAAACTAATATTTATCAGTTGCAAGCTGCGCTGACTTCGTTGGAACCGCTTTATCAAGACATTGTTAGTGTGCCGCTCGTTGAGGAAAAAAAGAACAATGTTGCCCAGGTTAAACGTGGGCAAGTCGTTTCATTAAAGGACGTAAGGCAGGCAGTGCGGGGAAATTAATTTACACAAAAAATAAAGCTGCTATGCATTTTTTTAATGCATAGCAGCTAGTGACTTAAAGATATACGGTGTATTTTTTAGTGTACTTTCTCAGACTCCATTCTCAAATTTTTAGCATTCTCAGATTCTTATTTGCTGCTTAATAAAGATTATTTAATCGTTACAACATCACCCAGCAACGCAACACCAGAAGTAAAAGTACCGGAACCACACTGAAAGGTTTCGTTGCTAGTCGTTGTGTTATTTTGGTAGTTAGAGCGTATGTTAACTACAGCATTTGCGCCCACGCTTTTTGCTTTATCACGCAAGGCTTTCATAGCCGATAAAAATGCCCAATTGCAGGCATCTTTATCACTTTTGTTGGAGCCATTGGTTTTTCTGTTAGTGCCATACTCACTATACTCGGTAACTACTGTGCCATGTGCCTGGGTGCCAAAATAGAATTTTATGTTGTCTCCCAAAATGTTTTTGGCTTGCTCGCTGTTCAGAGCTTCAGCAATTGGAAAGTTATCAACATCATTGCGTGCAGAGGCTGCGGTTGCGCAAACAGTGATGGCAAGAGCGGCAATAATTTTATAAAAAATATTCATGTTAAGTTCCTCAAATTTAATAAAAATCAACAGATATGTCGTGAACAATATCTGCAGTGGTGATGGAATTAAAAACCTCGCCGCAAGCAGCGAGGTATATTTTTGTTCCAAAAATCTATTTCGTGGCAAGCCACGGGGAATTTAACCCTCGCTTGCGATTAAAAATAATAATCACAAATAAAAAATGGTGCAATTAAAAATAAGGTGGCGCGACAATATTACGTTTGGTTCAGAATTAATCGGCCGCGCATTAAAATATCATCTTGTTGTTGTGCTATGACATCATAAATTGCGCCACTACTATTGTTGAGTAAGCAATGTGCTTTTAGTTCAATGGCGACGTCATTGTCGCTCACAGGTTTTAATAACTCAACATTCTTTACGGCACCTATATAGGCTGGGCGTGGCTCAGTTTGTTGTTGCGACGGCACAAGTGACTGTAAAAGCGCAGCATGTAAGCCTGCCGCTTGCGCTGCAAACTCAATGAGTATGACACTTTCAAGCTGGCCATTTTCGAAAAGTGGGTTAGTGTCGCTAGCAAAATGATTACAGCGACAATGGATGTATTCTGCATCCCAACTTATCACTTCATCCAACATACACATAGCTTTACCGTGGGGCAGCAGAGCAGCAATTTGATTGCGATCTAACATCCCGTGATCTCAAGTTGATAACTATTGTGGTTACGATTACTGAGGATAATGTTGCCTGATTGTTTGCGAGCGAGCAGCTCTAACAATGGCAAACTGCGTGCAGCAGGGTTGGCGAGGCGGATGGTTTCAAGTTCGCCACTGGCAACGCTTTCTGCAACATCTGCACCTAGTGCAGATAACTGTAACTGCGCAATACTGCGTGCGCCGGGTGTGGGGCTAAGTAAAAAGGCGACGCCAAACTCCAGAGGCACGACGCGTTTTTCACTCATGGGATAGGGTGGTTTTATGTCATACACAACCAGCAAGGTGGGGAGCTGTTCCGTTTGGCAAAGGCTTATGGCTTCTAGCAAGCCCATACAAAAGCTGTCTTCATAAGCAGAAAGGCTGCTTGATGGCAGGCGGCTACCGGTGGCAATGCTCCAATACCCAGCTGCGGAGTTGTGTACCGAGTTATGAAATTGCGTAGGTGAAACCAAGCGTTCGGGCTCGCACAGCGACCGGCAAATTTGGTCTACGATAATATAATCACCGCCTGACGACGAAAAGACATTGGCACAATCGCGCATCGGAGTGGTGGTATTACTCATCAAATCTTCGGCGACACGAAAGGCCAGGCGTACTAATTCAGTTGCACGTCTAGCTTCATTGGGTGGCAATTGCGTTGGTTTGTATTTGTCCAAAGCGATAGGTTGGTAGCTTTGTATGCCTGCCAATATTGGCAGGCTGGCTTTCCAGCTCAATAATCCTGGCGCGGCTAAACCGACCGCTTCGAGATATACGCTATCCATTTTCACTCTGCTTTTTATCGCTGCATTGGTCATTACTGCATTCCCAAAATCAAACTGCAATTGCTGCCGCCAAAACCAAACGAGTTACTTAATATTCGCTTTACTGGTTGGTGTTGTGGTTGCTCGACGAGGGCTATGGCCATATTAGGGTCACGGGTTTCGAGATGAAGGTTTTGCGGTATGTGGCTGTGGGCCATGCTCAACAAGCCAATACTAGCCTCGACTATACCCGCCGCCCCCAGTGTATGGCCTGTCCAACCTTTAGTGGAGCTTGCCCAGGTATTAGCACCAAACAACGTGTTGACTGCTTTGGATTCAGCGGCATCGTTGGCAATTGTGCCGGTACCATGCAAGTTAATATAATCAATGTCAGCCGGATTCAAGTTTGCCTTGCGTAACGCGGCCTGCATAGCGAGCAGCGCACCTTCACCTTCAGGGTGGGGCGATGACATATGATAAGCGTCACCGCTTTCGCCATAGCCCAAAAGTGCAAAATCTCCGCTGACACCTTTTTCCAGTAAGGCATAACCACCCGCTTCGCCAATTGAAATGCCATTGCGATTAATATCGAAAGGTTTGCATTTGTCGGGGGCAACTAATTGCAAGGCGTTAAAGCCATAAAGTGTCGTTAGACAAAGGCTATCTACCCCGCCTACCACTACTGCATCACACAGGCCATTGGCTATCGCACGGTATGCAGAAGCAAATACTTTAGCGCTGGATGAGCAGGCAGTTGAAATTACCATCGCCGGGCCCTGGGTGCCAAGTACATGCTGCACAAAGTCGGCCACTGAGAAGGCATTGTGAGTACTGGCGTAGTGGTACCATTCTGGTAATGGATCCAATGATTCTATATAGGCCAACTCGGTTTGATGAATGCCTGAGGTGCTGGTGCCAAGAAAAACACCGACGCGTTCGGCGCCATAACGGGCGATGGCGGATTGTGCCGAGGTGATAAAGTTATCTTGCTGCAGTGCCAACCACGCAAGGCGATTATTCCGGCATTCATATTTGCTGAACTCTTCAGGCAATGGTTGTTCGAGGCCGGAAACTTTACCAACCCAGGTAACCAGATCCTGGATCTGATAAAAATCGCAAGGTTGTAGGCCTGAGCGTCCAGCTTGGATTGCTTCCCAATTCGCCTGCTTGCCAACGCCTAAACAGCTGGTGAAAGTATAATTAGTAATGCTAAGTGGTTTCATTCGTCTTGCCAAAAGTCATAAAAGTTAAACCAATTGAAAGGGTTGTTCCGCGCCAATTCTTGTACGCGATTTGCGTAGAGCAGCATGCCGGCATTGATGGCTTCAGCTCTATCCTTTCGGCTCGAGCCTAACCGCTCGCTAATAAGCTCAAAGTGCAGGTCGTAGCGGTTGCCACCTTTATAAATACCAAAACAGGTTATAACCGGCGCCTGAAGAATACTTGCTAACTGCCAAACTCCCTGCGGAAAATGTGCGGGCTCACCTAAAAAATTGATGG
>JAYTSJ010000244.1:0-13222 GCA_043745725.1 Gammaproteobacteria bacterium | reverse complement strand
CAGAGCTTTATCGAAAGAAAGTCCCGTTTTTTCAAATGCAGCAGTATTCCAATAGGTAACTTTTTCATCTGCGGAAATACCAATTAAAATATCGGGAACCGAATTAATCATGGTTTGCAAATGACGTTTGGTATCTTGTAGTTGAACAGCGATAGTTTTATGATTCTCAATAACTGTTTCCAATTCAAGATTTTTTTGGTGTAAATTTTGGGTGCGTTCTTGAATTTTTTGTTCAAGATCTTTTTGATGAATTTGCAGTGTATTTTTAGCCCCTTTATTTTTTAAGCGACTGCGTTGCAAGCTAACAATAAGGATTGTTTGCAATAGAAGTAAACAAGGGATAGTAATAATAAGGGCTTGTTTTATATCTATCATAGTATTTGCAGCGTAACAATTGCCTACCCAAAAGAAGCTCATGGGTAACAAAATTGCTTTGAGAATCAATACTCCTGAACGAGTAAAATTTTTCATAGAATAAGGCTGCAGCTGCTAACAATTATTAATTGACGGCTATTGTCGCACTGCCGCGACTTCTTCTAAAGCCTCATGGTAAAAACATTTACGACTAAATTAGTACGATTGATGATTTCTTGAGCATTAGTGGATACGAGAAACATTTGACACGCCTTAAAAATTAGGTAGAATGCGCACCTCTCGACGAGGGCGGTTAGCTCAGTTGGTAGAGCAATGCCCTTACAAGGCATGGGTCACAAGTTCGAGTCTTGTACCGCCCACCACTTTATTGTAATTGTACTTTTTACATTATTGTCTTCCGAGAGATTGTTTTGCGGACCGGTAGTTCAGCCGGTTAGAATGCCGGCCTGTCACGCCGGAGGTCGCGGGTTCGAGCCCCGTCCGGTCCGCCATTAATTCTTTAAAAACCCCTTTTAGAGTTTCTATTAGGGGTTTTTTTATGCCTGTCTTTATTCTCCAGTTTCGTTAAGTTAGAGCAAGCTCGAGTAAGTCCTAGAGAGTAGAGTTCATTGATCCTTCCCGAATATGTCCCTCATCAGTAAGTATTTATACTTTGTTCATATAACTGTCATTATCTGTTGGTAATTTCCTCGACAAGGATTTGATTTGGGAAAGGATTTCCCGCTTATACTTTTTATTTTAAACATACTTAGGTTACTGAACATGCAAGATTATCTTGAAGATTTACTGGATGACACCATTGAAGAATTTGACGACGACAGCGCCGACGATTATTCAGAACTGTAAGTGCTGATTCGCCGCTATTGTCGGTAGTTCTTATTCGTTCACCTCCGCTACCCTTATCCTGTTACTGATTTTACCTCTCCTAACTCTTTTGTTTGAATCAAATGTCGATAAAATCACAGCCAACATCTTGATTGCTCACGTATATTTGTCGAGTAAGCCGCAAATTAAGCCAAATAATGGCTTTTTCGGCACTCATTAAACAGTCGTAAAAACATCTGGCTTATACTCAGCTAAAATAAGTAAACACTAGTTGTGCAATTGACCGATGCTCTGGATCATTCAGTATGCCTTTAGAACCTACAGAAACTATTGAAGCAGTAATCTTGATTTCCGGAGAAAAAATCGTCCGTGAGATGCTATATCCCGAGTTTGAAGCCATTCTAGATGGTTTTGTTCCTGTTCCTGATTTCAAAGGTGCAGTGGCTAAGGCGGTGTATTTAACGATTAATGCTAATTTATGCATTACCTCAGCTGTATTTTTTTTGCTCGACTTTGATGGAAAAGGCATGGTTGATCGCCGCTGGAATGTTCCTTTGCGGCATTTAGTAGAAGTATCGGGTAGGGGGCCTAATTTAGGTGCCGGGCCGATTCGGTTGGCTTGTTTTAGCCTGTGTGCAATTGAACTGCAACAAAATAAGCTGTGGGATCCACAAATGGAGCCCAGTAAAAATAGTTTTGTATTGCTCAGAAAATCGATACAAGCCAATAAGCTAGGTTTAATTTTCAAGACTCCGGTAGTAGACAACGCACAAGCCGCTGCTGTTGCCTCCGCGAATACTCATAATCAACAAGCTATCAAGAAAAAACTGCATGAGCATTATTCACAGGAATTGCGTGATCGTTTAGCGGGTGCGCTCAAAGAGCAGCGGCTTCGTATTGCCACTTTACAATCCAGGCTACAACAAAACATCAATAAATTGCAGCATCAGCATCAGCAGCGTATGCAAGCTTATCAAGAGCGCATTCAAATCCTGGAAATGCAAAATACTGAATTAGATGCTCGCAATAAATTGCTTAAAGAAAATTTGGATATTCAGGCCAGTAAAGTTGAAGGTGTACGAGAATATTTTTCGCATAAATTAAAAACCGCACAGCTGGATGAGCACAGTCAAATTCAAACTATGCAAGAAAACTTTTCAGTTGAGATAGAGCTCAAAGTACAAGCTGCAACAGCAGAGTTACGCGAAATGCTTGATATGCGTGAGGTAGAATTATTTTATCGCCATCAAAATGAATCGAACCTCAGAGAAGAAATCATTAAATTAAAGCATGAGTCTCAAGCTCTGCTGAGCAATACTGGCGACCAATTATTAACTCGCCTCAATAAGGCGGGGGTAAACTTTGTGGTTTATCATCCGGGTGTCGGTCAATTTGCCATTGCGCTGGAGGATTTGAGCCGCTATTTAGATAACTCTGTCGCTTTTGTGGCGCAAAAATCGGGGGTAGGAGAAATGCTTTATTCGCATTGGTTTGCGCATTATCAAAATCCTATCTGCAATGGTGCTGATTCACATGGAAATAGTTGCGGTAAATCTTTAGTGCGTATTGGTTCTCCCCTGGAGTTTCATGAGGGTGAAAGTGATCGCTGTGAACACCACCAGGTAATGCCTTATAAAATGGTCGCTGAAAATCGTTAGCGATTCTTGAAAGTAGTAGTTGAGCATTGAAATAGTGTTATGAATTTAATGTCTGAAGATGAGTTTTTGCAGCGAGCGGTAAGCCTGCCCATGCAAACTCTGCAGTGGGGGTTGGCAAAGCACAAGGGTGTTGATGTCGTTGTGCGTCGTGATGATTTGGTGGATAGCAATTTAAGTGGTAATAAATTTTATAAATTATTTTATAACTTACAACAGGCAAAAATAGGTGGTTACCAACAAGTACTAAGTTTTGGTGGCGCCTATTCAAATCATCTTTATGCCTTGGCTGTTGCCGGGCGCAATTTTGGCTTTAAGACTATTGGTGTTATTCGTGGTGAGCGTCCTAAGCACTTGAGTCCAACATTGCAAGATGCGGAGCGCTGGGGAATGCAGTTGCATTTTTTATCGCGCACTAATTATCGCGAACATACTCGGCACGCATTAAATGAAATACAACCGGAGTATGGAGAATTAGTAAAGATCTATGGCGATTTTTATAGTATTCCTGAAGGTGGCGCTAACAGTCAGGGTTTGCGTGGTGCGCAAGTTATAGGTTGGGCCATTCAACAATTGAAAGCTGAGTACACCGCGATCTGCCTTGCTTGTGGTACTGGAAACACGCTTGCTGGTGTTGCTGCGGGTATTGCCAATGGTGAAGTCACTGGTTTTAATGTTGGTTCTGAAATTGGTTCTGAAATAAGTGTGGCTGAACTTGTAACTGAAGCGCCAAAAGTCATCGGTTTTTCCGTGTTAAAAGGTGATGGTGATTTAGGTGAGCGCATCATTACCCAACAGCAAAATCTTGGATTGAGAAGTAATAATTGGCGTTTAATCAGTGGTTATCACGCAGGTGGCTACGCTAAAAAATTACCCAATGTGGTGCAAGAATTTAGTCATGTTTTTGAGCGAGAAACAATGTTACAGCTTGACCCTGTTTACACATTGAAAATGTTTTACGGAGTAGCACAACTGCTAGCACTGAATTATTGGCCGCGCGGTAGTCGTTTAATTTTAATTCATACGGGTGGTTTACAGGGGCGACGTGGATTTAATACTGCTGGCTTACTGTAAGTTTCAAGCAAGACTAAAGATGCATTGAGTTAAAATATATTTACCGCTGTAGTAAAACGAAGGAATATTCTATGCAAGTGCAAAAAAATATCATACCTGTTCATGAGGCATTTGATTTATCGGTTACACGGACTTTGGTGCCACTCAAAGACATGAGCGAAAGCCATTTGCTCGCTTTGGTAGAGGGCGTAGACGTTGAAGTAGTTTGTGCCGGGCAAACTATATTTTCCAGTGGAAACTACGATGGTAAGCATGTTTATTTATTACATGGTGATGTAATTTTGGCTGATGAGAGTGGAGCAAAAACTTTAATTAAGGGGCGCTCATCACTGTTACCCATTGCCCATTGTCAACCGCGCTTAGTGACTGCAATAGCAGAATCAGATTGCAGTGTTTTACGTTTAGACAGTGAACGTTTAGATAAGCTACTGGCCTGGAGTCAGGTTGCTGATTATTTACAACTCAATATTTCTCGTCAACGTGATTTAGATGAAGATATTGATTGGATGATGACTGTCCTTAAATCAAATTTATTTTTTAAAGTCCCTCCCATTAATGTGGAACAAATTTTTGCGCGTTTAACGCCCCAGGTTGTTTATGTCGGTGATGTAATCATTCGTCAAGGTGAGTTTGGTGATCAGTGTTATTTCATTAAAGAAGGTGAGGCTGAGGTATGGCGCCATAGCGATAGCGGGCGTCAACATCTTGCTAATATTAGTGTTGGTCGTTGTTTTGGTGAAGATGCATTGGTCAATGAAACTGTTCGCAATGCATCCGTTATTATGAATAGCGATGGTGTATTAATGCGTTTGGATAAACAGGATTTTTATCGTTTGTTAAAAGAGCCCCAGGTTACAGCAATTGCTCTTGAAGATTTTGAAGTAAAAATTAACGAAGGTGCTGTTGCAATCGATGTGCGCAGTGAGGAAGAGTATAGTGAATTACACATTCATGGAGCAGCTAATATACCTTTAAATTTGTTAGGTATTAAATCACGGATGCTGGACAAGGTTCGAACCTATATTTTTTATTGTAATACCGGAAGGCGCAGTCGTGCTGCAGCGCATTTATTAGTGCAGCAAGGTTATCAAGCTTTGGCGTTGGAAGATTGCGTTCAACTTTTTTCGCTGCCGCGCTGGCAGGCAATGTTGGATAATCGTTCTAATTTCGTTTTAAGAGATGGTCAATCTGTTCAGGGTGCTTAGTAGTAAAAATCCACGTTCCAGGAACGTGGATTTTTAATTTCATTGGAAATATCTTTGCTGATTGTTACTCGCGCGCAATTGCACGATAACCAATATCTTTTCTATAAAACATTTCATTCCAGCTAATTTTTTCCGCAAGTTTGTAAGCGCGTTGTTGTGCTTCAGAAACCGTATTGCCTAACGCAGTTGCACAGAGTACGCGGCCACCATTGGTAAGCGTGTTGCCATCTTTTGACTGTGTACCGGCATGAAAAACTTTTTCACCTGCAATTTCAACAGTAGGTAAACCGGATATCACATCACCCTTATTGTAATTATTGGGATAGCCGCCAGCAGCGAGTACAACACCGATTGCTGCACGTGAATCCCATTCGGCCGTAACTTTATTTAAATCGCCTTTGAGGGCAGCTAAACACAATTCCACTAAATCGGATTGCAAACGCAACATAATAGGTTGTGTTTCAGGGTCGCCAAAACGGCAATTGTATTCAATGATTTTTGGCACGCCAGCGTTGTTAATCATTAAGCCCGCATATAAAAAACCGGTGTAGGTATTGCCTTCGGCGGCCATACCATCCACTGTGGGGCGAATAATATCGCGTATAACACGATCATGAATTTCTGGTGTTACCACAGGAGCGGGTGAGTAGGCGCCCATGCCGCCTGTGTTGGGGCCAGTGTCGCCATCGCCAACGCGTTTGTGATCCTGACTGGTGGCCATAGGTAAAATATTTTTACCATCCACCATGACAATAAAGCTGGCTTCTTCACCCGCTAGAAATTCTTCAATCACCACACGACAACCAGCTTCGCCAAACGCATTACCTGAAAGCATATCGCGCACAGCGTCTTCAGCTTGTAGTAAAGTTTCTGCAACGATTACACCTTTGCCAGCCGCAAGGCCATCTGCTTTTATCACAATAGGTGCGGCTTTTGCGCGCAAGTAAGTGAGAGCAGGTTCTACAGCAGTAAAGTTTTGATAATCTGCAGTGGGGATTTTATGGCGGGCCAAAAAATCTTTTGTGAAAGCTTTTGATCCTTCTAATTGTGCTGCGCCTTTTGTAGGGCCAAAGCAGGGTAAATTGCGTTCGTTAAAATAATCTACCACGCCTGCGACGAGAGGAACTTCGGGGCCTACAATCGTTAATTCCACACCATTGTTTTGCACAAATTCTGCAAGCTTGGCAAAATCTAAAATATCAATCGCGACATTTTCGATGTTGGCTTCAAGTGCCGTGCCTGCATTACCGGGTGCAACAAAAACTTTTTTAACTTGACTGCTTTGTGCCGCTTTCCATGCGAGAGCATGCTCGCGACCGCCGCTGCCGATAATCAATATATTCATAATGCACCCCACACAAACGAATGACGAAAACTTTTAATGATGACTGTTTTTTGCAACAACTGTTTTAATGGCGAAAGTGACGCATGCCAGTGAACACCATCGCAATGCCGTGTTCATTAGCTGCAGCAATAACTTCTTCATCACGCATTGATCCGCCGGGTTGAATTACGGCTGTAATTCCCACTTTGCCAGCATTATCCAAACCATCACGGAAGGGAAAAAATGCATCAGAGGCCATGACTGAGCCGGCAACTTGTAAGCCTGCATGTTCTGCTTTTATTGCGGCGATACGCGCTGAATTTACGCGGCTCATTTGGCCCGCACCTACGCCAATAGTTTGTGAATTTTTGGCATAGACAATCGCATTTGATTTTACAAACTTGGCAACTTTCCAGGCAAATAATAAATCTTCAATTTCTTGTGCGGTTGGCGTGCGTTGCGTCACGATTTTTAAATCGCTTGCGGTAATTATGCCATCGTCACGATCCTGAACTAATAATCCGCCATTAACACGTTTGTAATCGAGACTTTTAGTTTTTACTGAATTCCATTCGCCACACACTAGCAGGCGCACATTTTGTTTTAATTTTAAAATTTCAACTGCTTCCACAGAAGCGCCAGGTGCAATAATCACTTCAACAAATTGGCGATCAATAATTGCTTTGATCGTTTCTGAATCCAGTTCGCGATTGAACGCGATAATTCCACCAAACGCAGATTCAGTATCGGTTGCATAAGCTAAATTGTAAGCAGTTTGAATGTTGGCGGCGACAGCAACTCCGCAAGGATTTGCATGTTTTACAATAACACAGGCGGGTTGAGTGAATGATTTTACACATTCAAGTGCGGCATCGGTATCAGCTACATTATTGTAAGACAGCTCTTTGCCCTGTAATTGTTTTGCGGTAGCAATGCAAATTTCTTGTGGGTTTTTTTCTACATAAAATGCCGCTTTTTGGTGTGGGTTTTCACCGTAACGCATTTCTTGTGCTTTGATGAATTGGGTGTTGAATGTGCGCGGGAAATCAGCGCTGCCACCGTCAACCATGCGGCCAAAATAATTGGCGATAGCACCATCATAAGCTGCGGTGTGCTCGTAAGCTTTAATAGCTAAATCGAAACGAGTTTTATAGGTTGTGCAACCACTGTTAACCTTTAGTTCAGTTAAAATTTTTGCATAATCAGATGCGTTAACCACGATGTTTACATGTGCGTGATTTTTTGCCGCAGCGCGAACCATGGTGGGGCCGCCGATATCAATATTTTCGACGGCGTCTTCCAATGAACAATCTTTATTGGCAATCGTTTTTTCAAAGGGATATAAATTTACCACAACCATATCGATAGCGTTGATACTATGTTCTTGCATAATCGCATCATCCACCCCGCGACGAGCAAGAATGCCGCCATGAATTTTGGGGTGTAATGTTTTTACGCGGCCATCCATCATTTCAGGAAAACCGGTGTAATCAGAAACTTCAATCGCAGGAATTTTGTTTTCAGTCAGTAATTTAAATGTGCCACCCGTAGATAAAATTTCTATACCTTGATGGTGTAGTGCTTGCGCAAATTCGACGATACCGGTTTTGTCTGAAACGCTAATCAGCGCGCGTTTTACCGCCACAAGATCAGGATGAGTGGTCATGCGTGAGTTCCCCAGAATAATGAAAAAAGTACGATTGCTATAAAATGAAAATCGGAAAAAAGAAAAGGGGTGGACATGATTTGCCACCCCTTTTTTTAGTGGAGCGAACTGTGTCGCTCGAGAACTAGGTCGCCCGAGATTTTTACAGTAAGCCGTATTGCTTTAATTTTTTACGTAAAGTGCCACGGTTTAAACCTAATACTTGTGAAGCACGAGTTTGATTGTGGCGTGTGTATTTCAACACTATTTCAAGCATGGGAGCTTCTACTTCTGCCATAACCATTTCGTAAACATCGCTGACCGATTGGCCGTCGAGATTTTTAAAATAGTTATCCATTGCTTGCTCAACACAACCTCTTAGAGATTGTTGTTGCGCTGCCTGGTTAAAGTTTTGTGCAGTAGGTGTGGTATTGGTTTGGGTCTTAAAAGTTGCAGTGTTCATGGGATTCTTCCTCTTTCAGTATAAGCTGCTTAAAAAAATGTTGTACATTTTCATTTTGTGCGTCGACCGTTTCCAGTCGGTTAAATTCTTTGCGAAAAGTTTCGCTGTTTGGGATTGTCTGCAAATACCAACTCACATGCTTACGAGCGATACGCGGTCCCATAACCTCACCATAAAAGCTGTAGAGCTCGTATAGATGGTTGCTTAAAATATCTCTCACTTCGTAGAGAGTAGGTTCTGCTAACTCTTTTCCTGTGCGTAGAAAGTATTCAATTTCTCTAAAAATCCAGGGCCGCCCTTGTGCTGCGCGGCCAATCATCACCGCTGCTGCCTGGGTATGATTCAGTACTACTTTCGCTTTGTATGCGGAGTCGATATCACCGTTACAAAAAACCGGTATTTTAACTGCCTGCACTACCGCTGCAATAGTGTCGTACTCTGCTTCTCCGGTGAACCCACAACTGCGAGTTCGGCCGTGTAAGGCGAGGGCACTAACACCTGCGTCTTCAGCAATTTGCGCTATGTGCAACGCATTGCGGTCTTCAATACTCCAGCCCGTACGGAACTTGAGAGTTACTGGCACATCTACCGCAGAGACTACGGCGTGCAATATCTCAGCAACTAATTTTTCATCTTTGAGTAATGCTGAGCCTGCAGCTTTTTTACACACTTTTTTGGCAGGACAACCCATATTGATATCAATAATCTGGGCGCCATTGGCCACGTTTAAACGTGCAGCTTCTGCCATCATTTCCGGGTCGCCCCCCGCAATTTGCACTGCGATGGGCTCACTTTCACCGGTATGATCCATGCGCAAACTACTTTTACGACTACCCCAAAGCTCGGTATTAGCCGTTACCATCTCGGATACTACCAAGCCAGCACCCAAGCGACGGCAAAGCTGGCGAAAGGGACGGTCAGTGATTCCTGCCATAGGAGCAAGAATTACTTTACTATCAATATGATAGTGGCCAATTTGGAACATCTAGTGCTCCTGGTGCAAGTAATTACCTGCTGTAGGGCAGTTTTTGCCCTCGCGCAAAAGGGGCGCCATGATAACCGTTCGAAGCAATATTTAAAATGAAAAAACGCCAAATATTGGCGTTTTTTTGAGCATAAAAGTTATTAAAAGGGGTTGCATTTTATTTTGTTAGGTGCGTGGCTAGGGCGCGATGCTCATATGGTAATTAACCGCGTCTGGCCCTGGGTCAGCAAGTTCTAAGGTGATGTGAACCGGTTGATTAGGCGGGATGTATTTCATGCCAGCTAATTCACCACCTAAGTATTCTTTAGGGGTAAATTGACGTGAAGTCACAGGTATTTCTTCCACCGTACTAAAGGCTAATATGAGATCTGGGAAGGGTTGGTCAAACGGGGCCTTATTGAGGATGATTGCATCTACCATCAGCGCATTTTGTGCTTGAGGATGGTTACGGACAACCAAGTTGTAGGCGCTAATCTGGTTTGTATCAACCAAGCTTGGAACTGTACAGCGAAAAGCCGGGCAGAGAACTGAGTAGGCGGAACGATAAGGTTCGACTCGGCTAAAATAGTTAAATTTAAAGTAAGCAACTTGAAATAACAGTGTAATTGCTGCAAGTATAGATAGGCCCAGCCAAAGCTGCTGCTGATTTAAGTTACGCATGCGATTAGCGGTAAACTCAATTGGGGCTGGTATAATGTTCATTAACAGCGCCGCGCGCGAAGGATTGATCGCCTGGATTTTGGGCGAGTTTTTTAATTGCCGCTTAGTCGCTTGTGCCCCTTCAAACTCTTCTTCTCCAGTGAATAGACCTGCCGCAAATACGGCAGATTGGTCTTCCATATTGGAGTTATTAGGTTCATGGGCTCTAGTGGCATGCATGAATTCATCGCTAAACTCGGATTCATCTTCATTGGCTTTGGTTTCATTCACAAAGCTAAATACGGGGGCTTTATGATTCTGAACGTTTTGATGTTTTGGAGCTTCGGGTTTTTTGTTGCTAGCTGAAGGCTGTTGTTTGTGTTCATCGTGTTGCTGTTTAGCTGCTTGAGACGGCTTGGTTCCTTGCGGCGATGGCGATTTAGCTCCTTGAGATGGCTTGGCTCCTTGAGGTGACATGGGCTGAGTTTTTGCGAATTTCTGAGGGCCTTCATCATCCAGTAGGTTGTCGGCCCAAGATTCGTCGATATGCTCTTTTTCTACTGGAGCTTCATAACTTATTTTACGGTCAAATATAGAAGCATTTTGTTTGGGTTGTAAATTTACATCCAAAAAGCCATCAAATTCATAGGTGGACTCTTTTGCGGTTACTTTGTCCATATCGTCGCTTATGAGTGAGTCTTCTTCGTCTTCAAATACTTTGGCCCTATTGATAGGGGTAGGGATAGATACACGTTTAGCGGGTGTCTTTTGGTCTGCGCTGCTGGACGATGTTGGCTTGGCGCTCACTGTTGATTTCGCTGTCGCCGCTTTGGTATTTGATGCAGTTGTAACGGTAGTCGTCAATGGAGTTGGTCTCGAGGCAGCTTGATTTGCAGCAGCGCTACCTGCAGCAAGGTGATCCTGTGCTTTAAATATATGCAAACAAGAGCCACAGCGTACCGAGCCTCTAGCGGATTCAAGTTGATTGCTAGTGAGGCGAAATGCGGTAGCGCATTTAGGGCAGCGAGTAACCAGATGGGTCATAGTAGAAGTATTCCTGAGTTCACTTGCTATTGAGTGTAGCCTGTCCCTCTGATGCGGTAAATTGTTGTTGTGTAAGAGTGCTAAATTGTCTGCAATTAACCTATAAATAACGTTAAATGCAGAGTTAACCTGTGCTTAAAGGCGTGATTTGGTGGCTGTTAAGCGCACCCATTCTTCCTGATGGGTGACAGGATCAAAATCAAACCAACGCACATAGGCTGCTTTAACTGTTTCTGCTTGAATCGCTAAGATGCCTGACAAGCAAATTTTACCGCCGATTTTAGTCATTTCGCTAAGTGTCGGAGCCAGGTGTGCCAAAGGCCCGGCGAGGATGTTGGCAAGCATGATATCTGCTTGTATTTTTGGGCATTGTGCTGGCAGGTATACAGGCATTGCGTCGATGGGTAATTTATTGCGCCTTGCATTTTCAGTTGTTGCTAACAGCGCCTGTGGATCAATATCAATACCGATGACTTTTTTGGCGCCCATCAGTAAAGTTGCAATGCCTAAAATACCTGAGCCGCAACCATAATCGACAATATCCAGATCAGTGAAATCTTGTTGATCAATCCATTGCATGCACATAAATGTAGTGGGGTGGGTGCCTGTGCCAAAGGCGAGGCCGGGGTCGAGCATTAAATTCACTTTATCCGGCTCGGGTGGTGTTTGCCAGCTTGGGCAAATCCATAGGCGTTCACCACAGCGAATCGCATGGAAGTTCTTCATCCACTCGCGTTCCCAATCTTTATCTTCCAGTAGTTCCCACGCATGCGTTGGCAAGTCAGAACCAAACGCCTTGATTGCAATTGTAGTTGCTTTAGCCGTATCGATTTCTGCATCGTAAAGACCTGTAATGCGAACATTATCCCACAGTGGCGTCTCGCCTAATCCAGGCTCAAATATGGGTTGGTCCGCGTTGTCTTGGAGAGTTACTGAAACAGCACCGCTTTCAAGAAGAGCATCTTCCAATCGATCGGCAGATTTACGCGGAGAAATAATATTGAGTTGTAACCAAGGCATAGGCTGAATTCTTGTGCTGTGAAAAGACGGAGTTATCCGCGAAGTGTTTTGTTGTAAGTATAAAAAATTTCGTCGCGCACCCAGTCCATTGATTTATACAATGCTTGGGCTGCGATATTATCTTTAGCAGTTGTTAAATCCAGTCTTGTAACCTTGTTGATAATGGCCTGTAGGTGAGCGGCTTCAAGTAGCATTTTACCAATCCCAAGTTTACGCATGTCGGAAGAGACAAACAGATCAGAAAGAATATAAATTGGTTTTGCGATCACAGAACAAAAAGATGGGTAGAGCTGACAAAATCCCACAATTTTTTGATCGTGACTTTCGGCCATTAAGATTATCGATTCTTTATCCATAAAACGAGATTTAAGAAAATTTGTTGCAAGTTCAAGGTCAGGCGCTTGTTGATAAAATTGACGATAAGCATCGAATAGCGGAGCAATATCGGCTATATCTTGAAGTTGCATAAGTTTAATGGATATATTGTTCATGTGTTCTCCAAATAAAAACGCTCCAGTATTGCTAACAACACTGGAGCGTTTCTTTGCTGGTTTTTATAGAGCCAGTTTTTTCTCTAAGTAATGAATGTTAACGCCTCCTTTGCGGAACTCTTCGTCGCGCACCAACATTTGCTGTAATGGAATATTGGTGCGAATGCCATCTACAATAGTTTCATCAAGTGCCTGGCGCATGCGACTAAGGGCAATTTCACGTGTATCGCCGAAGGTGATGATTTTAGCGATCATTGAGTCATAGTTGGGCGGTACTGTGTAACCGCTGTAAAGATGCGAATCGACACGTACGCCCAGCCCGCCAGGAGCATGAAAACCCTTTACCAAGCCAGGGCAAGGTAAAAAAGTTTTTGGATCTTCAGCGTTGATACGACATTCAAATGCATGTCCACGAATAATGACATCAGATTGCTTAATAGAAAGTTTTTCGCCGGCACAAACACGAATTTGTTCTTT
>JAYTSJ010000243.1:0-38820 GCA_043745725.1 Gammaproteobacteria bacterium | reverse complement strand
GCGGCGTAGTCGATGCCATTTCATCAGAAGATATTGGCAAATTCCCTGACCAAAACCTCGCGGAATCTTTGCAACGTATTAGCGGCGTTTCCATTGATCGCGCCGGCGGCGAAGGGCAGCAAATTACCATCCGGGGTTTCGGCCCTGACTTCAACACTGTACTGGTAAATGGCCGCCAAATGGCTTCTGAGAGCGAGACGCGTGCATTTAATTTTGACACTGTTTCCGCGGATATGGTTAACGGTATTAATGTTTACAAAACCACTACCGCTACTCAACAATCTGGCGGTATTGGTGCGACAGTTAATATTACTACTGCACGGCCATTAAGTTTAGGCGGTTTAAAAATTGCGGGTTCCATTAAAGAAATTAATGATGGTAATTCTAATAAAACCACACCAGAATTTTCCGGATTAATCAGTGACACTTTTAACGATGATACCTTAGGTGCATTGTTAGCAGTTTCACATAAGGACACGAAAGGTCGTTTAAATCAGGCGCAAACTGATGGCTGGCTAGAGAATGCAGGTATTCCACAAGCGCAACTGAACACTGGTGCTGGTTTTGCTGGAAACGTATTCTCACCGCGCAATTACGACACAAAAGTAACGTTTGAAGAACGTAAACGCACCAATGCCAATTTGGTTTTGCAATACAAACCGCAAGATAATTTGACGCTTACTGCTGACGCACTTTATTCAGACTTTGACATAAAAACTGATGCAACTTCTTATGGCCACTGGTTCACTGCACCTAACGTAGAAAATGCAAAAACCGATGCGCACGGAACGATCGTTGATCTTTACCAGGAAACTGGCTTGGCAACAGATTTCCACGCGAAAAAATTCGACCGTTTGACTAAGACAAAATCTTTTGGTCTACAAGCTGATTGGGATGTATCCGATAAATTAAATCTTGTTTTTGATGTATCGCAATCCAAAGCCAATCGCGATGCTAACAACGGTGGTGGTAATCAACTGTCGTTAATTGGTTACAAAAACCGTGTGCGCTTCCAATCTGATTCTGCCACTTTGCCATGGACAAGTGAATTTGAAAATCCGGCAACTAATTTGGTATATGAATTTGATCCTGTTACAAAATTACCGATCTATCATAATGTCTCAAATTATCTGGACCCTGCGAACGGCAGAGCACACGTTATGTTGCGTCGCGGTTGGGAAGTTGAAGATGATATCAAACAATATAAAATGGATGGTATTTGGAAAGAAGGTTCCGACACTGGTTTAGTAGATGCCAAGTTTGGTTTGATGATGTCTGACGAAACCAAAGCGCTCACCTATTGGACTAATGAAATCGGTGGTGTTCACTGTACTTATTGCGGCTACCCGGATGCTCCGGATATTCCCGATAATTTCTTTAGCGTTTTTAATGCAGGCAGCGATTTCTTAAGCAAAGTAAGTGGTCATGGTAGAACCCCTACTACATGGTTACGTCACGATGGCGAAAAAGAATTTGCCTATCTTGAAAGCACTAGTAAGAAAAATTTCGATGCAAAGCGGTCAGACATTTCCTATACCGTTGAAGAAAAAACTACATCCGCGTATTTTGAATTTGATTTCGCTGGCTCGTTAGCAGACATGCCATTAAAAGCCACAACTGGAGCTCGCCTAGAAAGCACCAACGTGACCATTGATGGAACGCAAGGCACTCCAGAACGTTTAACCATTCTCGATGCGACAGAAATGTCGACTGTTTATGGAACTCCAGTACCAATCAACTCTGATTCTTCTTACAAAGCGTTGCTGCCTAACATGAATGTTAAGCTAAACATTACTGATGATCTTGTTGGTCGTGTTGCCGCTTCGCGCTCACTAACTCGTCCACAGTTAAACAATCTGTCACCCGCAACGAATCTAGTGACTACTCGTCCGGGTACTTTAGCGAGCTCCGCCGGTAACCCAAATTTAAAACCATTCTTATCCGACAACATGGATTTGTCACTTGAATGGTATTACGGCGATGCAAGCTACATGTCTGTCGGTTACTTTTGGAAAGACGTGAGCAACTTTATTACCACCGCTAATAACAAACAAACTTTTGTTACTAGCAACGGCAGTTTGCTTACAGACCCGAGCACAGGTACTGATATTCATGCCCCAGATGCGAACGACAAAATTGCCGAATTTACTCAGACCATACCGAGTAACGGTAAAGAGGCTATCGTAGACGGCATTGAGCTAGCACTGCAGCATACCTTCGGCGAAAGTGGATTTGGTGTGATTGTGAACGGCACGTTGGTGCACAGCGATGCACCGTTAAAAGCTGGCGATGTTACCCAGAAATTTGCGGTAACCGGTATTAGTGACTCTGCAAACTTGGTGGGATTTTATGAACAAGGCCCATACCAAGTACGTATCGCTTACAACTGGCGCGACAAGTTTTTACAATCGATGACCCAATCCAACGGCGATGGTGTTGTTAACGTAGCCGCTTATGGCCAATGGGATATGAGCGGGAGCTATGCAATTACCGACAACATATCGGTATTGTTTGAAGTCACAAACTTAACTCAAGCCGTAGTTACCAAGTATGGTCGTTATACTAACCAATTCTTGTTAGCGGAAGATGCTGGTCGACGTATAGGTGTGGGCTTAACCGCCAAGTTTTAAAAATTTGTTAAGCATGTGAGACCCCTCTTTTGGCCGCTACAGTTTTTGTAGCGGTCATTTTTGTTTCAGAAAGCCTCACACACAATATTAAAAATATGCAGCACTCAAAAGGCAGTGGAATGAATAAAGCAACAAGATCAGTCGTTATTGTTGGCGGAGGCGCTGCAGGCTGGATAACAGCAGGGCGCATTGCTGCACAACACAAAGCCAACAGCGCTGACGGTATTCGTGTAACTTTAGTTGAATCACCCAACATCCCCATCATTGGCGTTGGCGAAGGTACTTGGCCAACCATGCGTAATACGCTTATAAAATTAGGTATTTCCGAAACAGATTTTATGCGCGAATGCGACGCATCCTTTAAACAAGGCGCAAAATTTGCTAAATGGGTTGATGGCTCCGACAAGGACTTTTATTACCATCCCCTTATGTTGCCGCAAGGTTTTGGTAAAACCAATTTAATACCTTACTGGCAAAAATATCGCACCAACAAACTTGATAATAAATCTTTTTCTGATGCTGTGTGCTTTCAAGAAGCGGTGTGTGAACAAGGGCTCGCGCCTAAAATGATTACCACCCCTGAATTCGATTCAGTTGCGAATTATGCCTACCATTTAAATGCCGGAAAATTTGCTACTTTTTTACAAAAACATTGCTGTGCAAAACTCGGCGTAACGCATGTACTTGCCGACGTTGTTAGTATTAACAGCGCAGACAATGGCGATATCGCCTCCGTAAATACAACCCAGGCGGGTGAAATAAGTGGCGATTTATTTATCGACTGTACTGGATTCTCGTCATTGTTATTAGGCCAGCATTTTCAAGTACCTTTTATTGAGTGCGATGACGTATTATTTATCGATACTGCCTTAGCAGTGCAAATTCCCTACGAAAGTGAAGATGCGCCTATTGCATCCCACACAATTTCAACTGCGCAAGAGGCCGGCTGGATTTGGGATATTGGCTTAATTAATCGCCGTGGAGTCGGCCATGTTTATTCCAGTCGCCACACCAGCGAAGAACAAGCGGTGCAAAAATTACGTGAATACGTAGGCGCGGCATTTGAAAAAGTGTCGGTGCGTAAAATTCCCATTAAATCAGGCCATCGCAAATTATTTTGGAAAAATAATTGTGTTGCAGTAGGATTATCAGCAGGGTTCCTGGAACCCCTGGAAGCATCGGCATTGGTATTAGTAGAATTATCGGCGAGCATGATTGCTGAACAACTCCCCGCTTGCCGCGAGGTCATGGACATCACCGCCAAACGTTTTAATGAAACTTTTAGCTACCGCTGGGCACGCATTATTGATTTTCTAAAACTTCATTATATTCTGAGCAAGCGCAGCGATAATAAATTTTGGATTGATAATCGCGACCCGACAACTATTCCAGAAAGTTTACAAGAGCTCATAAACTTGTGGCGCTATCATTCACCTAGCGATCATGATTTCACCAGCAACAATGAAGTATTCCCAGCGGCAAGTTATCAATATGTTCTTTACGGCATGGGTTTTGAAACAGAGACCCGATACAGTCAGCACCTAATAAGTGAAGAAACATATTCAGCGGAGCAATTCAGTAAAAATCAAAAAAATATTGCCCATGCTTTGCGCAGCCTGCCCAGCAATCGCGATCTACTCAACAAAATTCACGAATACGGCCTGCAATCCATTTAATGATAAAAAATAGAGAAAATAATAATGCCAACATTTGTCGCACTTAATAATCAAACACATAAATATTTAAAAATTGATTCCGCAAAAATTGAAGCTCAAGGCGCTCTTGAACGGATGGTGCCGGTGGTGTTGAGTGAATTTTTAAAATTAGTCGTACATTACCCTATTGTATTGACTAAAAATGTTGAAACCGGACGCTTTGTCTGTATGGCGCTACTGGGCTTTGAGCAACAAGAAAATTTATTTTGGCAAAACAATCAATGGCAAGGTATTTACACGCCGTTAAACATTCTTCGCCAGCCTTTTTTTATCGGCCAGGAAGATGAAAACACTATTATTTGCATTGACAGCGAAAGCCAATGTATTACTCAAACGCACGGAGAGCTTCTTTTTACCGAACAAGGTGAAGATACAGAATTTTTACGCAATGTAAAAATTATGCTGGCCGAGTTGATAAACGGTGAAACGCAGACACAAGCATTTATTCGAGTTCTACTCGAATTAAAGCTGTTAATGCCCATGTCTCTCGACATTACCTTCGCTAATCAACAAGAGCAACGAGTGCAGGGTTTATACACGATCGACGAAGAAAAACTTTCTGCATTAAATGGCGATGCAATTAGCACACTGCACCATAAAAATTACCTTCAACCCATCTACACGATGCTGGCATCTTTAGGTCAGATTTACGCACTCATACAGAAAAAAAATGAGCGTATTGCCAATGTCTGACACGTTTGCAAAAAACACCATCAACCCAAACCTTACGTTTTCAGTGCAAGGAATAGGTAACGAACAAACTCCCATTATTATTGTTGACAATTTTTTTAGTGCGCCTGAAACACTGATGGAATTAGCGGCCAGCGAACCATTATTTACAGGACAAAAAACAGATTACTATCCTGGCGTGAGAAAACCTATCTCCGGCGACTATGCGGAACAAAGCTTAAACGTGATTGAGCCTATCATTAGAGAAATTTTTGCGGTACCCAGTGCAAATACCTCTCAAGTTAGTCTCGGTGCCTTTTCTTTGGCGACAACACCCGCAGATAAATTACGTCCTATTCAGTGCGTACCTCATATTGACACTCATCACCCTTATCAATTTGCAGTAGTGCATTATCTCTGCTCGGAACACTATGGTGGCACTTCTTTTTATCGCCACAAAGTTACAGGTTACGAAACCATTACCGATGCACGCCTGGAAAATTATTTCCAGACATTGAAACAAGAGGTCATGAGTGGTGGCTTACCAAAACTGGAATATATTAACGGTGACACGCCATTATTCACCAGAATAGCAAACGTGGAGGTGAAATTTAATCGCGCAGTAATTTATCTCAGCAATGCTTTACATGCCGGCAACATCAACGAAACCCTGGGGCTTTCTGCAAACCCCAAAGACGGTCGCCTAACCGCCAATATATTTATAAATTTTTCTGGCCAATAGTTTCCTATCAACACCAAAAAATATTATCCCGCTATAATAGCTACACTTTATTCGCCATAGTATTCGTTACATGAAAAAATTCACTACTCTCACGCTGTGCGTCGCAACTTACTGCTTACTTTCTTGTACAAAAAAAACTGAGCTCAGCCACTTGGAAGGTTTTGCCCAAGGCACAACCTATCACATCAGTTTTGATTTAAAGAACCCAGCAGAACAACAGGTAATTGGCAATGAAATTACCAATGAATTAAATCGTCTCGATGCCGCCATTTCAAATTACCGCGACGACTCGGCAATTGAGCAATTTAATGCGCAACTTAATACCGAACCCCAAATAACCACAGCAGAAATTGTTGATTTAATTGAATTGGCGCGCAACGTTAGCAAAGCCAGCCATGGCTGTTATGACTTAACCATTAAACCCTTGTTTGATTTGTGGGGATTCAAAAAAGATAAATTTAATTTACCCGACGATGAAACACTGCAACAAACACTCACTCTTGTTGGCATGGACAAACTAGAAACACTGGATAAAACCCATCTGCGTAAAACCCTGCCCAATTTGCGTGTGGATTTATCCTCCATCGGGCAGGGTTACAGCGTTGGGCGCATTGCTAATATTTTAGAATCACATCAAGTTACAAATTATTTAGTGGAAATTGGCGGAGAACTAAAAACGCGCGGCAAAAAAGAAGATGGCACTGCTTGGCGCATTGCCATGGAAAAACCACTTGCCAATGAACGCAAAATTGAAAAAATTGCTGTGTTCAATTCCGGCGAACCCATGTCACTTATGCCATCTGGCACCTACCGCCATTACTTCGACAGCAATGGCAAACGCTACAGCCACATCCTCGATGCCCGCACCGGAAAACCTGTTGAACACAATACAGTTTCAGTCACCGTATTCAATCCGAATCCAACCATTGCAGATGCATGGTCAACAGCATTGTTGTGTTTAGGGAGTGAAGCAGGAATAAAAATCGCCAATGAAAATGACATTGCAGCGCTGTATATTGATCAGGACGGAGAAAAAAATACGGAGAGGAATACACAACCGCTGGACGCAATGCACAGCATTACATTTTCAACAGCGGCTGGTAATTAAATACGCAACTCAGATTGAGTCGTTAAAAATTATATATTACAAAATTTCTCTATTTTTTCATCTATATTTGCAGCACTTGAAGTTTGTTTTTGTTGCTTCCAAAATAAACATTCAACGCTTTTTCCCTTTTTGCTTTGCTGTTTGGCAATCTCATCTGCATTCCTTTTATCTTCTAACTCCTGCTCTCTACGCGCTTCAACATCTGCAAATGAATTGCGATTTGCTGCGGTGGGCTCTACCGCCGCTATCATTTGTGGAGCAGCAACTACAGGTTGCACAGTGGCTACTGCTTTCTGCTTGCTTGCTCTAAACTGTAACCCAACCGCCGCACATAATATAACTAACGACACTACAACCACGTTTTTCCTAGTTTTCCTACGCATTTTCTACTTCCTATTAATAAGAACTGATCCAGTTTACATTGAGTACTATTAGACGATTTTGGCGCCAGAAACAACGGTTGCAATTGTAGCAAGGGTCTTCGTGAAGGGGAACTACTCTCTGCTACAACTCCCTCCGCCTGCAACCTTTCGGCAAAACGCTAAGCTTATGGTAATATGCGCCCCTTTTTCCATTGGCTTTTCTTGATGGTCTATTTTTGATACTGGGACACACGTTATGACTAGCAAAGTCGCTGTAATTATGGGCTCCAAAAGTGATTGGGCAACCATGGAATCCGCTGTTGAAATCCTGCAAAATATGGGTGTGGAGTATCATACTGAAGTTGTTTCAGCGCATCGCACACCGCAGAAATTAACTGCATTTGCCGAAGCAGCGGTAGCGAATGGTTATGCTGTTATTATTGCCGGTGCTGGCGGTGCAGCGCATTTACCAGGCATGATCGCAGCTCATACACGCCTGCCGGTGCTGGGAGTACCAGTCCAAAGCAAAGCCTTAAATGGTATGGATAGTTTGCTCTCCATTGTACAGATGCCCAAAGGCATAGCAGTGGGCACACTTGCCATTGGTAATGCCGGTGCGTTTAACGCCGGCCTGTTGGCCTGCCAAATTCTGGCGTTAAATGACTCTACATTGGCGACACGTTTAGACAACTTTCGTCACAGTCAAACCCAAGCCGTATTAGATAATCCAGACCCCAGCATAGATTAATCAGCGCAGCTAAATTAGAGCCAATCACTCATGAGCATTAACCAACGCATTTGGATTTTAGGTGCAGGCCAACTCGGTGCCATGCTTCAACACGCGGGCATGCCACTCGCGCTCGATGTGCGCCCCGTAGATATCAACGAAAAAACTGCACCAGAATTACAACCGAATGATTTAATCACCGCCGAGCGCGAACAATGGCCAGATACTTTGGTCACACAAACCCTCGCGCAACATCCACATTTTATCAACAAAAAAATATTTGGCTGTTTAGCGGATCGTAAAACCCAAAAAGAATTAATTGATTCATTAGGCCTTGCGACTGCGCCCTGGCGTAATGTTGTTGGCGACATTAATGCGAATGAATTGTGTGACCAACTCGGCGAACGAGTCTTACTCAAACGTCGCACCGGTGGTTACGATGGCAAAGGCCAACACTGGTTGCGCACCGAAGATGATGAAGTTCCTGCCGATTGGCAAGGCGAAGCCATTGCCGAGCAAGCGATTAATTTTGATGAAGAAATTTCTCTCATCGGTGTACGTAACCGCGCAGGCGATTGCGTATTTTATCCACTAACACTTAATTTACATTTGAACGGTATTCTTTACGCATCCGTTGCGCCACTAGCTCGCTTACAACACCTTCAAGCACAAGCTGAAACTATGCTTGGCAAGCTGCTCAATGCACTGAACTATGTGGGTGTAATGGCGATGGAAACTTTTCGTGTGGGCGAACAATTACTCATTAACGAACTTGCACCGCGCGTACATAACTCCGGCCACTGGACGCAAGCCGGTGCCAGCATCAGCCAATTTGAATATCACTTGCGTGCCACTGCTGATCTGGCGATTCCTCAGCCACAAATTATTGGTCAGAATGTAATGATCAATTTAATTGGCACTGACTACAATCCAGAATGGTTAAGTCTGCCCGCTGCTCGCACTTATTGGTATGGCAAAGAAGTTCGCACTGGCCGCAAAGTGGGTCATATAAATTTAGTCAGCAACAACATCACTGAATTGCGCGAAACACTTACGATCCTGGAAGACATTCTACCCAAAGCATTTTATAACGAAGCTATCGACTGGAGTTTAAAAGCACTCGCAAGTGCAGAGTAAAAAAGCCAAGAACAATGTCTTGGCTTTTTTATTGCGCACATAATTTTTTAAAAATATTTTATAGAATCCAAACCTCTACTCTGCGATTAATATTTTTCCCGGCATCTGTAGCACTGGAAGCCAAAGGCGCAGCGTCCCCCATTCCTTTAGTAACTAACGGATAAATACCACGCTGAATTAATTGCTGCTCAACCACAGCCGCTCGTCGCATAGACAACTCTTTGCCTTTACCCTCTTCATCACTGTCAGTAAAGCCAAATAATTGCACGCGCCGAGGCGCATTCGCCTCTACATATTTTGCTACACGATCTAAATCACTTAATGCTTTTGTATCCAGCTCGTCACTACCACCGTTAAAACGAAAATTTATGGATAACCGCTGTGAGTGCTTGGTTAACGCGAGCATTTCAGCGGGATAAAAATCATTATCAAAAGGCTTGCCAACTTTAATATTTTGCGACACAAACCCCACATCTTCCACGATGCTCTGCCCTCGCTCGCTTGCCACAAAACTGACAAATTCAAGCGCTTCAATATTGGGGCTTGCTTGAGGAGAATAAAAATATAAACGACGTGCGAGAGGATAATCTTCTGTGCTAACCGTAAAATGCGTGGGCATAATTGCTTTGGTATTGGTAGCAGAAGCAACTGCAATGACTTTGGCGTGACGCACATAGGGTAAACCGATAAAGCCAATTGCCCCAGGCTCCCGCGCAACGGTGTCTGACAATTCTGTGCTGGATTCAATGCGCGTAGTCGTCATTGACAAAATTGCTTTTTGTGAATCTAGCACCATGCTTTTAAATGTATCCCAGGTGCCGGATTTCTCATCGCGCGCATAAAGTTTAATGGGAATATTTTTACCACCAAGTGCTGACCAGTTGATAATTATTCCAGAAAAAATATCTGCAACTTGTTCAATGGATAAGGTTGAAATATCGTTACTCGGCGCAACAATAATAGCCAGGCCATCAAGACCAATAATATGCTCACTACCCGGCACACTAAGATCACCAGCTTTAACGATAAGATCACTACGCTCCTGCTCTTTGATGCGACGGGACGACATTCCCAAATCCGTACTGCCATTCAGCAGATCCACGAAAGCTGTGCCCGAACCATGCGCCTGCACTTCAATAAATTCAACACTACCGTTAATGTCACCAGAAATAATTTTTTCATTCGCTTTGGCGCCATCATCAGTATGCACATTGGTGGCTCCCTGGCTCATCAAATAAGCTTCCACTAAACGCGGCGCTAATTTTTCACCCACGGTATTAGAACCATGCAAACGAAACAAAGGCTGCTCAGCGTGCACCACAGAACCATTAACACTCAGCGCATTTTTATTTTTCAATTTTGATTGTACGGTCGTATTTTGCACCATTTTGAATACAAACACTTCGCCCGCATCCATCGGCAAAAATGAACGCAACATATAGCCGCTCATCACTAAGACCAAAGAAAATACAACAGCAGTTAGACTGTGCAAACGAAAACCTTTATTCGCTTTTTTTCTCGCATTTGCTGCTTCGTCCCCGCGTGCAGCCGTTAAAATAGCGCCTTCCATTTTGCGAATTTCCCACACCAACGCCACCAAATCTTGCTGTTCACTTTCGAGCGCTTTTCTCAGCAATTCAGTGCGATATTCTTCATCCTTAAGTACCATATTCAACGGAATGTGCATTTTCAAATGAACTTCGCATAATCTTTTCAAATTCCAGAGTTTATCCACGAGCGTTACATTGTAATGCAGGTGTTTATTAGCTTTAGGGGACATATTGTTTCTCGATATAGTAATGAGCCTGTAAACAGGCTGGCACTATATGAACAAATGATGACTAAAATATGACAACCGCATGTACAAGATATTACATTTCAGTGGCTAGTTTAGGCTCCCTTCATCTTGGAGAGATCCCAATCCACCGTGATTTTCAAAAATTGTCCAAAACTTCTATTATAAGTCACACTATAATGAGCAACGATAACAAACCAGAATGGCAGGGCGAGAGAAATGTATTGGATTATTACCAAATATTTAATTACTGCTTTTATGGTGGTATTCATTTCAGAGTTCGCGAAACGCAGCGATAAGCTCGGGGGGTTTATAGCAGCACTACCACTGGTTACGGTGCTGACGCTTATTTGGCTTTATGTCGAAAACCAACCGGCAGAAAAAATTGCAAATCATGCCTGGTATACCTTTTGGTATGTTCTACCAACATTACCCATGTTTTTAGTATTCCCAAAGTTATTATCGCGCTGGGGATTTTGGCCAACACTGCTGGCCTGTATTGTTTTAACCTGTGTGTTGTTTGGCGGATTCACATTTCTATTAAAGAAATTTAATATTTATTTATTATGACTTTCATCGAGTACTCGCTCAATGCGTTTATCTGGCACTAGCCAAATGAGTGCAACAAGCACATAAAAAAAACCAGCAATCCAACTGTCAATAAATGCGCCGCCAATGGCCATTAAATAAAGCACGGGGGATATTTTTCCTTTTATATCCCTACCAAGGGCATGCTGCAATAATGAATGTTTGCCCTGCGCCTGAATAATAATTAACTGTAAAATATAATAAGCAATAGCCGACATTAACATGTCAACACCATAGAGTGCGGTTGGCAACGCCGAAAAATGATTTTCACCCATCCAGCTTGTCACAAATGGCACCAGAGACAACCAAAATAACAAATGTAAATTTGCCCAAAGTACACCGCCAGAAATTTTTTGTACGGTGTGCAATAAATGGTGATGGTTGTTCCAATAAATACCTACATATATAAAACTGAGCACATAACTAAGAAAAACAGGAAGCAATGAAATAAGCGATTGAATATCATCGCCATGCGGCACTTTCAATTCCAACACCATAATGGTTATGATAATAGCAATCACTCCATCGCTAAAAGCTTCCAGACGCCCTTTACCCATCAAAACTCCCCTGCATTAGGTTAAATAAAAGTTCAAGCTTGTTGTGCGTTAATTTTTTTTTGGAAAATACTTTTTCGCAACAAAAATTAATCCACCACAAACATTCAATGCATCCACGCAAATGGATGAAGCACGTGACACCAAAGCAACTTCCACCGCCATAAAAACACCACATTTTTTAGCTTTTTATTTGGTAATATGCCAAAAAATTAACGCACATATTAATATAAAAATATTGACGCGGAAAACAACAATAATTCGTCAAAATCCTCTCAATATCGTCTCAATGATATTCGCTTTCATAAACATGATGTATCCTTCAAAATCATATCAAGTAGCGTTACTTTTTGGGTGTATTTGCCTCAACTTAAGGTAACCATTTTTGATAAAAAATAATTATTTTAAAAAGTAAATTGAATAAAACCATTCCCAATGACAGTATCATTTTACCGTTGTTGAAAAACCATTTATGCATCCAGAGAAATATTTTTATGTGATTCATTCTACGGAGTAGATATTATGGCCGTGACACCTCAATCAGCAAAACAATTATTTTGGATAAAAAAATGTGCCCTAGTTCTAGGCGTAATTTTGTTAGCAGGAATTTTATTTGACGTACTCTACCGCACACTCAATCTGCCGGAACTACACAAAATATACCTTGAAAAAGGAACGACTATTATTGGATTCCTCGACCCAACAGCAGAAACAGGCAATAATATTTATACTGTCGTGAAAAACAGCAATAAAGTTAGCGCCTAAATCGATATATTTTACTGCAGCAATCAAATTTCCAATTTTTTAGCTACGCAAAAAGCATACGCAATTATTTTTAATTTGCTGGGACCAACTCACCCAATCCCTGCTCATTTAAATATCCATGAATTTTCTGTTTTTCGGCTGCGGTTAGCACATATAAATTGTTACGTTGCGAATCGGGTATTCCATTAATTGATTTTAGGTAACCCACTCCCGAATAACCACCAAGCAAATAGGGGTTGGCGACCGGATCAGAAAATATTTTCTCTGGAGAAATTATTTTAAATCCTTTTGCATTTAATGCATCTACCAAAGCCACGATGCAGTAAGCAGCTAAATCATTTTCGTGCAATAAAATCACCTGCCTCGGACTATAACCTAACAGCATTTGCGCCTCAGCATTGTAAGCCACAATATCACTCACTAGCATTTTTACGTAGACTTTTTCTAGGCGCGCAATGTCAACAGGCCGATTGTCGGCAATACGTTTTTGGTAAAGCAGATCTAAATAATCATCATGAGCTTGATAGGTTGTATAAGTAGGTTGGTAACCGCGCTCCGCAAGAAAATTTTTCACTTGCTTTAACGCCAATTCATCACCACCCTCGTAAAGATAAGGAAAATAAACATGCTGGCGGTAACTCACGTACTCCGACAAAGCGGAATTCGCTTTTAAAATATCGACTGCAAAACTATAACTATCAATGCGACTGAGTAACGAATAGTACGCTCCCGCATTGACCAGCAGCTGCCCTGCATCGTCGTAAAACATTAAACGTCCGACGGTGTTGTCGGTAATATCTTTAGTGTGGATCAAAAACATAGATTGATGGACATCCACTCTTTCCAGATTGCGCACTAGCATTTTTGCTCGCGCCATACCATCCAATGCGCTTGAACGCGACAATGCCTTATCAAACGCAAGTGCAATTTCTTGCGCAGAAGAAAAATTAACAACACCGCCGAATATAATCACGACAACGCCTATTAATATTTTGTTAGCGGTTTCCTTTCTCATAGAATTACCTGCAAGTGTTATGGCAATTATCATTTCTGGTGTATTCATACCAAGCGCCACAAATTAATTTTCCATATTTTTAAAATATTATTTTTTTACTGATTGCTCGTCAATTTTCTTACTGTAATCGTTTGCCTTATTGCTGTAATAGTCGTGCAATATGTACCAGGCTCTCTTCTTAATACCACGATCGGAAATTAAGCCCTTGCGATTCCAAAAATCCTGGATATTGGGCAAGGGACGCCTGGGCGAACGAAAATCTTTTAATATCCACGGTGACATGCCGCGTAAAAAAGTTATATTGTCGATCATAGCGAGGTTATTTACATACACATCAACTTGATATTCTTCGGTCCAACGTTGTGCTTTATCTCCGTGAAAACCTTGCAAAGCATCAGCACCAAACTCACTCATAATAGTGGGCTTATGATAACGCGATAACCATTTCAGACTAGCACAACTACCGGGTGTGGCAACATACCAACCGCAATAACTATTAACGCCGATGACATCCACAACCGACGCAAGCGGGTCATCGATAAGCTTTTCACCATTGGCATCGCTCTGGGTATCCAATGCGGCAGTAATTAAACGGGTATCATCCAACTCACGTGCTTTTTTTACCAATTCACCAATAAATTTTAAACGCGCTGAAGTGTTGGGCGTCTCATTCGCCATAGACCATAAAACAACTGATGCACGATTTTTATCGCGCATAATCATTTCAGTTAATTGCTTTTCGGCTTTATCGTAAACTGCAGGATTATTAAATAATACGGTCCAATACACAGGAATTTCTGACCACACCATTAACCCCATTTGATCGGCCATACGCACCATTGCATCATTGTGCGGATAATGTGCCAAGCGGACAAAGTTGCAGCCCAACTCCTTCGCCCAACTTAACAGCTGGCGCGCATCTTCTTCGCTCCAGGCACGGCCTAAATGCAGAGGGGATTCCTCATGAATACTAATACCTTTCAGAAAAATGGAGTTACCATTTAATAAAATATTTTCGCCTTGTGTTTGTATAGTTCGGAAACCAATTTTGTCGCGGATGACTTCTTGTTGAAACGCTAATTCGACCGCATAAAGTTTCGGTGAATCCGGATTCCACAGCAAGGGTTTTGCAACAATTGAAAACTCACCTTTGCCATTCTTATTGAGACTAATTTTTTGAATAATATTTAATTCTGGAATTCGCAATTCTACTTTTTGATTATCAAGTTGTTGCTTATTAACATTATCAATTTTTACCCAACCTTCAATAACATAGGGTTCCGTTTTACTGAGTTGCACAACATAGTCATCAATATGCGTCGTCGGCACCCCTATCACTTTAACCGAGCGAGTAATGCCGCCATAATTCCACCAATCAGTATTGACGGTGGGAATTTGGTCGCGCTCACGGCGGTTATCCACTTTTACTACCAGTGAATTAATACCTGCTTTGACCTGTGCGCTAACATCAAACTGAAAGGGCGTAAAACCACCCTCATGTTCACCAATTTTTTTACCATTGATATAGACGGTTGCGTAATAATTTACTGCACCAAAATACACCAGATATTGCTGATCCAATTTTTTACCAATATCAAAATCGCGGTGGTACCAAATAGTGCCTTCGTATAAAAATAATTTGTCATCTTGTGTATTCCAATCACCAGGGACACTTAACTTTGGTGAGCGAGAAAAATCGTACTCTACCAAATCACTCGGATTCGCAGGTTTCGCATTTTTAAAATAACCATTTTCGGATTCCTCATAACGGTGGTTATAAAAACCATTTTCGTAGGGGTCGATAATCGTATCCCAGCGACCATCTAAAGATATTGCCGTGTGCGAATCAGGATTTTGAATCGCAAAATCAGCTTGCGTGTTATTAACAATAAATATGCTTACACAAACAAATGTAACAACTAACGTGATGTTGCGCATGGCCATTCCTTCAATGATTGTTATTAATATGAGGTGCAGTAACAAATGCCAATAGTGAGTGTTACAAAAAAATGATTGTATAGCAAAACATAAAGGCCTTAGTGTCAACTACCACAAAAAGGTGTGCCAACTTCTACAAAAAGGCGTGCACTGCGACAAAAAACGCTCGCCATAACAAAAAAAACCGCAACTTTTTCAAGTGCGGCTTCTGAATAACAATATTTTTTTGCGAGTGGCGCATTAACCCGTATTACGCATACCCGCGGCAATACCAGCCATAGTTACTTTAAGCGCACGCTCAAGTTCAGGGCTAATAGATTTACTGCTGCGATAACGTTTTAGCAACTCAGCTTGTAAATAGTTCAATGGATCGACGTAAGGTTTACGCACAGCTAATGACTGACGCAACAAAGGTTCATCATTTAGCAAAACTGTTTGTTTTTTCAGGCGATTAATCAACACCTCTATTGCGGTAACGTCCGCGCGCAACTGTTGACCTAAACCGTGATACTCCACCGGCACTAATTGCTGCTCGTAGTAGCTGCAAATTGGGTTATCAGCTTTGCCGATAACCATTTCCAATAAATCCAGGAAGCTCGAAAAGAACGCCCAGTTAGCGACCATGTCTTCCAGCACTTTAGGCTTGGACTCAAGCGCAAATTCCAACGCTTGGCGAGCGCCTAACCAGGCGGGTAAATTCAAACGTACCTGCGTCCAGGCAAACACCCAGGGAATAGCGCGTAAGCTTTCCACGCCGCCAGTGGATTTACGTTTAGCAGGACGACTGCCCAGCGCCAACAAACTGAGTTCTTGCTCAGGCGTAAGGCTGCGGAAGTAAGGTACAAAATGCGGATGACCACGCACCACACTGCGATAAGCTTCAAGGCTCGCGTGCGCCATGCGCTCCATTAAATCTCGCCATTCTTGTGCCGGAGCTGCGTGCGGTGAAACAGTTGCGCGCAAAGTGGCTATGACATAAGACGACAAATTACTGAAGGCAACGCGCGGCAACCCAAATTTGTAGCGAATCATTTCGCCCTGTTCAGTGACACGAATTCTACCTTGCACAGACCCTGGCGGTTGCGATGCCATGGCTTTTTCTACCGGGCCACCACCACGGCCAACAGTACCGCCACGACCATGGAACAGCACCAGTTGCACGGCGTATTTATCCGCCAGCGCAACGAGTTTTTCCTGAGCCTTGTACTGTGCCCAGGTAGCGGCAAATTTACCGGCGTCTTTAGCGGAATCCGAGTAGCCAATCATCACCGTTTGTTCTTGCGCACTGTATTCTTTGTACCAGTCCAGGCTCCACAAACAATCCATTACAATCGGCGCGCGATCAAGGTCATCAAGCGTTTCGAACAGCGGCACTATGGGCATATCCCACGTCATACCGCACTCTTTCAATAGCAGCGCTACGGCAAGAACATCTGATGGTTGGCGCGCCATGGAAATAACATAATGCGACAAAATCTCGCGCGGCTCGCTGGCAACAACTCTGCAGGTTGCCAAAACTTCTGCGGTATCTTCACTCATTGGCCATTCATCCGGCATCAATGGGCGTTTACTATTCAACTGATTTAACAAAAAAGCTTGCCGCTCTTCTTCGCTCCAATCGTTGTAATTACCTAACTCGAGATAAGCAACTAACTCATCAATCGCCTTCACGTGGCGTTCGCCATCCTGACGAATATCCAACGGCACTAAATTGATACCGAAGCAGTGAATGCGGCGGATGGTATCCATTAACGGGCCATTGGCAATATGCGGCAAACCTACATCATGCAATGACTGATAACACATCATTAGCGGGGCCAATAAATCTTCACGACTAACAATTAAATCTTCTGGTGTTTCAACTGCTCGTCCTTGCAAACGCGCTTCTGCCCATTCCAGGGTTGCTTGAATACGCTTACGCAAAGCAAACATAGCATCGCGATACGGAGTGTTAGTGTTGGGGTAAAGCTTGCCCAAGGTTTCATTGGTTTCGCTCATGCTCAAGTCGCCGCCCAAGCTGTAAACATCACGCGAATACAATTCAGCGGCCATCCAGCGGCCTAGCAATAAGACTTCACGGGTAATTTTGTGCGTAACGTTGGGGTTGCCATCGCGATCGCCACCCATCCATGAATAGAATTTGAACGGCTGCAAATCAATTGGCAAAGATTGATCGAGATGACGATGACACAAACGGTCGAGATGACGAATAAAATCCGGCACCGCTTGCCACAAACTATTTTCAATCACGGCGAAGCCCCATTTGGCTTCGTCGATAGCTGTGGGGCGAGTGGTACGAATTTCATCGGTTGCCCAAATTTCTTCCACCAAACGGTGCAAGCGGCCACGCAATTTATCTTGCTCAAAAGTTAACAAGCTACCATTTTGACGGTCCGCCAAAGTATCAACAATTTGATCGTATTTACGAATTAACGTGCGGCGGGTAATTTCTGTAGGATGCGCAGTAAGCACCAACTCAATGCGTAATTCGCTGATTTTGGCGGCCACTGCTTCTTTACCGTGAGTGTCAGCAAACTCCAACAACATGGCCTGCAAACCATCATCACGCTCCGATTCGGCGCTGGAGAAATACTCCTGGTCGGCAATATTGGCCAAATTCAAAAATTGATTGAAGGCCCGCACAATCGGCAGAATGTCTTTATCATCCAATTCACCCAAAAGTTTCACTAGAGGCGCAGAGTCACCATTTTCAGCTTGGGTAATTGACTTGCCCAGCTTGCGAATACCCTCGACTTTGCCAAAAAGCTCAGCGCCTTCATGGGCATGAATTGTCTCACCTAAGAGCTCCCCAAGTAGGCGAACGTTCTCGCGCAGGGTTTCAGGCAGCTTAATCATTGAAGCATCTCCAACTAGGTTGAGGGATTGAAATAACAAACACAAAATAGGGCCGCATTCTACGTCATCAACCCTTCTTTGGATAGAAAAGACCGGACAAAAGAAAGATTAAAGCAGCACCATAAAGGTAATACGCAGCGCAAGGAAGACTATAAACAAAAATCATGCAGCAGCATCTATGCCAAGGAAGATGTAGATTTAAGCAAACCGCTCATGACCTGCGCAACGGCTTATCCACAGAAGCTGTGAATAACTCTGTGAATCAATATGGAGTAACCAAGTTAAGCTAAGAGAGAATGCGGGCTCTACACTAACGAACAAATTATGCGCAAAAAAAACATTGAGGAAAATAAAAAAATTAACACAACTGTATGACAAATTTATTATGCGCCATTTTTTATGCGCTATTTTTATGCAGAGATGGATACAGTGATACAGTTATTTTTGCGCTGGTGCTTTAACAACAATTACAACTCCTACAGTAATCAGAACCACACCCAGGCTTTGACTCAGCGAAAACGCCTCTTGAAACCAAGGCAAGCAAAGAGTTGCGAGGTACACCAATGCGTAGCTGATACTAAGCAATGGGTAGGCTGTATTAAGGGGCAATGCAGTCAACGCCTGCAGCCAACACAGCATCGATAATAAATAGAAAAAAATTCCAATAGCGACCAACAACACTGCAACTTTATTATCCCACCAAAACTGAAACGTCAGCACATTGTCATTCAACAGTGGTAAATGACTCATACCCCACTTCATATTTAGCTGCGCCAATGTAACCAGCAACACGCTGGCGCCAGCTAAAAAATAACCTTGCCGCACAGATAAAGTATTCACAAGTGTGCCCCCAACAACACAACACCCAACATAATCAAAGCAATTCCCCACCAATGGCGGCGACAAGTTTTCTCACCAAACCAAAAGTGTGAAGCTAAAGTCACCAACACAAAATTTAGGCTGAGCATAGGATATGCAATATTGAGCGGCACAAGCCGCAACACGACCAACCATACCAACATGCCTATCCCGAGGGCAGCAAGTGCTACCAACAACCAGGGATCAAAAAGTTTACTCTTCCAGCTTAATGTTTTTCCTGCCCAATTTTGTACAGCTTGTTTCTGGCACAGCTGCCCACAACAGGTTAACAGGCAAACCAGAGCGATAAGCAAACCACTCATGAGGCCCCCATTTTATTGATTAGGAGGTTCACTAATTGGAGTCTCACTACTTGGAGTCTCATTAATAGGAGCCTCATTAATCGGAGTCTCATGAAAAGATGCCCCAGGAAATTGCTGACGATAATAAAACAGCGTAAACCGCTGCTCAGTTATAACTTCATCAGCCGTGAGGAAATCACCAGGCACATCTTTCAAGGCATGATGGGTTAGTACAGAAACATTACCTTGTTTACGCGCCGTTACTAGCCACTGCTCAAAATTAGTTTTGTCCAACAGCTTGTCAGCTTGTAGTGATGTTTTTAACCCATAGGCTAACTCGCCTTCAGAGCTATAAAGCTGAATATCATCGCGCTTAAGCTCCCACGCTAAACTCAACGCCAAACCCGGATCATCACTAAACACGAATTTACTTCCATTTAACTTTTGCTGATTTTCAGCAATAAATGTTTCTGGTAGTTTTGAATATATAGCTGACTTTGGTATAGCCCATCCCAACAACAATCCTAAAGCTAGCGGGCACAGCGCTGTAAATGCCAATGCATTTTTTGAGTAGCGCAGACTTAACAAACCAAATGCCGACCATGAAATAAAAATAAACACAGCCAATATTAACGTGCATTTTTCAGCAGCAGTATAAATGGGATTTTTAGCAACAATTCCGCTGCCTAGCAAGCCAATACTCAATGCTAATAAACCACCAAAGGCTAGATTTAACCACGCATTAATACGAATAGCTCGCCACTGCTGTTGCTCAATAAGTTCGCTAATGCCGTACCCCAGCAAGATGGCTAAAGGCGCAAAACAAGGCAAAATATAAGTAGGTAACTTGCCCTTGGCAATGCTAAAAAATACCAGCGGAATAATTGCCCAACAAAGTAAAAAAATAACTTGCGGACGCAACTCAAGTTTCACCCATGCTTTTTTAAGCGCAACAGGTGCAACCGCTAACCAGGGAAAACTGCCCATAATAATAACGGGAATATAAAACCAAAAAGCTTCGCGATGTTGCGCATTCTCTGCAGAAAAGCGCTGAACATGTTCAACCCAAAAAAAATAATGCCAGAAGTCTGGCGCTCTTAAATGAACAGCGATTGCCCAAGGCAAACTCACCAACAACAGAGTGACTAGCGCAATCCATACATAGCGCAATTCACTTAGCTGACGGCGATAGATTAAATACGGCAGTGCAACAATACCCGGCACCACCAAAGCAATAAAACCTTTGGTCAGAAAACCCAAGCCAACAGCCGCACCCACTACGCCATAACCGATCAGTTTTTTACGTGAATTAGTTGCTTGCAAACTCCAGTAAAAAGCGGCGAGAGTCAAATTGAGCCAGAGTGTGACCATCGCATCCAAAACACTGTAAGTACCTATCGCATACACCAGCAAAAAAGATAAATAAATAACCGCCGCCGCTATAGCTTTTTTTCGCGATTGAAAAAGTTGCTGTGCAAACCAAAAAATTAACAAGCCGGTAAGCCCGGTACACAGTGCCGATGCGAAGCGCACGGCAAAATGGTTTTCGCCAAATAACAACTGACTCAGACTATTTAGCCAGTAGCCCGCAATGGGTTTTTCAAAATAATCCAGCCCCAACAGATGCGGCACTACCCAATCACCCCGCCGAATCATTTCGCGGCTAATTTCTGCATAGCGAGCTTCATCGGGAATCCACAAACGACGATTATTTAGCGGCAAAAAATAAGCAATCGCATAACCCAACACCAGCAAACGATAAATATTTTTTTGCAGAAATTGATTTATACCTGACATCCGAGCCACCCTTCACGTCCTGCAATCATTCCACGTTTCACACTGCCAGTAGGCAATGTTTCTATTGCCGGCAGAAGCTCACCTAAAGAACAAAAACGAATACCTCGCGCTTGCGCATTTTGCAGCAAGGATTCAAACAATGGCGCCATAATAATTCCTTCCACTTCTGCATGAATGGTGTACACATTGAGTGCCTGCGGCTTTAATTGCGACAGAATGTAATCGTTATAATTTTCGTTCGTGATTTCACTGCCGAGCACTTCAGTACCAAGCACACGCTTACCAATGACTTCATCATAGGTTAATAAAGTGACAGGAATTTGTGGTGCCGCCAAATGGCCACCTTTCAGCTGGCCACTATTTAATAAAGGGCGAAATAAGTGAGTGCCGCGACAATCGCTGTTGTAGCGAAAGTTGAAATTATTTTTAGCAGCTATAACTTGCTCATCCGCGCGCCAACCCGCTGCAGCAGAACAATCCACTGCGCGGCCCAAAATATTTTGCAAGGCATCCATACCCAATTGAATTTGTTGTTGCTGTTGTGTTTGCGACCAGGATCCCACACGCGCTTGCCATGCGTGATGATCCCATGCATGCAAACCTATTTCGTGTTTCATCTTGTCGGTATCGCGCATGATATGACCGAGATGTTTGCCAATATTTTTACCGGGCCATGCCGTGCCGGCTAATAAAATATCCCAACCATAAAGTGATGCAGCATTTGAACGTAACATTTTCAACAAAAATTGCGGCTTCAACAAACGCCACAAATGCCGTCCCATATTGTCAGGACCAACACTGAAAAAAAAGCTGGCCTTGATATTATATTTATCGAGCAGCTCTAATAAGCGAGGGACGCCATCGCGCGTCCCTCTGAATGTATCTACGTCAATACGCAAACCAACATCCATTGGTGTTACTCCGCTTTAACACAATCGCGCAGAAAATAATCCAGAGTATTTTCGATGGTTTCTTCAGTAGAAATAGTCGGCGTCCAGTTAATGTAGCGCTGTGCATTGCGAATACTGGGGCGACGATGTGACACATCCTGATAACCGGCACCGTAATACGAAAAACTCTCTACCGCATTAAAACCAGCGAATGGAGGGAAGTGGCTACGCAATGGATGAGCTTCAAACTTCTCCAATAAAATTTCTGCCATTTCTTTAATGCTAGCTTCGTTTACAGGATTGCCAATATTGATAATTTGACCATCACACAACCCATCTTTATTTTCAATAATACGGAACAGCGCTTCAACACCCTCGCGAATATCGGTAAAGCAACGTTTCTGTGCACCGCCGTCAATTAATTTAATCGGTGTACCTTCTACCAGATTTAAAATTAATTGCGTGATGGCACGCGAACTGCCGATACGAGCGGCATTCAAATTATCCAAACGTGGGCCCATCCAATTGAAGGGGCGGAATAAAGTAAATTTCAAACCTTCTTTTTGGCCGTAGGCCCAAATCACGCGATCCAATAATTGTTTGGAGATGGAATAAATCCAGCGTTGTTTATTGATTGGGCCAACAATAAGATTTGATGTGTCTTCATCAAAACTTTTGTCATCGCACATGCCGTAAACTTCAGATGTGGACGGAAACAAAATACGTTTTTTGTATTTCACGCAGTAACGCACAATTTTTAAATTTTCTTCAAAATCCAGCTCAAATACTCGCAGAGGATTGCGGGTATATTCGATCGGTGTCGCAATCGCTACCAATGGCAAAATCACATCGCATTTTTTAATGTGATATTCCAGCCACTCGGTGTGAATACTGATATCGCCTTCCACAAAATGAAAGCGCGGGTTGCCAATAAAACGTGAAATTGCATCGGAACCAATATCCAAACCATAAACTTCATATTTGTCGTCAGTTAACAAACGTTCGGTTAGATGGTTGCCAATAAAACCATTCACACCCAAAATTAATACGCGGGTGCGTTTTAAATTCTGCAACGCCGTAGAGGCTTTAGGGCCAAGCACTGTGCCTTCGGTCAAACCGAGTTCGAGTGCTAATTGATTGCCGCGAATAAATAAACCTTGCTCGGATTGGCCCGCCAAAATTTCCAATACCCCATCACCACAAGCTATGCGCAATGGGTTAACCGAAATAATGGTGCCCGGTGTATGCGGTGTAGCTTGCGCAGGGCAAACACTGGCTTGCCATACAATCAATTTGCGATCGCCCGCAAAACTAAACGCGCCGGGATAGGGTTGCGTAACCGCGCGCACTAAATTATTAATATCACGTGCCGATTTATGCCAATGAATTTCACCATCCGCTGGTGTACGGCGACCAAAATAACTGGCTTTTGTTTCATCTTGCGCTTGCAACTGAATATCGCCCGCCTTCATTGCCGGCAGCGTGGACTGCAACAAACTGGTTGTCGCGTCGCGCAATTTATTGTGCAAGGTTAATGCAGTATCGGCTGCAGTAATGGGTACAACTTTTTGTGCAACTATATCGCCGGCATCCGGACGGTTAATCATTTTGTGCAAGGTGACGCCGGTTTCGGTTTCACCGTTCGCCAACACCCAATTGGCCGGTGCACGACCGCGATAACGTGGCAACAACGAACCGTGCAAATTAAATGCACCGACACGCGGAATATCTAAAATTGATTGAGCTAACATGTGGCGATAATAAAATGAAAAAATAATATCGGGCGCCAACTTTTGAATACGCTCAACCCACAAAGGATGATTCACATCACTCGGAGCAAATACGGGCAAATCATGTTCGGCGCACATTTGCGCAACTGAACCAAAAAAAGTATTTTCATTTTGATCATCAACATGAGTAAACACCGCTTGAATTTCATAACCAGCCGCGATAAGACTGGTAATTCCAGCACAACCGATATTGTGATACGCAAAAACAACAGCTTTCATTATAGTTTTTCCCCTGATGATGATTGAACCCCGGGACGAGCCACGGTTTGAATAAAATAACGTGGCCGCGCGCGCACATCAGTATAAATTCGGCCAATATACTCGCCCAATAAACCCATGCCAATAAACTGCGCACCCACAAAAATAAACAGTAATGCAAACAGTGTAAACACACCATCCGCCGCCCATGTAGAGCCTAAGGTAAAACGTAAAGCCAACAACAACACAGCCAGACCAAATCCAAAACCGGCAATCATCACTCCGAGCATGCTTAACAAACGCAAAGGTGCAGTGGTCATGCTGGTAACCAAATCAAACATTAAATTAATCAGCCTGAATAAATCATATTTGGAATCACCATTTTCACGGCTGGCATGATGCACCGGAATCTCCAGGGTGTTGCGCGCAAAGCTGTTCGCCAAAATAGGAATAAAGGTACTGCGCTCCTGACACTGCAACATGGCATCAATAACCGAACGGCGATACGCGCGAAACATACAGCCGTAATCATTCATCTCTTGACCCGTAGCTTTTTTCACCATTTTATTAATGATTTTAGAGGCTCTGCGACGGAAGAAACTATCCTGGCGATTTTGTCGAATAGTTCCCACCACATCATACCCTTCTGCAGCGGCGATCACTATGCGCGGAATTTCTTCTGGTGGATTTTGTAAATCGGCATCGAGCGTAATAATTAAATCACCGCGCGACGTTTCAAAACCCGCCATCACCGCTGAATGTTGACCGTAGTTACGATTGAGAATGACGGCAACTACATGACTATTCGGTTCATTGGCAGCTGCCAGCAACATAGCTTCTGATTTATCACGGCTACCATCATCAACTAATACTATTTCAAAATCACAACCCGTTTGTTCGCAAGCAAGCAAAGTGCGGCGCAATAATTCTGGCAAACTCTCTTCTTCGTTATACACCGGAATGACGACTGAAATTAATTTAAAACCATGTTGATTGTTATTCATTAACAGACTCCAAAACTTCGTGGATAGCGCGAATAACGCGCGCAAAATCTTCATCCGTCATATCGGGAAACAACGGTAATGTACACAAACGTGCCGAATTCCATTCTGTTAAAGGCAATGAAACCTGTGGATATTGTTCGCGATAATATTTATGTGTATGCGCTGCGCGAAAATGTAAACCTGTACCAATATCTTTTTGCTGCAAGGCCTGCATAAATGCGTCGCGGTCTATACCGCAAGCTTGCGCATCAACACGCACCATAAATAAATGATTCGCATGCAAATGAAAATAATCAGGCACAGCCAAAGGTTTCAGCGGCGAGCCAACAAGTGCCATGCGATAGCGTGCGACTAAATCAGCGCGGCGCGCATTAAGTTCAGGTAAACGTCTTAACTGTACAACCGCAATGGCCGCATTAATATCGGCAAGATTATATTTATAACCCGGCTCAATAACTTCTGCCTGTGGTTTACGCCCCAAACTTAAACGATCAAAAGCATCCACAGCTAAGCCATGAAATTTCAACATGCGCACTTTAGCGGCAATTTTCTCATCATCGGTCACTACTAACCCGCCTTCAGCACAGGTTACATTTTTAATCGCGTGAAACGAAAAAATTGCAGTGCCTTGTGCGCCAATCCAACGCTCACGATAACGCGTACCAACGGCATGCGCCGCATCTTCAACAATGGCGATACCGTGCTGTTGCGCGAGCGCGTAAATTGGGTCGAGGTCAACCGGCGCGCCGGCATAATGAACTGGAATAATGGCTTTCGTACGGGGCGTAATAGCAGCAGCAATGGATTCGGCACTGACCATTAACGTATCTACATCTACATCAACAAATATCGGAGTGGCACCGAGCAAGGTAATAATATTAATCGTGGAAACCCAGGTTTGCGAAGGTGTAATCACTTCATCGCCAGGGCCAATATCCAGAGCTATGAGTGTAACGTGCATTCCTGCGGTGGCCGAACAAACAGCAATTGCATGTTTGCAGCCATAGGTTTGACAAAATAATTGCTCTAATTCCTGGTTTTTGGGGCCAGTCGTTATCCAACCGGAACGCAATACTTCAGTTACCGCCGCTATCTCTTCGTCGCCGATCGCAGGCCGAGAAAAGGGTAAAAAATTCGTCATGAACAAACCTCATACACGCTGTTTATTAGGGGCAGTTTATTGGATGTAGTTTTTGCAGCCGCGAGGGTACGCGACTAATGCAAGATTGTCGATTGCAAGCGCTTCTCTAAATAAGGTTAACTGATTAGGCCACCTTAAATTACCGGATTTACGTGTGGGAGATTCCAGCGACATAATGAACAAAAGCGGCGACTTCAGGGCTTCCATCTTCTGGCGCCCAAGTGGCAGAATCGCTGGCAGTCACCGGAGTATATGGCCCTTCCTTAACTTCAAAGATTATCGAGCCGGATTCAATTGCGGCAACCGAGTGCCACGTACCCGCCGGCATTTCCACCACGTGTAGCGCCGAATTACCCAAGATAAACCGCTCAACCTCGACGCCAGCATCATCAAAAATAACGACGCTGAACGATCCCCGTAACGCCGTCAGAACTTCCCAGCTGTGGGAATGGCGATGAGGCCGAACATAAGTTCCCGGCTCCATAGCAATCGCCAAGCGTTGCACGGGCGCCGCGTGATCAGGATGCAGATTGCGGTTCATGCGCAAACGTGGAGCTGCCTGAGCCGCCTGAGTTAAAGCATCCAGCGCCGTTGTATCAAGGCGCTTGATTGAACTTTTGATTGAACTCTCGGTTGAACTCTCGGTTGAACTCTCGGTTGGACTAATAAGTTGAGCTGTCATGGTTAACCTTTATATTCAAATATTAAAATATTTAAGCTTTGCTTTTACTGAGATTCAAGTTGCGGCTAAACAGAAATAATTTTGTTGTTTGCTACTGGCACTGCATGCAGACAAATCACAACCATGATTAGCGCGCGCGATTTAATAAAAAAACACCCAAGGCTAAACAAAAAGCAATCGGCAACAATACTGCAAATAATGGTGAAAAACCAAACACCAAACTCGAGGGCCCTAATAATCTTTGTATCAATTCAAACAACACACCAAAAATAACACCAGTGAAGATTCGTTGCCCGGTAGTTACACTACGCAAAGGCCCAAAAATAAATGAAATTGCAATAATTACCAGGCTCGCTGTCGCCAACGGCTTTAATGTTTTTTGCCAAAAAGATAAACTATAGTCATCGTTTTTAATATGTTGCGCCTGCAAATAATTCATATAAAAATACAAATTTTGAATCGATAAATTTTTTGGATCCAACGCTAAAATATTTAACAAATCTGGCGTTAATTTCGTATCCCAATGTCGTGAACTTACATTTTCGATACTGGTTGAATTGGCGTTAATATGTGTAATGGCTACATCTTCCTCTTGCCAAAAACCATCTTGATAAATTGCTTGCTTGGTAAAGCTGGCGGCAACTAACTCTCGATCTTCATTAAAACTATAACGACTCACACCATAAATCACACCGTTAGGTAACACCGCATCAAAGTGTATAAATTCATTTGCCTCACGACTCCATATAGGTTGTTGTGAGGCTTTAACGCTTTTACCTATAGCCATAGCGCGACGATACTCGGCCATTTGCTCCGAATAGGGCGTGACATATTCGCCCACAAGCAAAGCGATAAAAATAAAAACTAATGCCGGGCGTAACGCCAGCCAAACAATACGCGCAGTAGATACACCGGCAGCGCGCACTACAACCAATTCACTGGTGTTTGCGAGAACACCCAACCCCGCCAGGCAACCAATCAAACACGAAAAAGGTACATAGGTATAAAGACGACGAGGTGCAGTCAGGGTTAAATAAATCATCGCCTCAGTAAAATTATAATTACCTTTAATCGATGACAGCTGGTAAATAAGCCCAAAGATAAAATCCACCGACATGAACACTACTAACGTAAGTGCAATCGCGCTGAATACAACACCAGATATGTAACGAGTAATTTTACGCATGGCCTTGTTTCTCTGCTGAATCATTGTTCGCAACATTGCTTTCTGCCAGGCGACGACGACGCCACAAACTAAAATTTTCCCAGTTAAATATGAGAAAAGCTAAAAACGCAAACGCAACATGCACAACCCACAACCCCGGAAAAATTGGCCATTTACCGCTAGTCATTGCACCTCTTACATTACCTAAAAATGTGTAATACAAGAAATACAAAAGAATCGCGGGAAACATTTTAAAAAAACGTCCCTGACGGGGACTTGTCCGACTTAAAGGTACCGCTAACAAAGTGCCAATGAAAACCATAATCGGCAATGCAAGACGCCATTGAAATGCAGCTCTTAGCGAAAGCTCAGCGGACGAAAATAATTCATCGGTAGATTTAGCTTCAATTTCATTTGTATATTCGCCGGATGCAACCACTTGCGGCAAATATTGGCCATAACTAACAAAATGAACCACCTGAAATTCAGCAGAGCCTGGCTGCCCTTCGTATTTAACTCCTTCGTGCAAAACCAAATAACGCTGGCCGAACTCTGGATGCTGAACTTGCTCTCCATATTTGGCGACAGCTACCATAGGGCTGGATTTTTCTGAACCGTCGTGCGCAATAAAAACGCTATCAAGACGCTTACGATCAAGCGTAAGCTCATCAACATAAGTAATATTTTGTCCTAGCAGCTGAAACCGCCCCGCGCTTAAACTGTCAAACTCGCTGCGATTGCGCTGTTCTTCCAACAGCTTTGCATTTAATTGCTCACCCAAAGGACTTAACCAAAAACTAAATAGCGCGACCACCAGTGCTATCGCGAAAGCAGGGATTAGGGTAATTGCCAATAATTGTCGTTGACTCATGCCGCAAGCAAATAACACCACCATTTCACTTTCAATATAGAGTCGTCCAAAACTTAGAAGAATCGCAATATAAAACCCGAGTGGTAAAATTATTTGTAGCAATCCAGGCATGTGATAACCAATCATGGTGAACAGCACACTAATGGCGTATTTCCCTGCAGCCGCTTCTGCTAATAAATTTACAAATCGCCCTGTCAAACTAATCAAGAAAATGATCAAACTAAGCGCACTAGCGCTTATTAAAATATCTTTACTTAGATAGCGAAAAATGACCACGCATTATGCTCCAAATACATTAAAGCCAAAGCTTCAGTAACCACCAAAACACCGCCAAACAGGTAAACGAAATTCGCGGACACATAGGCCCATAACAAATAGACCCATAACAAAATTGAGAAAATCCCCGCATTATCACGCACAAAAAACAATTTGTCTTGAGCCTTTTACGCAAATGGCAGATTGAGGTGATGGGTTCAGCGACGAGATATGGGCAAATATATAACTGCGGAAAACTGACTACGAAGCAAAAAGAATCCAGATTACACGGCCCATCAAGTACAGATCAATAGCAAAGAAAATGACCAGCTGGCCAAAAATTGATCTTCTTCCGTATTATTTCAGCCCCGAAAAGCTGATTCGGAAAACGCTGCTGAAAGACCCGGCGCAATCTTCGCGCCGGGGAACAATTACCACGTAAAAATTAAAATACACCCGCTACCAGTTGCATTTTCCCAGAATCATTCACCTGTAAAACCAGTTGAATATCATTGCTTGATGCTTTGGCAACATGGCCATTTAATAAGAGCTTCGTTTTAATGGGGTACACACCTTGGGGCAACCCTTCCGGCAAAGTGAACGAGAATTCATTCGCATAGTGGCCGGCGCGCTTGGTTTCCCCGTTAACCACTTTGGTTAAGGACTTCAATTCTTTAGTATTGTCTTCGTTGTCAAAAATAACTATTTGTTCTTCAATAAGTGTATTTTTTTGTTCGCGGCCAGGCACAACAACCATATCAGATTTGATAACTACTTTTTTACCTGACTGAACCACACTGCCGGGCAATGTACTTGTTGTATAAACAGAAGCGAGCGGTTGCTCTGGCAAAGTCTCGTGCTCATCCTTATATTGCCTTGTTACAACGGCTTCATCGGTTATTGTCTTGGATTGATACTCCACAACCATATCAAATATTAATTTCGCTGCAACCGTAATGGCAGCAACTTTAGCGACGCCGATTAAATGCTCGCGATTCTTACATCCCTGATCATCCTTTTTGCATTTGTCAGACTTATCAAGCGAATTTTTTGCATCGTTTAAATTAAATGCATGGCTATAGCTGCTAACCAACATCGCCATCACTAAAGTTCCAATAATCTTTTTCATGTGCACTTCTCCTAGTTTATTTAATGGTAAAACCGGTTTCTTTAATTTTTCGTTGTGTTTCCAATGCGCGCGTTTTGATGGCGATGGCATCAGGGTTATTAGGCATTACATCCAAAGCTGCTTCAGCTTTCGCAATAGCGCAGCTATAGTTCTTTTTCTTATCTAAACAATCTTGTGCTTGCGCCAATATTTTTCCGACTTTTTCTTCTGCATCACGCCCTTGTTGCGCCTCTGCAGTGGCCGTTTGTTTAATTTCCATCGCTTGACTATTGGCAGCATCCAAAGCTAAAACCGTATTCGCTTGCTTAATCGCACAATCATATTTTTTCTGCTGCAAACAAGTTTGTGCCAGCTGCATCTGCGTAGTAATTTTTTGTTGTTGCACCTGCGCTGCAAGCTTAGTTTTCTCCTGCATGGCTTGTAATTTTTTCTGTAGCTCAATCACTTCAGAATTAGTGGAATTTAAATCAGCCGATTTTTTTGCAAACATCGCAGTACAAGCAAAATCTCCGTTTAGCAAACAAACATCTGCTTGCTGTATGTAATCATGAATGATTTTTCCTTGCTCCAGATTATTTGCCGCGGTTAATAGCTGCTGTGCTAGCACATTGCTAGGCTCCAACCCAAGAACTTCTCGCGCTTTCACTTGTGCGCAAGCATCATCTTGCGCAGACAAACATGCCTTTCCCGCATTTAACAAGTTAGTAATTTTTTGGGCATCTTGTTGTTTTTGCAGTGCCAATTGCGCAGCCTTTACTAACTGAACAGCAACCTTATTAGTGGTATCTAAATTAGCCGCGACTAACCCGCGCTCAATCGCGCAAGAAAAATCACTTTGGGCAAAACAAGTCTGGGCTTGATCTATATTCTCAGCGATAGTGTTTTGGATTTTTAATTTTTCTGTATGCTGACTATTGGCAAACCAGGCCACGCCGCCAAGCGCAATCACCAACAAAACGATTGCCGCCATCAAAGCTGCCGAACGGCGCCGCGGAAATAACTCATCGATAAAGCCCGGCACTGTCGCCGTACGCAAATTTTTATCCAACGCCAGGGCATGGCTTAATGCTTTCCACTCGGATTTACTCAAGCCTTCAGCGGGAATTAACTTTAGACCCAGCTGTTTCGCCTCAAGTGCTGACTTACTTTTATAAGGATGGCGCCCGGTTAATATTTCATAGGTAACACAAGCGAGCGCATACACATCATCGGAAAAAGTCAGCGCATCGCCATTGACCATTTCAATGGTGGCATATGCAGGCGTGAGCGCGCCCAATTGGCCTGCATCAAATTTATGTTTTTGTGTTTCTTTAGAGGCAGCACGCGCGATACCAAAGTCCAGTACTTTAGCGGTACCATCGTTGCATACAAACACGTTGCCGGGCTTGAAGTCAGCGTGAATAATGTGACGCTGATGCGCGTACGCGAGTGCGGTGCACATATCGCGCACAATACTCAACGCCTTTTCTTTTGCTAAACCTTTTTTAAGCTGTGCTTTTATAAGATGATCAAGTGGCTCTCCATCCAACAACTCCATCGTCATAAATAAAGTGTCACCATCGCGATCAAAATCATGCACAGTCACTATATTCGGGTGCGCCAGGGTATGCGATTTGGCAGCTTCCTGCTGCAAAGTGACAAACGCATTCGGATGATCCTTAAATGCCTGATTTAATACTTTGGTGGCAATAAAAGGGTTGGGATCTTCGGCTTCTACTTTGCGTAAATCTTTGGTTTTATAAACCGTTCCCATGCCTCCCTCGCCTAATACTACGCCCAACAAAAAACGCTTCTTGAGTAAGCTCCCGCTGCCACTGCCTGCCTGCGCTTGTTGGGCAATAGATTGCGCCTCAGCAAAGCCGGATGAAGTATGCTGACTGTGACTAATATTGGTGTATTGCGTCGCTGCTACTGATTTTTCGCTTGGCAATTGCGCTCCAGGAGCTATTTTCGCAGGGCTGTCTTTAACTGGCCTGTCGACTAACGGCCTGCCAATTAAGGTGCTCTCAGTCAAGGCTTTCTCAGTTAAAGGCCGTGCGGTTAAGGGCTTTATTTTTGTCAGTGCTGCTTTTGCAGATCCATCTTTTAAAGCTTCATCGCGAGGGCGGCCTGAAGCTCGCAAAGGCACCACTCGCGTCTTGTTATCATCTGAGGGCAAGGATGGCTGCGATGATAATGGGGGAGAATCTTTAGGGTCAGTCATTTTATAGCTTCCTTGGCGCTAAGATTTATTAGGCGCGGGAATCTTACCATGTGGGTACGCCGAATAAATGCTATCTGTGCCATCATTTAAATATTTTATCCGTATTATTAGGGCCAAGGTAATGGCCGTTAGAGATTAGCGGTTGACAGCTCGTCGAAAAGCAGGATAATGTCGCGTCCTAGATTCCAGACCGTAAATACGGCTGCATCTCTCTACTTTACAACCAGCATTTTACAAATTTTATCTCTATAGATTAGGAGCACCACGGTGGCAAACACTCCCCAAGCTAAAAAACGCGCGCGCCAAAACGAAAAAGCTCGCAAGCAAAATGGCAGCATGCGCTCTATGGGCCGCACCTACCTGAAAAAAGTGATTGCCGCTATTGAAGCTGGCGACAAGACAGCTGCAACTGCCGCTTATGTTTCTGCTGTAGCTGTTATTGACCGAATTGCTGATAAAGGCCTTATTCACAAGAATAAAGCTGCTCGCCATAAAAGCCGCCTAAACGCAAAAATTAAAGCGATGGCTGCTTAATTACAGTACCGTATAGACCACCTGAAGTTGCTTAAAAAGCAGACTAAGGTGGATATCAAAAACCGGCATGCGCTGGTTTTTTTTTGCCTACTTTTTTATAAATTACGCCCACAGCTGGCAAAGCCTTGAAAATCATCTATACAGTATTGTAAAAACAGATTACATTCGCCAAAGAATTTTGGCCGCCACCGGTTTGGCGGCCACCTATAACAACAATGAATGCACATTCTAAGAACGGAGATATCACTATGCTGCCGCGTGATCACTATCTGAAGCAGGCATTTCAAGATCCAATACGTTTTCCTGATGGATTCGAAAAAGGTGGGTTATCTGACATTCAAGCGCGGCTTATCCGCAAACACGGCACCTTAATAAGTGCGCTTTCTATCGACGAAGTCTCTGACGCTACGCCCGAAGACCTACACATTCTTAAAGTAATCGCCAATCAAAGCGCCCCTAAAAGCCCGGTCGAACAGGCTTGGATTAAGTATCTAGCGATTGTTAAAAATATTGCTGCTGCGGCTTCTGGCAAAGGAAAACCGCCCAAAGCAAAGGCGAGCAAAGCAACACAAGAAGCGCCGATAGAACCGGAAGTAGCAGAAATAATGCCGGCTGTTAGCGCCACCAAAACAACAGCTAAAGAAAAACCAGCAGCTAAGCCGACCAAATCAGCGAGCACCAAAACAGCAAAAGCAGAACCAGAAAAAACCGCGGTCGCTACAAAAAAACCTGTGAAAAAACCGACCGCTAAAAAATAACTCTACAATAAAAGCGGCATTCATCGCACGCTTAATCTGCACCCACATTTCAGCATGAGTCTCTATTGAGGCTCATATTATTGTACTCCACGAATTCTCAATTTACGTAATGGACTGTCAAGACAGCTTGCGCCGGAACGATAAAAGCGCCAATGCCACCGCATCGTTTTTTTATTTTTTGCGAACAAAATGAAAGCTATTTCTGAAGACTAACTACGACCAGGCTAACTACGACTAGTAGAATGACGCTTTTTAATTTCGTAACCCATATCAACAACATTTTCAATAACATTGCCATTGAGTCGGGCGATAACCATCTCAGCGGCTTTCACTCCCATGTCATAACGACCAACATAGACACTGGTAAGCGATGGATTTACAAATTGCGAGGCCTCGATATCGTTAAACCCGCAAAGCGCCAAATCACTTGGCACGTTAATGCTCATTCTCTGACTCTCAAACAAAGCGCCTAATGCCAAATCATCATTCACGCAAAAAATGGCATCAAGCTCTCCCTTAGTAGATCCCATTAAACTTTTGAAAAGCTCACCACCCATCCAAATCGAGGAGGGTTCGTCCGTCGTGAGAATGAAATTATTAAAAAACTTACCTGCATCTTCCAACGCCTTTTTGAATCCTAGTAGACGTTGTTGCGCGCGCGGATCCATGCGCGCTCCGATAAAACCTATACGCAAATAACCTTCTTGCAATAGATGTGAGCCGACATCGTAACCCGCTTGCCAATGCGAGAAGCCTATATTCATATCCAATGGCTGAGGGAGCAATTCCATCATTTGTACAATCGGCACATGCGCCTGTTGTAATATATTTTGACAAGCTCGAGTTTGATTTCCACCGGTAATAATCATTGCTTCTGGCGACTGACTAAGCAGAGTTCGAATCATTTTTTCTTCTTCCATGGACGAGTAATTCGTATCCACCAACAACACTTTATAACCCGCTGCACCCACCACATCGTAAATACCACGCAATACATCGGTAAAAACAATGTTACTCAGCGATGGAATAGCCACACCGATAACTTTAGATTTTGCCGACGCGAGCAAACTGGCATGCTGATTGGGGATGTAGCCGAGGCTATCAATTGCGTCCTGCACCTGTTGACGCAACACCTCGGAAACCTTCCCGGGCTGATTAATTACTCGCGACACTGTAATTGAACTGACACCTGCGGCACTGGCCACATCCACGAGAGTTATTTTTTTATCTGTGTGTATTTTTGCCATCTTCATTTGTATTGCCCACTCCAATTCATGGATTCATAACACTTAGCCATGACATAAAAGTTACTGCTCTTTTTTTAAACACTAACATAGAACAAATGATTGCGCTATCATTGCTAATAATAAGACTGATAATATTATGTGCATCGTTGACTTACTAAAATCTTCCCCAGCCGATATCCACGAGCTTATATTTACCACCTATAGAGGTTTCTCCATGAGATTACAGAAACCCATATCGAATCCAGAAGCAACTACCTCGTTAATTATCATTATGGGTGTATCCGGCAGTGGGAAATCCACGCTAGCGCAGGCCCTTGCAAAACATTACGGTTATGCCTATTTAGATGGCGACAATTTTCACAGTCGGGAAGCACGAGATTTAATGGCGCAAAATATTCCATTAACAGATGCGCAACGCATTCCCTGGGTTGCAGCATTAAAGCAACATTTAGAAAATAGCGCCGCCAATAACACCCATATCAGCCTTGCCTTTTCCGGCCTGAAACAAAAGCATCGCGATGAACTCCGCAAGGCAGGATTACGTACCATTTTTTTATTTTTGCACGGCAATAAAGACATCATTCAAGCGCGTATTAATAATCGTCAAGGCCACTTTATGTCGCCGCAATTATTGACAAGCCAATTTGCCAGCCTTGAAAACCCTACCAATGAAGATGATGTTCATGCCATTGATATAAGTGCAAATCCAGAGCAAGTTCTTGCTCAAAGTATTGCAGTTGTCGACAAACTATTATTACAGAAATAATCTGTCATCTTTTAACAGGATAGAACCGATATAAACAGCTTGGCAAGCTGATCATCAATTGCCACAATAAGTAAATCGGTTACACTTGCTTTCTTCGCGCAACAAATATTAACTGCCCGTACACTACACCTACAAAACAAGAGGAATTTCTATATGCTTTTAAATCGCTCTCTATTCGTATTTACACTTTTGTGTGTCGCTCTAAGTCTTAATTCTTGCGCCGGAAAAACGCAATTTCGCAGCAGTTGTGCCAGCGAAAGTGATGCCGCATGGAATGAGCTTTCCATCGCAAAAGCCAAAGGCTTTGCCGGGACTTTAAGCTACACCAAGGCAGCCAGCCGTTTAACTGCTGCGCGTACTATGCAGGGCGTGGAAAACTTTGATGCCTGTTATCGCAACGCCAAAATAGCACGCCAATACATTCGCGACGCTTCACAAGGCCAATAAATAATTGCGCAGGTAACACACCTAGTCGCTGATAAAATCTACTGAGTTATCCCCAGCAAAAGAAAATGTGTGTTAATAAAAATACAAACAAATATCGTTATTGCGCAACCACCGGGCAAATTAAAGCCGCATCAAAGTTTTGTTGTTCATAATCTTCAATGCTTTTAAATCCGGCGACTTGTACTTGTCCGGTTTCCGGAGTGGTTTTAATATTAATGAAATGATACAAACATTTCGCCGAAGGCTTACTCAACTGCAGAACACGATTTTTTAATGCATTATTATTACTACGCAAAGCAACAAGGGTATAAGGTTGATCCACGCAGTGACTGAACGGCGTCATCCAACTAAGTGTTTTAGCATTAATCATAAGTTTTCCTGCACAAGCGCGCCCACCGCCCAGGTAAACTTCAGTGGGGGATTTTAACTCAGGCTCTACCGTATCGCTGAACACAGGAACTGCAAGCAGTGCCAGCAAACTAACAGCAGTTAAAATTTTAAGGTGTGTAAATATTTTATGTTGCATAAAAATCCTTTCATTAACCTATTAGGCTTAAACAGTAGTCAAGTTTTTTGGCGTAAAGTGGGTCGCCAATATTATATTTATTAGCGCAGAATTGTGTGTTGATAACCGCCCAGCCTTTAATGCATTTTTGCATGGACGCTTTTTGAATTTTTATTTTCTCGCCAGGCTTAATCATAACCATAATTTTTGGATTAAGTTTTTTTAACATATCCAAGGTAGTCTTGTTAGTTGTGGCTATTTTTGAAGGATTGTCTCCAGCCTTAACGATAATCTCCGTGACTTTTTTATCAACAGCATCTTCTACACTTATCGTTTCATAACTGGCCGCGCGCATCAACAAATAGCCAATTCCCGCGCGAATATTCATCGCAGGCGCACTAGCCGTAACTTTGGTTAATTGTAATTTTAATGCTGGCGGTAAAATTAATTCGCCACCTTCAAGATTTGATAGCAACGAACCGAGACCAGGGTCCCCGGGGTTCCCAATTTGCATAGGTCGTGTAGTCCATGCATCGCTATTGGGGCCGCCGGACTCGGTCCAGAGGATAGCTTTAATGAGCTTCCAATTGAGTGCAACATAGCCTTTTGTAGTTAATAGATAGGCATTGAATTGTATCACTGCCAATTTAATATCACTGTCGTAATCATGCCAGTGGCTATCCGTTTTCGATAAATTAATTGTGTCTTGCCATTTCTCATAGTCCGACTTTTGCATTCCCATATATCTCCTAATATTATTTATAAATTCTCATGCACTACAACGCTCCATCAATTATTACGCGCAAGCTTAAACCGCAAACCCAAACACGTCCCGAAGGTAGCCCGAACATAACCCGGACACGACCCAAACACAATATAGTTATCAGCCCTTTCACGTCTCCCAAGTATTTACATTGTTGGCAAGTTACCAACTCACCACAGTCGCGGTTGCTCCGCTTTTAATAACGTTGAGCTTAATGTTGGCATTATTAATTTGCACGCTATGAAGAACAGGATTGCCCAATGGCGCACCAGTAATGGTTACATCATAAGTTCCGTTGCTCAGTGGTATTGAGTAGGCACCCGTGGAAAAAACCGGGTAGGACTTCCCATTGATGGTCACTGTAACGCCATCAAGCCCTTCACCCACGTCGTAAAATTGATTGCCATTCGCATCGTTGTAAATAACCCCTGATAAAAAGTAGCTGCTGCCAGAGCTCGCGAAATCTTCCGTTAACATGGATGATAACCAGATAGTGCCATCATCGGTTTTAAAATTTCCTTTCTTCTGGCCTACACCAACTTCGCGAAAGCCGGCGTTTAAAATATTTTGACGGTGCCCCGCCGATTTAAATAAACCTTCATGGTGGTTGATAGCGTATTGCGTAAGATCAAGAGTAGATCCTGACGTTCCAGCCCATGCAATATTTTCGCCGTTACTCCATGAGCCGGTAAATACATAGCCGGCTGTGCGCATGCGATCTGTCGGCGAATTACCATTGGCACCATCGTGAGAGAAAGTGTTGTTATCGAGCATCCACTGAGTATGCACTCGTGCAGCATCTACTAAAAATAAATTGGATGCTAATGGTGGTTTGCGTGCTGTAGAAATTTGGGTGCCGGTAATACCATCATTTAAGCCGATTCCAAAACGTTTAGCTTCAGCCGCTGGATCAA
>JAYTSJ010000242.1:0-3782 GCA_043745725.1 Gammaproteobacteria bacterium | reverse complement strand
ATCTATGCGCGATTCGCGCCAGCCATTAAGCCATTGCTGTCGAGCTATGCCAGTTTCATGAGGGCAACCGCTTCGCGATCGACCTTGAATACCGGCCTGATAGCCCTTAGTAAAAGCGCGTTCTGTTGGGTCTCGTTTTTGACGTTTCATCCGATAAAGCACCTCTTTATTAGATACAAATAGCTAAAGTTATTTGGACATCTACACTGGTACATCAACTACAGATACATCTGTTACGGTACATCTACACACGGGCTGGTACAATACCTCCTTTGGTTTTTGCCTAACACGCTTCTAATTCGGCTAGTACATCAAATAAAGGTTCCCTTTGTGAACGATTAAATTCTTCTAATTAGTCTTTTTAATATCTCATAAAGCTCTAGCGATTGACCTTAGCAAGAATACTTGCATTCAATTGCAATTTTTTACGCCATATTTGGCGATTTACGACATCAAAACTGGCCTTATCCATGACTGAATATCAATTCTTTGCTACTTGTCCAAAAAGTCTTGAAGGACTTTTACTTACAGAAATTTTACAGTTGGGCGCAAGTGAGGTGCGTGAAACCGTAGCAGGTGTGTATTTTGGTGGTAGCATCGAAACAGCTTACCGCGTTTGTCTGTGGTCGCGTCTCGCCAACAAAGTGCTGTTACCGCTCACCAGCTTTGATGTGAATAGTCAGGAAGATTTGTATGACGGTACCCGCACCATCGCGTGGCAAGAGCATTTAAGCCCTTCCGGCACATTGTTGGTGGACTTTGTGGGCACTAGCGATGCTATTCGTAATACGCAATTTGGCGCGGTCAAAGTGAAGGATGCGATTGTGGATTGCCTGCGCGATTTCAGCGGTGAACGCCCATCAGTCGCCAAGCGCGATCCTGATTTACGGATTAATACACGTTTAAGCAAAGACAAAGTTGTAATCAGTATTGATCTTTCCGGCGAAAGTCTGCATCGCCGTGGCTATCGGTTAAAGCAGGGCAGTGCTCCCATGAAAGAAAACCTTGCTGCCGGCATTTTGTTACGTGCGGGTTGGCCGCAAATTGCGGCGGAAGGCGGCGCGTTGCTGGATCCAATGTGCGGCTCGGGCACTATTCTCATTGAAGCGGCCTTGATGGCTGCCGATATAGCTCCAGGCTTAGGTCGCGTTGGTTTTGGTTTTGAACGCTGGTTAAAACACGATAATGCAGTGTGGCAAACCTTGCGCAACGAAGCGCATGAACGTCGCCGACTTGGCCTTGAAAAAGAGTTACCTGAAATTCGCGGTTACGATGCTGATTTAAAAGTTATTCGTGCAGCGGAAGAAAATATTATTAGCGCAGAATTAGATAACTGGTTACGCGTAAGTCGTAAGGAGCTGGCTGAATTTAAAAAGCCAACACATACACAATTAAAAAATGGTTTAATTTTAAGTAACCCGCCTTATGGTGAACGCTTGGGTGAAGTTGAATCGTTAAAAATGTTGTATGCGCATTTGGGTGAGCGGCTACGCAATGAGTTTCAGGGCTGGCGCGCTGGTGTATTTACTGGCAACCCGGAATTGGGCAAACAAATGGGTTTGCGTTCCGATAAAAAATATAAATTATTTAACGGTACCATTCCCAGCGAACTGTTAATGTTCAGTATCGATGGTGATGCTTTTGTGCAAAGCCGCATCGAACAAGATGGCCGTTTCAGTCAGGATAAAGAAGAGCGAGCAGCTGCTGAAAAATTAGTGCAAGAAACCAATAAACAGGAGCAAGCCGCGGCACTGTCAAACGGCGCACAAATGTTGGTTAATCGCTTGCAAAAAAATCTCAAACAACTCGAAAAATGGGCTAAGAAAAGCGATATTCATTGTTATCGTTTGTACGATGCCGATATGCCGGAATACTCAGCGGCTATTGATATTTATCGTGGTGTGCCACTGCATGGCCGCACTGAACAAATGTATATTAACGTACAGGAATATGCTGCGCCTAAATCAGTCGATGAAGATCGCGCTGCACAACGGTTTGCGGAAATTGAAGCCGCTATTCCCTATGCGTTGGATGTACCGATTCAAAATATAAGTTACAAGCAGCGGCGGCGTAATAAAGGCACCATGCAATACGAAAAGCTCACTGAAATCCCTACGGGCGAATTATTCAGTGTGATAGAAGGTGAATCAAAATTGCACATTAATATGTGGCAATATTTGGATACAGGTTTGTTTTTAGATCATCGTATTGTGCGTGATATGATTGCGGAAAATGCGCAAGATGCGCGTTTTTTAAATTTGTTTTGCTACACCGCATCTGCCAGTGTGCGCGCTGCTATGGCGGGTGCACGTTATACCGTGAGTGTGGATATGTCTAACACTTACTTAAACTGGGCGCGCAAAAATTTTGCACTCAATGGTTTAAGTGAATCGCGCAATCGGTTGGAACAAGCAGACTGCTTGAAATGGCTGGAAGAAAATGATCAGCAATTTGATATGATTTTGCTTGATCCACCGAGTTTCTCAAACTCTAAACGTATGGAAGATGTACTAGATATTCAGCGCGACCATGCGGACATGATCCACCATTGTATGCGCGCACTTGCTGAAGATGGTACGTTGATATTTTCTAATAATTTGCGTACATTTAAATTAGATTTTGAGGCGCTTGGCGCCTACACGATTAAAGATATTAGTGCGAAAACGATTGATGAAGATTTTAAGCGAAATCCAAAAATCCATCAGTGTTGGTTGATTTCACATTAACCGTGTGTTTTGGGTGGTATTATCGAAATTTCCAGGCTGACAATTTATTGGGATAAAATGTTTATGAAAAAATTTATTTCTTATATCGCAGGAATGAGTTTTATTGTGTTTCATGCCGCCAGTGTTCAGGCAAGCCAATTTTGTTTTGCTTCTGCAAAAACTTACTATGAACAGGTTTATTGTGAGTTAGAAGCTAAGGGAAAAACGAAAGATTTACCTTCTTTTGATCAGTTCAAGCATAACAATGAAGTTGTGCAGGCTTCCTTGTTAAAATTGCCAGCAGAGCGCAATCGTATTGCCTTACCGCCGCCTAAGAAAACTGCATCTTCCGTAAGCGATGTCAGTGCATCGACAATTGAAAAAAAAGCTATAGCGAAAAAAGAGTCTGGAATACAAGCTGCGCCCGCGCAACAGGAAAATATTCAGGAAGACTATATTCCTCGTAAATTTGACAAGGGGAGTGTTGTAGGGGATCCCCGTTGTCAATTGCATACGGCTGAAATTCAATGTACAACAAAGCGATATAAACTCATCGGCAATCGAACTAATAGTCACCTGGATGAAGGCGCATTATTGGACAGTAATAAAATGTTGTTACCTTTGTATCAACCCGGGCAATCACTCAGTGCTTATGTCACCGCAGCCTATCGTCAGTATATCGAAAAAATGTGTGCTATAGGCTTGGGTGGCGTCACTATGACCTACACGAGATTTGCTTATCTTTATGAAGATTTACAATCCAAAAATGTTAATTTTGTACAGCGTTTCGAACTAATGTACAGCTTTTTGAAAAAAGATAAAGCGGCTATGTGGATAAGCGAAAAAATTCCCGTGAACGCACAGCTTGCCATGCAATATTGTGAGCTCATGACAGAAAAACTCTATATTTGTGCAGCGCAAGGTCAGAATTATATTTTTGAGTTGGACAATAACCTATAGTAATTAGTGTGCTTAGGGTGATTGTCACCCATTGAAGTCTGTTACAAATTGAACTCTGTAATAACTACATTGTAACAACTATATTTGTAACAACTATCTTTGTAACAAATGTAGGGC
>JAYTSJ010000241.1:0-4548 GCA_043745725.1 Gammaproteobacteria bacterium | reverse complement strand
ACCGTGTATACCTTCGGGGACAGTGCTCACCTCACCGGCTTTGCGCAAAACCTGACCGGTGCCAGCAACAGCCTGACCAATAGTTTTACCTACAACAATGCGGGCCAAATCGCCACCCTGAGCCAAAGCAACAGCCTGTATTATTATCAGGGCAATGACAATCGCGTAGGAACCTATATCGCCGACGGGCTAAACCGCTACAGCAAGATTGCCGGTCAGCCCATGGGCTACGACCTGAACAGTAACATGACCAATGATGGCACCAGCCTTTACACCTACGATGATGAAAACCGCCTGCTGACCAGCTCGGTGGCCGGTGCCAGTTTCAAATACGACCCCCTCGGGCGTTTGTTCGAGACAACGATCTCCGGAACGACAACGCAATTTCTTTATGATGGTGATGCGCTCGTAGCCGAGTATGTGAATGGTGTGATACAGCGCCGCTATGTTCACGGAGATCAGGTGGATGAGCCTTGGGTGCAATACAACAGCGCGGCGGTGGGCGCAACCGCACGCCGCTATTTGCATTCGGACCATCAAGGCAGCATCATCGCTCACAGCAGTAACACCGGTGCCATGCTCAATACGATGGCCTACGACACTTACGGTATTCCAAGAGCAGGCAATATCGATCGCTTTGGATATACGGGACAGATCTGGTTCCCACAGCTGGGATTGTCGTACTACAAGGCGCGGGTGTACTCGCCGAAGATCGGAAGATTCCTCCAGTCTGATCCAATTGGCTACAAAGATGATATGGATTTATATTCTTACGTGGGAAATGATCCATTAAATAAAACTGATCCGACTGGTTTATGCCCTATGTGTATCGGAGCTGCCATCGGAGCTGGCGTGAATATTTTTAGTCAGGTTAGTATTGGAATGGCAAGTGGACAAGATTTTACTTCTGCTGTTAAAGACATAAGTGTTGGGCAGGTAGTCGGAGCCGCTGCGCTTGGTGCAGTTGGTGGGCTTGGTGTACAGATGGTGAAAGGGGCAGTATCTGGGACAGTTACCTTGGCTGGCCAAGCAATTAAAGTTGAAGGTGCTGCCGCTCGTATCGCGCTTGCTGTGGATGGTGGCGCGAAAGCTTCTGCTGCTGGCGCCGCTGCCGCTGGCTTAAATGGTAAAGATTCAACCGGTGTCGGAACGGCATCTTTAGCAAAAGTTGCAGACGGTTTGGCAGGTGTTCCAGTTGGTTCAGCAGTAAATGCGATTGCTGGAAATGCAGAAAAGATTGGTCAAGCTGCTCAAGCTGTATCAAGTGGAGTTGATTCTGCTAGGCAAGGAGCTGCGGCTGCGCAAGCTGGTAATGCTGCAGGTCAAAGAGCATGTGCTGCAGCATCTAGTGGGCCAGCAATGGGCTGCCATTAATTGTTATTAGGGGATTTTATGAAAAGTAAAAATACAAACGAAGATGAATTGTCTCAATCGTTTAAAGATACCGTAAAAGCCAATGGTCTAAATTTTCTGTTAATATATATTTTTATCGGTGCGATTCCGTTTGTTTTTTCAGGTTTCAAATTTGATCAAAACAATATTGGGTCTACTAAATTAATTTTTATTGCTATTGCTTTAGGGCTAGTGTTGTTTTTTTTGTATGTCTCATTTATTTATCTTAAAAATTATATCTTGAGAAAGTTAAAACAACAAAATGGGTAAATAAATCGGTCGTGGCAATTTTATTTTGATCAACAAGATTTTAAGTTATTTTCCTTTCTTTTTAATTGAAGAAGTACCGCCTAAGCCGAGCAATTTCTTTAGTTGCTCGGCTTTTTATTTTAGCGGCTATTTTTTAGCTTCCCATTTCACCACGAATTGTTTTCACCACTTGTTCGCGGACGGTTAGAAAACAATCATTGGTTAATTGCCCCGCTTGATGTTGTAACAAGCTGGCGTTGGCGGTAAACAATTTGCTCGGGCGCGCATAACTCACACGCTGTAGCGAACCTTCTGCAAAATCGGTTTGGTTTAATTCAATAGCGTTATTGTCGTAAGGCTTGCTGGTGACTTGGCAGAGAATGCAATCACCTTTATCGAGAGTTGTTAACACAACGGCGGGGCGTAGTTTAGTGTTCGATAAGTCTGAGAAGGGAAACGGAATTAAAATTACACTGCCTGCTGTAAGTGTGCCCATGCGGCCTCCTCGTCATCATTAAGCCATTCTTCCAGAGCGGGCTCTGACAGTAAGAGTGTTTCATCAACGGTAGGTGCAGGGTCAAGCAGCGTAATCAACACGCGCTGAGGGCTGTGCAACTGAATGTGTTCTAACCATTGCACATGATTGTGATTGTCGATGACGGCTTCCAAAGTTCTTAACATGGGGCGTAGCCTCTATGGTCATTGAATGGAGTGTGTGAAAAATACGCTGTTAGTTCTTGCATAATCTCATCGTGAGATGGTCTGTTGTCATGTTCAATGTTAATGCCTTTGTCCATTTTCCAGCGAACATACACGGCATAGATAACGTATTCCAATGTGGCATCTTCGGGTAAGTAATCAATTAATTCGAGTAAAAATTGTTTGGGGGTTTGCATAGTGTTGTTCCGTTTTAACTACTGAGTCCACTAATGAGTTGCCGAGTTTGGTATTTGACAATCATGCCTTCGAGCAAGGCTTTTACAATTCTCTTCTCATCCTCTGGCATGTGCGAGACCGCTTCAAATTGTAGTCGCAAATCATCGCTTGGATCACGCTCGCCTTCCCCAAAGACCAAAGAGTCGATTGTCACATTCATGCTCAGTGCAATTTTTTTAAGGGCATCTAGTGAGGGTTGAGTTGCTCCCGCTTCATAACGCCTAATTTGGTTGACGTGTACACCAATAGCATCGGCCATCTCTTGTTGGGTTAAATTGCGTTCGCGCCGCAAATCGATTAGTCGATCACGAATACTCATAAGCCATGTCCTGTGGTTGAACTGACCCATACTGTATCTCCTGCAAACCAAAGAAGGTTGCTCAATATACCATTAATGGTGTATAAATAAAACCAGTAATGGGTGTTGACAGGTTTTTACCAAGTGAGGGTCTTATGGCACGTATCGCCGATGAAGTGATTGAGCGGATCAAAAGTGAAGTGTCTTTGGTGCGGCTAGCTGAAAGCCAGGGCTACACGTTAGTGAAGCAAGGAAAAGACGTTGCACTGTGCTGTCCCTTCCATGCGGATAAAACCCCGTCGTGTGTGATTACCCCAAAATCCAATTTATTTAATTGCTTCGGCTGTGGTGCCGGTGGTTCGGTCATTGACTGGATTATGAAAACTCAGGGTGTGAGCTTCAGGCATGCGGTGGAATTATTAAAAAATGATATTGGTGCGGTGACTTCTTCCTTAGCTGCTAATGCGGAACCTGTTAAAAAAACTACCGTTCCAAAATTATCCGCACCGGTGTCAGCAGATGCGAACGATCAGGAGCTGTTGCGTGAGGTCGTAAATTATTATCACGAAACTTTATTGCAAGCGCCCGAGGCGCTGGACTATTTACAAAAGCGCGGGCTGGATGATGCGGAGTTGCTGAATGAATTTAAATTGGGTTATGCCAACCGCACATTAGGTTTACGTTTACCACAAAAGAATAGAAAAATCGGTGCAGAGTTGCGGGAGAAATTACAGCGCATTGGTGTGTATCGCGAGAGTGGTCATGAACATTTAAACGGTTCTATCGTTGTTCCGTTGTTGAATCAAGTTGGTGACGTTGTGCAATTGTACGGCCGCAAGATTTTGGATAATTTACGCGAGGGTACGGCTTACCATTTGTATTTACCGAGTCCACACGCAGGCGTTTTTAATTACGCGGGCTTAAAAAATAATCCAGTGGAAGAAATTATTTTATGTGAAGCGCTGATTGATGCGCTCACTTTCTGGCGTTGGGGTTTTAAAAATGTCACCAGTAGCTTTGGTGTGAATGGCTTTACTGATGAGATTTTACAAGCACTCATTACTTTAAAAGTTAAGCGCGTATTGATTGCGTATGACCGTGATGATGCGGGAAATAACGCAGCACTTGAAGTGGCGAAGCTGTTAAACAAAAATGCTATTGATGCTTTCCGTGTGCTGTTTCCCAAAGGGATGGATGCGAATCAATTTGCGTGTCAAATGCAACCACCGCAAAAAAGCTTAGCGTTAGTCATTCGTAAAGCTGAGTGGCTTGGTAGTGGCACAGCGCCGAAAATTACTACAGAGCCAAGTGCTTTTATTTTAGCCGCTAAAATTTCTGAGGTTGTCGAAGCTACTGAAGTCGAAATACCTGAAAAAATAATCGAAGTAGTTGTGTCTGTTGTTAATGCATTGGACGTGCTTGCTTCACCTGTTCCCGCATTGCCTGTTTCAACCGTCATGCTCGAAATCCGTGAGGATGGTTTATTTATGATCCTAGGTGAGCGCACTTATCGCGTGCGCGGTTTAGATAAAAACGCGAGCACTGATCAATTAAAAGTACAGCTAATGGTACAGCGTGGTGAAAGCTTCTTTATCGACAAACTGGATTTATACAGCAGTAAACAGCGGCAAATATTTATTAACCAAGCCTGTGTTGAGTTGGGTGTGAGTGAT
>JAYTSJ010000240.1:0-5143 GCA_043745725.1 Gammaproteobacteria bacterium | reverse complement strand
AAAATATTCCCTGCTGCTTTTTTAAAATATTACTGCTATCTTCACGCAGCTGAAAGATCAATCTTCTCCTGGAATAAATTGTCATGCTTAAGGATTCTCCATCAGGTTATGGCCTCATTACAATTTTTGTGCATTGGCTTTGTGCCAGTTTAATTATTTTTTTATTTGGTCTTGGCGTGTATATGCGGAGCTTGGATTATTATTCACCCTGGTATCACCGTGGGCCGGCGTTGCACATTAGTCTTGGCTTATTGGTTTTGTTGTTGATGAGTTTGCGTGTGCTTTGGCGTATGCGTAATCAATATCCTTTGCCACTTCCCAGTATTAGCCAGAATAATCTGCGCGCTGCAACTCTTGTAAAAATCGCCTTGTATGTTTTTGCCTTTATTATTTGTATTAGTGGTTATTTTGTTACTACTGCAGAGGGGCAATCTGCCAGTTTTTTTGATGTGTTTAGTTTCCCTGCGACGATAAAGTTAAGTTCAGTTAATGTGGATCGTGCGGGTTTAATTCATAAGTTTATGGCATGGGGTATCGTTGGTCTTGCTGTATTGCATGGAAGTGCAGCTCTGTTTCATCATTTTGTAAAACGCGATCGCACTTTAGTTAGGATGTTGAGCCCGGTTAAAAAAACCGATTAATTTTTATCTTGTGAGGGGAAACTGTATGTCAATTAATTTTACTAAAAAGCATTTAGCGGCGCTTGTTATTGGTGGTGCAAGTATTTTTAGCTTGCCAGCAATGGCGGACAATTACACCATCGATGCTAAAGGTATGCACGCATCCATTAATTTTGCGATTAAGCATTTGGGTTATAGTGTGCTGACGGGTCGCTTCGATACTTTTGGTGGAAGTTTTAGTTATGACCCGGCAAAGCTTGAAGCGAGTACCATTAATGTCACTATCGATACTAATAGTGTTGATTCAAACCATGCCGAACGGGATAAACATTTACGCAGCAAAGATTTTTTGAATGTTGAAAAATTTCCACAATCTACCTTCGTCAGTAAAAAAATTGTGGTAGGCAGCAACAAAGAGACATTTGATATTGTTGGTGATTTCACGCTGAACGGCGTCACCAAAAGTATTACCATTGCCGCGAAAAAAGTGGGCGAAGGTAAAGATCCCTGGGGCGGCTATCGTGCCGGTTTTGAAGGTACTACTGAGTTAACACTAAAAGACTTTAATATTGTGTTTGCGCTTGGGCCAGCATCCGAAACTGTAAAGTTGTCACTGAATGTTGAAGGTGTAAAGAATGTTGAAAGTGTAAAAAAATAGTTTTTTGCAATAAAAATACGTCTGGTTTCTTGTGATAGGCCTTGTTATGTATTTCGAAAAGCCTTGTTATATGTCTCGAAGAGATAGTAACAAGGCTTTTTTATTGAGCAAATTAATTCCATTGTCGCTGTCTTACAATAGTAACCAACAACAGGTAGCTTGAGATAAGGTAACTTGTAACCTTTTCCACTTGTGGTCATAATCGCTATGAACATAATGTCGTGAAGGAAGTTGTATGAAAACTCTGAAAGGTCCGGCCATTTTTTTGGCGCAATTTTTAAGCGATACTGCCCCCTTTAATTCTCTCGATAGTATTGCCAAATGGGTGGCGAGTTTAGGGTTTAAAGGTGTGCAGATTCCTACATGGGATAAACGCATCTTCGATTTGGAAGCTGCTGCGAGTAGCATAAAATACTGTACCGAGTTTCAGGCAATGCTTGCTAAACACGGCTTGGTGGTAAGTGAATTATCAACTCATTTACAGGGCCAGCTTGTAGCCGTGCATCCTGCGTACGACGAAATGTTTGATGGTTTTGCGCCGGAAGCTTTGCGCGGAAATCCCCCGGCACGTCAAGCATGGGCGATTGAGCAGCTCATGCTTGCAGCACAAGCGAGTAAAAATTTAGGATTGAATGCACACGCAACTTTTTCCGGTGCTTTGCTCTGGCCTTATTTGTATCCCTGGCCGCAACGCCCGGCAGGTTTGGTGGACGCTGGCTTTGGTGAGTTAGCCAAACGTTGGCTGCCAATTTTGGAGGCGTTTGATAAGGTTGGTGTTGACCTGTGCTATGAAATTCATCCTGGTGAGGATTTACATGACGGCGCAACTTTTGAACGTTTTTTAAAAGCAGTTAACAATCATCCGCGCTGCAATATTTTATTCGATCCTAGTCACTTTATTCTGCAACAACTGGATTATTTGGGCTTTATAGATCGCTATCACAGCCGCATTAAAATGTTTCATGTCAAAGATGCTGAATTTAATTCGAGCGCGCAGCAAGGTGTTTACGGCGGCTATGAAAGTTGGCTTGATCGCGCTGGTCGTTTCCGTTCGCTGGGTGATGGGCAGGTGGATTTCAAACAAATTTTTTCAAAATTCGCAGCGTATAATTATCTTGGTTGGGCAGTGCTTGAATGGGAGTGTTGTTTAAAGCATCCTGAAGTGGGTGCAGCAGAAGGCGCGCCTTTTATTGCGCAACATATTATTCGTGTGACTGAGCGCGCGTTTGATGATTTTGCGAAGAGCGGTATTGATGATAAAGCGAATCGTAGAATTTTAGGTTTGAAGAATTAATTATTTAGTTATTTAATAAAGAAGAAAATAGAATGACAACTCCAAAAATTCGTTATGCCATGGTTGGTGGTGGTCGTGGTGCTTTTATCGGTGCGGTGCATCGCATCGCAGCGCGAATGGATGATCGTTATGAGTTAGTCGCAGGTACGCTGTCAGCGAATCCTGAGAATGCGAAAATATCAGCAGCAGATTTACACATTGCGCCTGAGCGTGCTTATGTGTCTTATCAGGAAATGTTAGTCGCTGAAAAAAAGCGCGCTGATGGAATTCAAGTAGTCGTGATTGTTACGCCCAACCATATGCACTTCCCTGTTGCAAAAGCGTGTTTGGAAGCAGGCATACATGTGATTTGTGATAAACCGGTAACGCGCACGCTTGAGGAAGCGCTAGAGCTTCAAAAAATTGTTGCAGCCAGCGGTTGTTTTTTTGCGCTCACGCATAATTACAGTGGGTATCCATTGGTGCGTTATGCGCGGGAATTAATTGCTGAGAATAAGCTGGGAAAATTGCGAGTCGTACAAGTGGAATATCCGCAAGAGTGGTTAACGCAAGCAGCCGATGCGGATAATAAACAAGCATCATGGCGCACTGACCCGGCAAAATCGGGTGCAGGTTGTTTGGGGGATATTGGTACGCATGCGTTTCAACTTGCGCAATTTATAACGCAACAAAAAGTTGAAAAAGTGTGTGCGGATTTAACCAGTTTTGTAGAAGGGCGTGCAGTTGATGACAATGTGCATGTGCTACTGCGTTTTAATGGCGGAGCAAAAGGCATGTTGTGGGCAAGTCAAGTCGCGCCCGGTTGTGAGAATGGTTTACGCATTCGCATTTACGGTGAAAAAGCTGGCATTGAGTGGGCGCAAGAAGCGCCGAATGAATTGTGGTTTTGCGAATTAAATAAACCGCGACAACGCATTAGTCGTCGTGGTGATTTGAGCGATATGGTGGCGCGTGGTGTGCGTGTGCCCGGCGGTCATCCTGAAGGCTATCTCGAAGGTTTCGCTAATTTATATAAAGATATTGCCGATATTTTAATTGCTCGTGAAAACGGCGAGCAACATTTTTTACAAGATTGGGTGCCAGATATTCATACCGGCGTAGAGGGTATGCGTTTTATTCACGCGGTTATTGCGTCATCCGAGAATGATGGAGCATGGACCAAGCTGAAAGGTTAAAAATATTTAATTTCAATAACATTTAATAGTACTAATAACGTCTAAAAACAAACGGGTAAACACTATGAATACATCTCTTCGTATCAAGCTTTCTAGCATGATGTTCCTCGAATTTTTTATTTGGGGTTCCTGGTTTGTTACCATGGGCACTTTTTTAGCAAAATCGTTTAGTGCTACAGGTATACAAATTGGTATGGCTTATAACACGCAGGCGATAGGTGCAATTGTTGCTCCGTTTATAATCGGATTAATTGCAGATAGATTTTTTGCGGCGCAAAAGATTTTGGGCGTGTTGCATTTGTTGGGTGCTGCGCTTTTGTGGTTTGCATCCACTTCGCATGCCTTTGATATGTTTTATCCACATATTTTTTTATATATGTTGGTCTATATGCCCACTCTAGCGTTGGTAAATTCAGTGGCGTTTCGTCATTTGCCTAAGCCTTCTACTCAATTTTCACAAATTCGTGTATTGGGAACTGTGGGTTGGATTGTGGCAGGTTTTTTAATTGGTTACTTTGCGTGGGAATCAAAAAATCTTTTGCAATGCACTTTTCAGATGGCTGCCGCGGCTTCATTAGCCTTGGGGGTGTTGAGCTTCTTTCTACCCAATACTCCCCCGGCCGTAGATAAAAATGTAAAAGTCAGCATGAGAGATATTCTGGGTTTGGATGCAATCGGTTTGTTAAAAGATACGCGTTATTTAATTTTCTTTATCTCATCTATTTTGATTTGCATTCCGTTAGCTTTTTACTACCAAAACACCAATTTGTTTTTAAATGAAGTGGGTGTTGTTAATGCCGCCGCAAAAATGTCTTATGGCCAGGTTTCTGAAACTTTGTTTATGCTGTTATTGCCGATCTTTATCGGCCGCTTTGGCATTAAAATTTCCTTGTTGGTCGGTATGGCCGCATGGGCATTACGCTATGTGTTATTTGCTTATGGTGATGCCGGCGATAAAATGTGGATGCTTACTTTAGGTATTGTGCTGCACGGTATATGTTACGATTTCTTTTTTGTAACCGGCCAGATTTATACCAATTACAAAGCGGGCGAAAAAATTAAAAGTGCTGCGCAAGGTTTAATTACCTTGGCAACTTACGGTGTGGGAATGTTGATTGGCTTTAGTTTGGCGGGTGTGATTAGTGATCATTATGTTGTTAATGGTGTACATGCGTGGCTTAACATTTGGTTGATCCCAGCAGTAATTGCTGCAGCAATTATGGTGCTTTTTGCAGTTGTCTTTAAAGATGAAAAAGTGAGTGCAGGTCAGTTGAAGCAGTAATGAATAAAGTTGTGTGATATGGATAAAATAAAAAAACGGCGCGTTAGGCGCCGTTTTTTTTTGATGAAATTTATTGTCACAACATTTGGCTGTAACACCAATAAACTTTTATTG
>JAYTSJ010000239.1:0-13571 GCA_043745725.1 Gammaproteobacteria bacterium | reverse complement strand
TTGGCGATCAAATTGGTTATCCCGAATGGTTTCTAGATGCTATGGGCTATTTGCACAGCAAGGTTATTGCACACGGTGCTATTGGCTGTGGTTACTGGCCAAATCAGGGCTATGATTTTGAAGCATCAAAAGCACTTACACCCGATGGCAGTCAGTTTGTAGGCTTGGCATTAGATGATGAAAATGAGTTTACTAAAAGTGCTGAGCGTATTGCGAAATGGTGTGAGCAGGTACGCGGTGAGTTTGGTTTGTGAGTGACCTCCCGGATCACAATTCTTCAACAATAAACAATGCCGTTTTGAATTGGGATGAACAAGGCCAGCCAGTTTCCAGCAGCTTTGGTGATATTTACTTTTCCAGCGCGAGCGGGCTGGAAGAATCACGCCATGTTTTTCTCCAACACAATCAATTATCTGAACGCTGGCAAACACTTAAAAATGGCGAACATTTCACTATCGCCGAAACCGGTTTTGGCTCTGGCTTGAATTTTTTAGCAGCGTGGGATTTGTGGTTGAAGGTTGCGCCAATCGGTGCGCAATTACACTTTGTTAGCGTCGAAAAATTTCCGCTCTGCAAAACTGATTTAACTCGCGCGCTTGCACTTTGGCCCGAGTTAACACACTTATCTGAGCAGCTCATCAGTGCGTATCCCGCGTTTGTCGGCAGCGGTTTTCATCGTCTGAATTTTATGGCTGGGCGAATAAAACTCACGCTAATTATTGACGATGCCGCACTCGGTTTTACCAAACTTTTAGCCACAACTCACCCGCTATTTTCACGCACTGGCGCAACAGTTGATGCATGGTTTCTGGATGGCTTTGCGCCCTCTAAAAACCCGCAGATGTGGAGCGATGAGCTGTTTGATTGCGTGAATAAACTTAGCACTAACAAGCCGGGTCGCAATCAAACCGCAGCGCAAACCACAGCAGCGACTTTTAGCGCAGCGGCTATTGTTAAAAATGGTTTGCAGCGCGCAGGATTTAGCATTCAAAAAGTGGCAGGGTTTGGCCGCAAACGGGAGATGGTGAAAGCCATATTTAACGGCGAACCGGAAACGATTGATCCAGACAAATTTACCTATCGCGGTAGTTTCTCGCCCTACCCTGTACCTTGGACGATTCAGAGCAATAAGCCCATATTTACGCAGCACAATGCGGTCATTATTGGCGGTGGTTTAGCGGGCTGTCACAGTGCACGTGCGCTAGCGGAACGCGGTTGGCAAGTTACCTTGGTGGAACGCCATTCTCAGTTAGCACAAGAAGGTTCGGGCAATCCTCAGGGAGTACTTTATGCCAAGCTTTCACCACTGGATGAGGCTCAGGCCGCTTTCAATTTAGCAAGCCTGCAATATGCGCTGAATTATTATCAGCAGCTCTGGCCAGATATTGGCAGCAACTGCGGTGTGTTGCAGCTCGCCTATAAGCCTGCCGAGACTGAGTTACATCAGCTATTGCGCCAACGCTTTGCAGAAGCCAATGACTTGGTGGAATTTGTAGATGCTGAGCGTGCAAGTGAAATTGCTGGTGTACGTTTATCGCAAAGCGGTTTGTACTTCCCACAAGCTGGCTGGATAAATCCGCGCAAACTCTGCGCAAGATTAGTAGATCACCCTAATATTCAGGTTATTTGTCAAACCAAAGCCCTGGCACTTAAACAACTCGAAAGTAACTGGCAAGTTTTATCCAGAGATGGTGTTGTCGCCACAGCACCAGTGGTAATAATTGCTACAGCAAAAGATGCGCTCACTTTTCCACAAGCCAATCACCTACCCATCAAAAGTATTCGCGGACAAGTAACTTATTTAGTTGAAACATCAACTAGTCCGGCACTAAAAGCAGTGGTTTGCGCCGAGGGTTATATTTGTCCTGCTGAAAAAAGAACGGAAAAGAAAAAAGAAAAAGAAAAAGAAAAGTACAGCTCATCCGCAGAAGGAATATTTTGTACCGGCGCTACGTTTAACCTAAAGGACGATAGTAGCGAACTGCGTACTGGCGACCATCAAACCAATCTCGATAACCTGCACAAGCACACACCCGCTATCGCTGAACATTGGAAATCAGTAGATATTAACAAGTTGGATGGACGCGTTAGCTTCCGCTGCACGCTACCCGACTATCTACCCGTCGTTGGCGCCCTGCCGGAAGTCGATAACTTGGTGCACGACTTCGCTCCACTGCGTAAAAATGCCAAAGCGGGTGTCATCACGCCCGGCAGTTATTTATCGGGGCTCTATATCAACATCGGCCATGGCGCGCGCGGCCTAACCTACACACCACTGTGTGCCGAACTACTCGCGGCGCAAATTAATAACGAAATATTGCCCATTGCCGCTGAGCTTGCCCACGCCCTGAACCCCGCACGGTTTGTGATACGGGATTTAATACGCAATAAACGCTAACTGGCAAATTACACACCTACCTACAAAACTCTATTTCGCGGTCTATACTTCGAGCTATCCCCCTCAAAGAGATAAAAACATGCTCACCCATAGTTCACGTAGTTACCACATTGATGACGACATTGATTTCATTCATAACTATTACGAAAAACTGGTTTTGCAAGAAATTATGCAGCAAAGCAGCCGGGTGCAAGTGGGAGATCGCGAATTTATGGCAGATGTTGCTTGCGTAGCCCTTAACCGTTTACCGCCACGTTACATTCGCCACAATGTCGACATGACGTTTTTCATGTCGCCGCAAGATATGCAAGAAATTGAACACAAAGTAACCGACGCTGTGGCATTGGCGTTAACTTATGTGGAAAGTCGTGAGCTCGGCGAAAATACTGAATTAGCACCACAGAGCCTGGCAGCTGTCGAAGCTACCTTGGCAAAAAACGAAGCCTCACTGACAAAGATTGACACTGCATCAACAAAAAACAAAAAACCGACAACAGTAAAAAACTCCGATAAAAAATCTAAAAAATAACCTCAAAAAACTCCATTGGAGAGCACCACTAATCTTCCTTAATTAACTTTTCCGTTATTATTTGTGAGCCACTTCCGCACGCAATCACCGTCCGCATAGCCGCTTCAACCGTCATATGCGCTAAAATTTCAACGCTTTCAGCGCCCAAGTGATACACCATTCCCGATGTTAAAAAAGGTGCCGTAGGAACGTACACAGTAAAATCACCGTTGTCGTGCTTGGCAGTAATAATACCCGTTACCGAAGTATTCACCGCACGACCCATGACATAAGCGCGGCACACCTCCCCTTTTAGCAATGATGCATTACCTTCACCACCCAACAACTGCGACACCAACTTATTAATCGTTTGATACCCAGGCAATATTTTGCCGAGCACGTCGTCCATCACATCATGCAACCACTGGCCAATATTGGTTTTAACCAATAGACCAATAAAAAAGCAACCTAACAACAATACAATGACTCCCATAAAATCAGCCATGTAGTTGGTAGTCGGCGACCAAGTAGAAACCCATTCGCTTAATGGTTTAATCAAATGCGCAATAAAACCAAATAACCACTCAGCAAATAAAATTAAAATGGCAATGGGTAGCATCACCATAAAACCACCCAGTAAAGTGATGCTGACAAATGAACGCAAACGCTTCATGATACTCGCCTATTTTTGTTGGAACGATTTTTGGATTTAATGAAATTAAGATCTACCAATCTTTCGATTGGAGAAACTATCGATTTATGACCTATCTTTTTTGAGCAGCCATCGTGAAATATTTCATTGCCTTATTGTGCCTTAGCCTAAGCAGCATTGCGAATACAGAAACATTAAAAAAAACATCGACTTCACAAGTAGCGCAATTGCATTATCAAATCATTGCCGAACGCAGCCATAAACCCAGTTTATTCACCGAAGGTCTAATCGTTAAAGACGGTTATTTTTACGAGAGCAGCGGGCTTTATGCCAAATCAATGTTAGTTAGCTATCCCATCGCTGAACCAGCGAGCACCTGGGCAAAACTAAGCGCACCCTTTAGCAAAAAACAACCAGTCCCTGAGCGATATTTTGCTGAAGGCTTAACGCTCCTCAATAACAAGCTCTACCAGCTCACATGGCAAGAAGGCACATTATTAATTTACGATGCTATAAGCTTTAATTTACTCCGCACCCTTAATTACAAAGGTGAGGGTTGGGGATTAACAAGCGATGGTAAACAACTCATTCGCAGCGATGGAAGCACCAGATTACTTTTTCACAACGTCGAAAATTTTGACATTGAGAAAACACTTGATGTTAGCTTAAATCAACAGCCCGTTATTAATCTCAATGAACTGGAATATAACGATGGCTTTATTTGGGCGAATATTTGGCATGACAACCGAATTGTAAAAATTAATCCAACGACTGGCGAGGTCGTAAGCATTTTAGATCTATCTAACCTCGTACAAACATTACATTTGCATGACCCGGAAAGTGTATTAAACGGCATAGCTTATGATGCGGATAAAAAAGCGTTCTGGATAACCGGCAAGCAATGGCCGAAAATATTTTTAATTAAGATTAATTAGTTTTCCTATTACTTAACTCAACAATTTCCCTTTTGTATTATTTTTCATGCATAAAAAAAGCCGCACTAAGTGCGGCTTTTTAATTAGCTGTTATTCCGAAGAATTACAGACCAATTACGTTCTCAGCTTGCGGGCCTTTTTGGCCAGGCTTAACGTCAAACTCAACACGTTGGCCTTCGGCCAAAGTTTTGAATCCGCCGCCAGTGATTGCGCTGTAGTGAACGAATACGTCTTGGCCAGCTTCGCTAGCGATGAAACCAAAACCTTTTGATTCGTTGAACCATTTAACTGTGCCAGAACTTCTAGCCATAATAAACCTCGGTGATCTTAAATAAATTGAAATTAATGCTGACAGATCGGTGTTACTTATGAAGAAGCATCGAGGTACTAATAGAAACTGCTAGAACAACGGATGTGACTTACCATAAATAATGTGTGAACCAAGAGCCGTTAAACACGACAATTGTTCACGCTGCAATTTGGCCAGCGGGCGAACTATATGCCCACCAACCCGTTAAGTAAAGGCTTAATTTTGGCCTTTACCCTAAGATCCGCAATGTAATGGTATTAAAGTGCCAAAATGCCATATCCGAAATGAACTATTTACCCCCTCCTAGAAAGCTGTAACAATCTCGGCTGCTCAGCGCACCAGCGCAATAGCCACTATGATGAAAGGCTTGATTATATGATCCACTCTCGGCCGATCGCAAAAAAAACAGATGCTCATTGCCCTCATGATAAAAAAGTGAGTTGCGGCAACTGCCGCCTAAACACCATTTGCCTACCCCTAAGCCTACACATTGAAGATATTGACCGCCTCAATCAGATTATCCAGCGCAGCAGACCCTTACAAAAGGGTGATTATCTGTTTAGGGCCGGGGATGCATTCAGCTCAGTCTATGCCATACGCTCAGGTGCGGTAAAGGCCTTAACCATGGGTGATAATGGTGATGAACAGGTAACGGGTTTTTATTTGCCGGGTGAGATAGTGGGTATGGATGGCTTAGCCGACAACCAATACACCAATTCGGTTATCGCATTGGAGACCGCCTCGGTGTGCGAAATTCCGTTCAACCGACTGGAGGAGTTAAGCTTAAAACTACCCAGCCTACAGCGTCATTTTTTTCAATTAATGAGCCGAGAGATCACGCAAGAGCAACAAATCATTACCCTACTCGGCAAAAGCAGTGCCGAAGCGCGAATTGCATCTTTATTGCTAAGCATTTCCAGCCGCAACAGCCGCCGCAACTTATCAGCCAACGAATTTTTATTGCCTATGTCGCGCACTGACATCGGCAATTTTTTAGGTCTCACCATCGAAACTGTCAGCCGAATTTTTACTCGTTTACAAAAAGGTAAAGTAATCGGTGTCGACAAAAAGGAAATTATCATTAACGATATGAACGCATTACAACAACTTGCCAAAGGTGCAGAATAATTTATGGCTCCAGTCAACGAACAAACAAACAATGCTCAACTCAGCAAAACTCTCGCCGCATTTGATGCCGCCAACGCACAAGACCCGAATATTGAGCTGGCGGATGGAATCGCCATCGCCAAAGAGCTCATTTATGGCCAACGCATGAGTGCCAAGCTAGATAGCTTCTACCCCGAAGCCTCCACTGTTTTACAGCTAGCAGCGCGCAGCCAACACATTTGCCGCTGGAAAATTCCACGCAGTAATTACCCTATGGATCGCCTAGGTTATAAACGCTGGCGATTAGATTTAGCCGCATTCCACGGTGAAACTGCGGGCGAAATACTTGCTGCTAACGGATATAACAACGACACCATCCAACGCGTAAAAGATTTATTACTGAAACGCAGCTTAAAGCGCGATGAAGAAGTACAAACACTGGAGGACGTTATCTGTTTGGTATTTCTTGAATATTATATGGAAGATTTTGCTACAAAACACGATGAAGCAAAGCTCATCGATATCCTACAAAAAACCTGGAACAAAATGTCCGGCAAAGGCCATGAAGCAGCTTTAAAACTACCCTTATCAGACTCAATTCTGGCACTGGTCGGCAAAGCATTAAGCGCCTAAACAACTATTATTATTCTCTAAGGATTCAACCATGTACGCCATTCTTAAACACAGCCATTTACTTATCATCGCCATCGCGTTTATCCTTTTTTTCGTGCGTGGAATATTAATGATGCGCAAGTCAAACGCAGCCAGTCACAAAATTTTTAAAATAGCCCCGCATATTCTCTATACGTTATTAATCGGCACGGGAATTGGATTAGTCGTAGTACTCAACTTGTCGCCACTAGAACAACCCTGGCTGCTCGCCAAGCTGATTGCATTGGTGGCTTATATTGTTCTCGGAGTACTTACATTCAAACATCCTAACCCAACTATTCGTAAAATATTGTGGTTCGTAACACTGATAGTATTTGCTTACATAGTGAGTGTTGCACACAGCAAAAATCCGTTGGGTTTCTTTTGCTGTCTTTTTTAAGTTAGTTATCTTTTTAAGTTAAGGGTCTTCCCCTCAACTGTATCGTGTTTAGCCCGTCCAGTTGTTAAGCCAATATAGCTACTGCCTAACACCTAAAAAAATGGACGAGCTATTACTTGCCTACCTAGACTCGGAGGCAAGCCCCCAGGATTTCTTTCTTTAAAAAACCCAATGGAGCCTGATTGTATGGGGTTTTTTATTGTTTAAAAATCAACAATAAAAAAAGCCTCACTGAATCATCAGGAGGCTTGGCATTAAACAAAACAATAAAGCACTATATTTTCTTAACCAATCTATTTAACAGCTATTTTATAGCTTGGTAAATTTAATCCAGTTGATATTGTAACCACCTGCCGGCGCATAAATGGCAATTTGTTGTTGACCGGAAGTTAAGCTCACCGTGTGTGAAATAGTTTGCCAGGTTTGCCAGCCGCCGGTATTAGGTACATTGATAGTAGCGTAAATAGGATTGGCGCCAGCCTTTTCAAGCCGAATCGAACCGCCATTCATACCCGCTACGCGATACTCCACTTTGTAAGTACCGGTTGTAGGAAGATTAATATTCCAAACAATCCAATCACCAGCATCTATCCAACCAACATTTAAACTACCCTCAGAACAATTTTCTGTTTGAATACCGCTCATGGATACAAAACTTTCAGCTTCAATTTGCGTAGACCAGCTGTTTGAAACAACTTTAGAAACAACGACAGAGGTAATCACATCATTAAAACCATCATCCACCAAACAACTATCATCAGCAGTTTTTACGATGCTTGCTCCCGTGAAATTATTTTCGTTAAAAACTTGAATTTGATAACCGGCTTGAACTTTTAATGAGGATACATCGTTATCAAGTACACCCAAGGCATTCAACTGCGCCAAGGTATAAGTACCTTCTTTCAGCGCCGCAGTGTAACCGCCAAAATCACAATGTTGATATAAGTTAACAACACCTGTAGGTGGTGTAACAACACCATTTAACAAACTACGCGCTGCACTAATTTGTAAAGACAGTAAATAATTGTAAACGTTGTCTAAGCGCGTTTGTTCAGTTGCGTTGCCTTTGTATTGTTTTCTTTGTTTGTAAAGTTCAGCCACCAATTCCAAATCAGCTTGGCCCATATTTACGCCTAAACGTTGCTGCATAGATGTGAGATAACCGTAACCAAATTCGCGTGTCGGCTCAATGTCGGTACCTTCGCCGTAGTCATTCCAAGTTGCGACTTGAATACGCGGTGAGCCATTATTAATGGCCAAATCGAGCGTTGCCTGAAAAGTGCCCAAGCCGTTATGCTCGATAACAAAAGGGTTACTTCCCCATCCACCAGCGGCATAAAATGCATTAAACCCCGGCGCAACTGCACCCATTTTTAAACCGTAATTAGTAGCGCTTTGATAAAAATTTGTAAGGTGCGTTAAGTACGGAGTGCCGTCTTGATATACCCAAGCAAACTCTCCCTGCGAGTTCGCTCCTCCCTCGCCATGCTCATACCACAAGGTTAGAAAATAAGGTTTTGTGCTTAGCACTGAAAAAATATTCGTCCAGTCGCTTGGAGTTTGAAAAGTCTGCGGGCCAAAATCCAACATTAAAGGTTGATTATTAATTTTTATATAAGTAGCTTTATTAAAATAATTATCGCGCAAGTACGACATATCGTTGCGCGCCTGACCAAGCTTGTCACCAACGTTAGCCAAGGTAATATTGTTATCTTCATAGACAATTGCAAACTCGAGACCGACCTGCCCTATTTTATTAATTACTGCTTCAGCATTTTGACGATTTCTCGCATAATCAAACGCGTTAGTGGTGCCCGGCCAATCAATTAAAACACCATCAACACCCGAAAGTTTCATCAATAATAATTGATATTCAATGACATCAGAATCAGCCGAAGCATAAGGGCCAATTAAAGGATAATAATAAGTTGCAATATCTCTACGGCCAGAAGCATCCATCACATCAGGATTTCTGTTGGCCATAGTCCAATGCCCACCCCAATAGCCAGAAAATTCTTTGGATTCAAACCAGGGCATAAGATGAACATAAACTTTATTACCAATGCTTTTTTGAACAGGTGCCGGGTTGTACGCAGCATCTACAGCCACACTTCCGAATATCAGTGCCAATGAAAAACTGGATAGAATTTGGTTTATTTTTTTCATAGTTATTTATTCTTAGTTAATACAAATTATGGGGGAAAACTCACATTCAATTTCGCGAAAACACACAGTTATTATTATGTATCAATACTACAACCCTACTAACCTAACGCCCTATTTAGAACCCTATTGAGCATTGCCGTCCAAGCAGAATAACGCTTTATTTTTGGTTAAACAAATAAATAGTTCGCCATTGCTTACATCATCACAGGATAAATAAATCGACCCTCACATGAAAACGTTTTCATTGATACAAGCCAAGAAAAAAGGAGGGCTATTGTGCAATGAAAACGTTTTCATTGCCGCAGGCTAATACATCAAAAAGCTGATCAAATCAAGAATCCATAAAGTAGAGGGCTAATACCTGTCAGACGCAATCAGCTCCCGATAACCGACAAAATCTTAAAAATTTACATCCAATTAAACGTTAGTTAACGTACCGAACCAGTGTGCATTTCACGACATTATTAACACCCAGTATTAAGCAACCATTAAAAGTATTCGTACGCTGCTGAATTAATTTTCAAATAGGTTTTTATTTTTAAATATTTTTATTGCTGATCATTTAAATTTTTCGCAACTCTAACTGAGATTTTTAAGGAATACAAAATGTCTGAGACAACTGATGTAACAGAGCACGCTATTTTCGTTAGCGAATTTGAACGAAGGGTTAATGAACTTATTGCTTGGGCAGTTGCAACATCACCCAAACATGTTTCACCGTTATTTACCCATGACTTTGAAACAGTGCGAGAAAACATTTGCAAGATTGCCAGCGGTGGTGGCGATGCACCACATCGCGAACTCGAACCAGCAGAAGGTGGCCCGCAATACATCAATGATAACCCCGCGCCCTGGCCTTAATAGGCGTTATGTTTTCGGGTGATAGCGCATCCAGTATCACCGTTAATCCACTACAAATCTTTACCACATCTGGAATTTATTGAGTGTGTATGGAGGTCACTGACGACCGGAGTGCAACGGCAATACAAGCACAAAGACTACCAGCGCAACTATATCCATCGATCATCTGTAGAAAGCAGCTCCTAACGAGTTTTCTGAAAGTATGTTGGGCACCGAACAGACATGGCTCATATAAAAGCGCAGACTGGTATTTGCGTCATTAGAAGACAAGTAACTAGAGTGTAAATAGTCGTCACTGATTTTATATCTTCATCCGGAGAAAATTATGAAACGTATTCATTTGCTACTGCCTAACGTGAATGTCACCAAGTCTGTTGTACATGACTTGCTGCTCGCACATATCGATTGGAGCCACATACATATAATAGCCAATCCAGAGGTTTCGCTAGAAGATCTCCCAGAGGCAGATATAGCCCATAGGAGCGATCTGGTTGCCGCTATAAGTCGGGGTACAGCGGTCGGTGGCTTATCCGGCATGCTTGCGGGGCTGGTTGCAGTTGCATTCCCCCCTCTAGGCCTCACCCTTGCCGGGGGCGCAATACTAGCCATGACACTTGGCGGAGCCGGCGTCGGAGCATGGACTGCGGTAATGATTGGCGTAAGCCTCCCTAACTCTCGCCTAGAGCAATTTGAAAGTGCGATTAACAGCGGCGAACTGCTAATGATGATCGACGTATCTCATTAGCGCGAAGAAGAAATACAGACAATTATCCAATCACAATATGCCGCCGCTGATTTCCATTCCTCGCACCATCATCAATCAGCCGCCGCGTAAGCTTCAAGTTTATCATCTAAAAATTGGGGCCAGTATAAAACTAAATTCATTCTAAACTGACCCCGATTTTCGAAAAAGTAAAACCTAAGACCCTCCGCGTTATAGCCCCTTATCCAAATCAATAGAAACCTGCATTCATACACATCAAAATAGTAGGAAATAAAACTTACAGGATATATAGTCGATACTTTCTACTAAACTGTTAGGCTATAAAATATTCACGGAGAATAATTAATGCAAAGTGCCGCAACTCCACTTTATGTAGATTGGTCTTTTTGGGCAGTCATTGTCGCATTGCTCGCGATAGCACTTTCCCAAATTACACCAATACGTGTGATATTGAAAAAGCGAAGTCGGAAGGAAGACTATTATGTTATTCACCAATTTTGAAATCAAAAGCCTTCTATCCACTCTCTGGGTATTTGATACTGTAAATTATATCTTTTGTGACATATTTACACTTATGCATGCGCCGGAGCTTGAAAAGCTTCTTACCGGCTCTGTCGGCGGAACGAAAATAACAGAAGGTTTTTTATTAACATTTGCATTCATTTTAGAGCTGCCTATGTTAATGATCGTTTTGTCAAAGTACCTTAATTATGGTGTTAATCGAATATCTAACATAGTTGTCGCTATGTTAATGACGATAATTCAAGGCGGGAGTTTATTTGTAGACAAACTAAGTCTTCATTATATTTTCTTTAGTGTTGTCGAAATAAGTACAACTATTTTTATACTTGTGTTGGCTTATAATTGGCCTAAACAAATTAACGTAAAACCGTGCTAAAACCTCGCCACATACAAGTCGCTCACGCACCTGTTCCACTCCTTGGACAGTTTTTAAGTCGTAGCTTTATGGTTTTGTTGCGCTAAAGTATTCAACAAAACCACAACCCACAAACTACCGCTTAGCTCGGCGTTAGGCTGATCATGAATTTGAAAAATATATTTTTATTTACTTGCCTAATCAGCAACTCTATTTTTTCTGCCCCAAGGGTATCCAATGTAATTCCTCACAATAACGGGCTCATTAATGTTGATTATAATGGGCAAGGTCAAAAAGGTATTATCATTTCCGGGCATCGTGAAAATTACAACGCTCATAGCTTTGAAGTTGTTTCATTTTATATAACACTAACTAGCGGCGAGTTAAATATTATTCCATTGGCTTTAAATGAAAATGAAGTTTTTAGTTTGTCTGTTAGCGGCGGAGCAGATTGTCTGCTACATGATTTTCGACTTTTGCGCGGTAACAGTAAAACTCCAGCAACGCTAATAAAAGCTGATCGCGAGTTTGGTGGAACATATGTAAATTCAGAGCTTGTTACTTTCACATACTACTTCTTAATTGAAAATAAAGAGGGCATCGCAGGCATTCCACCCTATGCTTTTACCTTTTCAAAAGAAGTTAAGTCCAAGCAAAAATACTGTGACGTTGGTGAAGCCTTTACAAAAGAATTGGGCATAACTGAGTAAGTACATTCCATAAAAAAATTGTCGGGCGCCTAGCCGATTAGGTATTAGAGATCGAGAATGCAGGTCAAACAAGAGTCACCCAACCAGATAGATGTCATCGCACTTATCGCCGATCTTGATGCGTACCAAGACTCTCTGTATCCAGCAGAGGCACGATATGCGCTCGACTTAACGTCGCTTTCCAAACCCAACGTGCTATTCGTCGTCGCGCGCGACGAGTGGAGCGCTACTCTTGGTTGTGGCGCAATTGTGTTGAACGATGCATACGGTGAGGTAAAGCGCATGTATGTGCGTCCGGAAGCGAGAGGCGAAGGTGTTGCGCAGCAAATCATCGCCGTTTTGGAAGCCAGTGCGTACGAATCAGGGTGCCGAGTGCTTATGCTTGAAACTGGACCATATCAGCCAGAGGCGCTGAAGTTCTACAGTAGGCAAGGCTATGCGCGGCGCGGACCCTTCGGTAGTTACCCTGAACATCAGCTCAGTGTATTCATGGGTAAGTCACTCGATATAAAAGCAACTGCAATATCAACTATTCAATAAAAAAATTGAGGGTAGCAATTAAACGAAAAAAAATTATTATTTAACAATGTTTAACAACCTCCGCACATTTTTATTTTTCCGCCAACTCATACTCCATTTCATAAAGATGTTTTCCATTGTCCATTTTAATGGACATTTTACCGGCAAGGCCACTTAATTCTCCGGTTCCGGAATCTGGTACAACTTCAAGTATTAAATTATCTTTACCACGATGCATAGTGCCAAAATGTTGCAAAACAAAACTGCCTTTCTTACCTGATAGAATGCCATTAACCTGCTCTATTGCAACATAACCAGCGGAACCTTTTACGGTGGTCAAGGCGCTTAGCATTTCACCTTTACTTGTTGCATTTAAGGCACCTGAAAATATTTTATCGATAGTCATACGGCCAAGGTTAATGCCTTCTATTCCGGCAGCATAGGAATCTATTACTTTTAAACTAACTTGAAACTCTCCAGAAGCTTTCATTTTTTTCACCTATAAAGTTATTCATAATTTGCGTAAGCTTTCACAACGCTCAGGCCACTATCAAAAATAAATGTTTCAGTAACCAGACCACCCGCTGCACCAATATACAAAATGGTAACAGAGGTCACACCAACAAAAACATTCTTAAGCTGAAACCTGAGATTTGGATAGGCTTCAAATGCGCCGGCCCAATAAGCCCGCACTTGCGTTTTTCCCACTAACTTGCCATCGGCTTTTCCGATGCGTTTGACAATTATTGGTGA
>JAYTSJ010000238.1:0-5754 GCA_043745725.1 Gammaproteobacteria bacterium | reverse complement strand
GGGCCTTGAAGTTCCTCTATGCCTGATTCCTGCGGCTGCTGTAAATTCATGAATGGCAACTTGTGGATCATTTATTGCAAACTCAACCAAATCAGGGTCTGTATCTGCATGATCAACGAGCCATTTAACGAAAGTTATATCTCGCTCGCCAGGTTTTAATACCTTCAATAATTTATCAACAAGATCTTGAGATGGATTTGTTTTTTCACCTGTTTCTAATCGATGTACGTAGGCGTGGTCAATTTTAGATAGTTCACCAACTTCACGTAACGATAGGGTTCGTTTTTCACGTAGCATCTTTAGGGCGACGCCAAGTCCTGTTTGTGACATTTAATACATTCCTCGTATAAGGGGTGGCCTAGCCAAAATTAGCTGGGTTTACCGTAATATTTTAAACGCAATCTACAAATAATATAAGGTAGTTGCAACATTCAAAAAATGCTGGTATCATGTTGTCTGATTGGACAACATTTTAATAAAATACATTGAATTAATTGATTAAAGTATAAAATAGCATGTTGCTTACGTAAGCAACATATTATGCGTTAAAGTTAGTTTGTATGCAATAAAGATATAGGGTGAAAAACAATGGCGGTTTGAATTTTAGGAGATTAATCATGGCAGGCAAGAATCAACACGTAGTTCCGCATCAAGGCGACTGGGCGGTCAAAGGTGCAGGCAATCAAAAAGCAACATCCGTGCATAGCACACAGCAGGAAGCAGTGGATGCAGCACGTGAAATCGCGCGTAATCAGCATTCAGAGCTTATTATTCATAGGCCAGATGGACGTATTCGCGACAAAGATAGTTACGGCAACGATGAATTCCCACCTAAGGGGTAATCAATGTCCGAAACACCTACCTTTCATGTCCTTGCGCTATCTGGTGGCGGTTATCGTGGCCTATATACTGCCACAGTACTCGCCGAGCTTGAGCGCGCGTTGGGGCGACCGATTGCTTCACATTTTGATCTTATTTGCGGGACATCGGTCGGCGGAATATTGGCACTTGGGTTAGCCGATGAAATACCTGCTAGTCAACTTCAGGCGTTATTCGAGGAAAATGGTAATCGCATCTTTGGTTGCCGTGACCTTCTAAGACGTTTGCTAGGATTTTGGTTTACAGCTAAACATTCATCCGAGGGATTGAAGAATGTACTCACTGAGCGCTTCGGGGAGAAGACGATAGGCGAACTGAAGCATCGAGTGCTTATACCCGCGGTGAATTATTCGACTGGTCGTGGTCAATTCTTTAAGACCCCACACCATTTAAGCTTCGAACTTGATCATCACATGAGGCTTGTCGACGTGGCTTTAGCTACCTCAGCTGCACCAGTGTATTTGCCTCTATCTCGCAATCCACGAGGTGTGTTTGCTGATGGGGGATTAGTAGGCAATGCGCCTGGCCTCTTTGGACTTCACGAAGTTCGAACTTTTTTGAGTCCTGACAAGAATGCTCAAATCAGAGTTCTGGCAATCGGTACCATGACAATTGGTGCCACAGTCCGCGGCAGTGCTAGCTTGGATCGTGGATTTGGGAAGTGGCGTGGAGGACTCTTTGATTTAGTAATTTCCGCACAAGAATCATCAGTTGATTACATGTTACGGCAGTCATTAGGAGCTAGCTATTACCAAATTGATGATAAAGCTACTCCAGATCAAAGCCTCGACGTAAAGGCACTGGATAGCGTCTCGATTGGGGCAACAAACACATTAAAAGATAGAGCGACTCATGCTGCCCAAAGAGCGCTTGGCGATCCACTTTTTCAACCTTTTCGTGCACATATGGCCAGCACCCCTACTTTCTTCCATGGCCCTAACAAAAAAATTTTGGAGGCATGATGCTAAACCTTAGCCCACTTTTTTATACCAGTGAAGACAGCAATACCTGTCTACATAATGAACTTGATTTGGATTTGACGCAGAAAGCGTACATCGCTGAAGCAAGAACTGCCGTGCGCAATTGCTTGCGATCAGGAATACCGCGTGTACTCAGAGATAAGGGATTTACAGATGATATTCCTCAGCCGCGATTTTTTACCCAAGGTTCCTGGGCTTATAAAACCTTAAATTCACCAGCGCAACATCCACAACAGGCTGATCTAGACGATGGCTGCTATTTACCCTTAAGTTTTGTGTCTCAAACCATAAAGCCTAGCATTGCTGCTGTCGTATTTTTTTCTGTCGTTGAAGAGGCGCTTAAAGACTTGGTCAATGAACGCAACTGGGAACTCGTGACGGATAAACCAACATGTATTCGTATAGTCATTTCTAAATATGCTCATGTTGACGTTCCTTTGTATGCCATTCCTGACGATGAGTTTAAACACTTGGTCAAGGCGTCCATCGACAGCTATGGGTATGTGAATTTGGCGGAGGCTGTGGTTAGAGCTGAGCACGATGCCTGGACGGCTTTACCAAGTGATAAGGTTTTACTTGCACATCGGGAATTGAATTGGATGAGCTCAGATCCTCGTCCCGTGAAAGAGTGGTTTCTTGGTGAAATAGATGCAAAAGGTGAGCAACTTCGTAGAGTAGTACGCTACATCAAAGCATTTCGTGATTGGCAGTGGCCTAGTGGTGGCCCATCCTCTATCCTGATAATGGCAGCAGTAGCGCCTATTTTTGAGAAACGTGATCGACGGGACGATTTAGCATTGCTTGAGGTACTTACTGCTCTGCCAGATCAACTTCGACGTGGGATTAACAATCCAATCGATGAGTCTGAATCTCTTACAGACAGACTTGGTCAGAGTGGCGTTGAAGATGCCGCGACAGCATTCGAAACCCTAGAAAAAATGCTTCGTGGAGCGATTAATGCAGGAAACCGTGCTCAAGCTTGCACATGGATGCGCGATGTATTTGGAACTCGATTTCCGAATGAACCTGATCGTGTATCACAAGTGTCAGTAGCAGCTACAATTTTATCGGCGCCAGCAATAGCGGGACCCAGTGAGTTAGTGGGACGTACAAAAGCTGGATGACGGATTCGGTTTCTAAAATTGAAAGTGCTATATACGCATTAAAACAAGTCGGCTTCACCTATGCCAGTAAGACAGACATAGGCTGGTTCAAGCTTTACGGCCATTTATTGCATTCAACAACAGACGCTTGTGCATGCGAAATCGAGCTTGATCCAAACTTCATTGAGTTACCCAAAATACGGCTTCTGGAAATTCCAGCAAAATTACCGTCGGTTGTACCACATCTAGGGAATGATGGTCATCTTTGCTATATAGCAAAGGGCAGTGTTGTTCTGGATATATTTGATCCTGCTGGTCAAACTCTAGCGTGCATAAAACGTGCTGAGGAAGTTCTTGAGCAAATACTCAAAGGAAATATGATCCAAGACCTAGAGGAGGAGTTTTATGCATATTGGGGAGGTGAGGAGTTATGCCTAGTCGATATGCAAGAGCAGAATCTAGGTAAGCAGAAAACATTGGTGGTTAAAACTAGAAACGGCTTAATGTCAGTTGTGACCGATGATGAAGTTCGCACAGGCAAAAAACTTAAAGCCCTTGGCTATAATCTTGCCGAATATACAATAATTACTTACCGCATTCGTACAAGTGCAAAACCAAGGCCACATACAACATCTTGGCCACCTAAAACTGTAAGAGATATTATTGCTTGGCAAGGATTGCTTGATTATAGATGCAGAAAAAAAATTGAACAACGCATACAAGAAGGAGCAGCGACAAAAGCCAATGGCGCGTTGATTTTAATAGAGTCCCCACTTCTTACATACGGTTTCACAGTGTTCTACAACCGCGCCAAGTATCAAGATGGTAAAAGTAAACTTTCAAGGCGTAGAGATGTTGTTTATAACCTAAAAGTATCCTCTGTATCAGTTATCAGAATTGATGACAGGTATATGGCTGAACGTAATATACCTGGGAGTAAAACACTCGCTGGAAATAAAATTGCCATTGTAGGCTGCGGCACAATCGGTGGTTATTTGGCTGAAATGCTGGTTAAGTCTGGCGCAGGCACTTCCAGAGGTCAATTAATCTTGATAGATTCAGATATTTTGCTTCCACAAAATATTGGACGGCATCGTCTTGGATTTCCAAATTTGTTCGCCAATAAGGCAACTGGAATGTCTGATGAGTTAAAACGTCTTAATCCTGGCGCCGATATTCGCGCTTTACCTGTCGATGTAATGCAGGCACAGCTAGGTAAATTGGATTTATTGATTGATGCTACTGGTGAGGAATCTTTAGGTCACTGGCTATGTGAGCAGTACTTGAAAAGCACAACAATGTTATCTGTCTGGATTGATGGGCCTGGAGTTGCTGTACGCGCATTACTTCACAAAAATTCCGAAGGGGCCTGTTTTCGATGTTTGTACGAAGCCAATAAAAATGGATTGTTTCAAACCGTTATTGGAAGTATGCCAAATTTGATGGCGGGTCATGGATGCGAAGGTTTATATGTCCCTTTTCCAGCAACTGTATCTGTCCAAGCGGCAAGTCTCGGAGCTGAGATGGTCATGAATTGGGCAAACAGTTCGCATACCCCGTCATTACAAACTAGACTCATTGACAATAATTTCCAGCTCGCCACTGTAAACTGTGATCCACCTAAGCAGAAAAACTGTCCCGCATGCAATTCTTAAGCTCCTGGACAACCTCAGATCTATCACCTCTTTTGCACTTTTCCGACCCTGTACTTGAGATTTTTGAGCGTCATATACAAAGAGTTGATTCGGATTTTGAAGCCGGAGGACTGCTGTTGGGAACGATTCATGGGTCAAACATTTTCGTCACAGAAGCAACGACTCCGACTGCATGGGATAAACGTTTTAGATTTTTCTTTGAACGAATGCCATTTGGTCACCGTTCAATCGCTCTATTACTTTGGCAGGGCAGTAGGGGTGTCATCCGTTATGTTGGAGAGTGGCATACACACCCTGAAGACCACCCTAAACCGTCTGGGATAGATCGAGACGAGTGGAATAAACTCGCTAAGCAACGCAAGGATAATCGGCCAGCGCTTGCAGTTATTGTCGGGCGTAAAACGCTATATGTTGAATTAGTGCTAACCATGGGAGAAGGATTAATCATGCATTCATTTGAATAATTCAGTGGGCGTAATTCGGTATTTTTTATCCTCTTATTAGCTAATAACTGAAGTTGTTTTGCCAAACCTGTAGGAAGCTTTAGCCCACCCCATTGTTGCCACTCAATCTTGATGGATGAGCTCCCACATGGGGTCGAAAGTGAAGGCCTATGTCCATCAGTAATTGGGAATTGAAATTCCACAATCAATCATGTAAATTGGGCACCAAAAAAACAGCAAATCAACATATTTAAAGTACGACTAAAAGCTTCTCCAAACTTCAAATATACGTAAATTTACGAAGACCCAAAATATAAAGCACGTTCAAGCACCGCTAACGCCTGTTTTCGTTTATCGACTTTCATCATTGATAAATTATGCAATTTCCACTGAATAGCGGGAAAAAGCTCAACTTTTGGAAGAGTGAATTGGATTGAATGCCCGCTTTGTGCTTATCAAAGCGTACATCAGGGTCTAAGCCAGTCATGCCGACGTATACGCAGGGCTTTCCAGTCAGGTAATTTGGATTGCACTTCATGAACTTGCCTGCCTAGATGATAGAGTTTGGCTTGGTGAGCGCGCAGGCAGGTCTCTATGTCGCGCAAACCCTCGCGATAAGTCAGTTGCGCGAAGGCCATACAAAGAAACTGGTCGAGATGCGAAAAAGTCTTAGTTGGATATTTGAAAGGGTAAC